>CAVIOP010000216.1:0-2020 GCA_963644485.1 bacterium | reverse complement strand
AACTGATGGACGTGGTCTACAGCATGTAAGTTCCTGTAATAATTGATTTGTTATTGTATACGCTAAGCCCGATGAGCATATTGTTCATCGGGCTTAGTCTTTGGTTACCGGTGTCGGGTAACCGTTGTTCGTATGTTGTAAGTTGTTGACAACCTGACCTTTTCTGCGTTTTTAGTTTACGGCGCTTATCTCATCTTGTAGCCCCACATGCCGTAGAAGAAGATGAAGAGGAAGCAAGGCACGCACACCCAGTAGCTGGCCTGATAGCCGCAGGCATCGACCACGAGACCCTGCACCCAAGGCATGACGGCACCGCCGGCCATGGCCATTGTGAGGAGCGACGACCCGCTCTTGGTGAACTTGCCGAGGTCGGCCATGGCCAAGGGCCACAGCGACGGCCACATGAGCGAGCATCCGAGGGCCATGAGGAAGATGCAGTAGACAGACATCTCGGCCGTGGGAATGACAGCCACGAGCACCGAACCGATGACGGCTATGACGGCGCAGAGACGCATGGCCGTGTCCTGTTTCAGGTATTTCGGTATGAAGACGATGCCGCAGATGTAGCCCACCACCATGCCGATGGAGGGTATGAAGCCCCAGTTGTCGCCTGCCAGGTTGAGGGCCTTCGCATAGTCGTTGGCCGTGGCGAGCGAGATGGTTTCCACACCTACGTAGAGGAACAGGGCCAGGCAGCCCAGCAACAGATGGGGGAACTGCAGTATGCTGGTCTTTCCTTCGGCATAGGGGCATGCCGGCACCGTGTCGTCGGTGCTGTCGTCTTCTTCTCCTGCAGCCTTCACCTCAGGCAGCGGAGCCAGCAGGGCGATGATGCCCAGTGCCACGAAGATGCCGATGATGATGCCGAAAGGCAGGTAGAGGTCGGGCATCTGTATGTTCTCGATGCCTTTGCCGATGACGTATGTTATGAAGGCCGTTGTGGCCGGCCAGGCCAGCTTGTTGCAGATGCCCATGCACGAGATGCGCCGTGCCGCGCTCTCCAGCGGGCCGCAGATGGTGACGTAGGGGTTGACCGAAGCCTGCAGCACACAGTTGGCTGCCCCGCTGATGAAGCTGGCGATGAGGAACCAGGTGAGCGACTGCTCGCTGGCCGCCAGGATGAACAGGGCGAAGGCGACGGCGAAGATGCCGAACGAGAGCGCCATGGTGCGTTTGTAGCCGATGGCCTCGATGCACTTGGTGGCGGGGATGCCGAAGAGGAGGAACGGTACGAAGGTGGCGGCAAGCAGGAGACTCGATGCTCCGGCCGACATGTTCATGGCACCCTTCAGGACGGGCATGAGGAACGAGTTGATGCCCAAGGCAAAGCCGATGGAGAAGAAGAACAATCCCACAAAGGCCAGGGGGACAAATAATGTTTTGTTGTTCGTCATAAAGTTATATGTTTTAGGTTTTTTCGATGGGATGCCGGAGCCTTGCCCTTGGCAGTGGACGGTCAGGGCAGCCGGCCTGTCAGCAGAAGCGTGAAGCAACGTTTGTACTCTTCCACCATGCGGCCGTGTCCCTCCTGCTGGTAGTGGTCTGTGAATATGTCGGTCTTGGCGAACGCCGGATAGATTTCCTCGCAGTGGTTGACCATCATCATCTTGATGTCCCGAGGGTCCGGGGTGTCTGTGGCGTTTGCCGGCAGGTGACTGAGGGCAAACTGCCGGAAGAACAGGCTGATATCGTCGTGTAGGTTTTGACTCATGGTGTAAAATTACAAAAAAGATTGTTAAGTCGGCATGGAATGCCGATATTTTTTCCGGGAAACCGGAACTATTTGTGTGCTTTTCAATCGCATAGCCCGCTATACTCTTTCAAGAAGAAGCACTGCTGTCCCCGTTTAGAAATCATCCGGTCCAATAGATTCGAGTTTAGGTCGGCCTCGTTGCACGCGCCCTACCTGTAAGGGCAAAAGTCTATGTCGGCTCTATACTTTTTCCCCTTCAGGGCGTAGTTACATTGCATTCACCACCCAGGGCGTTCTTGCTTAGGCAAGCGTCTCCTTCGTCGCCGA
>CAVIOP010000215.1:0-2209 GCA_963644485.1 bacterium | reverse complement strand
TTGGCGATGTTGCGCGCCTCCTTCAGAAACTTCTCCCTAAAGCGGCTCACTTGTTCGCGCATGCCCGCCGTGCCCAAAGTGACATGGCTGGTACTCTCATCCCGTTCGCAGCAGTCCTTCATGAAAAATTCCTTCACTGCCACCTGTCTTTCCAGTCTGCTCTGAAGCGCCAAGTAGGTTATACCAAATCCGCCCTGTCCGAGCGTCTTGATGATCTTGTATCGTCCCCCCTGCAGGAGGGTATTGGGCTGTAATGTCTGCATAAAAAGACTATTATTCGATTCTGTTTTAATACCATGTCGGCGTTTCGCCATACCGTCCGGAACAGGCTACTAAGCCGGCATTGTGGGATGGCCACGTGTGCGGTCACCGGTTTCGAATGTCCCGTCTATAAAGGGGACATTCAAGATGACAATCTGTTTACAACATGTTTGAGCATCCACTCATTCTTACTGTTCTAAGCTCGGAGAGGGCCAGGCGGAGGCCGTTGTTGTTGTTACGGTTGTCGGGGGTGTTGTTGTTACGGTTCGAAGAGCGGCAGTTCCTCGCGTTGTTGTTCCAACTGCCGCCGCGGTTCACGCGGTTAGACCCACTCTCTGATTGTCACCTTTCTGTATCATCTATATCGCCATGCATGCCCTGCGGAAGGGCTTGCTCTCCGCATGCAAGGCAAACGAGAGCAGCGGCAGCATGTGTTCCTGGTATTGGCTCTGGCTCCATCGGCCCTCGCCCAGCAGGCGGTCGTAGGTCAGGAGTTTGCTGCGGAAGCGCCGCTTGCTGCGTCCTGACAGTTTACAGTGGTGGGGCAGCACGCGGTAGCCCAGAAAGACCTGTCCATCGGCCGACTTACGGTAGACCGGAGGCTTGAAGGTCAGCAGCAGTTGGCGTGCGGAGTAGTCGGTCATCAGGGCCACGCAGCGTTTCAGTTCCGCGCGGTCGTTGCTGGCAATGAGTATGTCGTCCATGTAGCGCACGTAGACACGAGCCTTCCACTGCTCCTTCACCTTGTGGTCGAGGTCGGAGAGGTAGAGGTTGGCAAAATACTGGCTCGTCAGGTTGCCTATGGGCAGTCCTTTGCCTTCCGTCACGCTGTAGCTGTCGATGATGCGGTCGAAGAGCGTCAGCAGCATCTTGTCCTTGAACATGCGCCGCAACCTGCGCTTCAGCACCTCGTGGTCGATGGAGTCGAAATGCTTGCGGTAGTCAAGTTTCACAAGATACTCGTAGTGCGATGCCGCCTCTACAGCCTTGTCCAAAGCCGCATAGAGTCCTTTGCCCTTTCGTGTGGCATAGGTGGTGTCTATCAGTGTGCGGTCGAAGTAGTCGTGGCAGATGTTCATGATGGCGTGTTGCAACACCCTCTCGCGAAACGGGGCAGCACTGATCACCCGTTCCTTGGGGTCACGTATCTTGAAGTAACGGTATTCGCCCACGGCAATAGTGCCGTCAAGAATCTCTTGCCGCATTTGTGCCATGTTGGCTTCCAAGTTCTCCGCAAACTCTCTCACCTCCGCCTTCGTCTGTTTGCCTCGTTGCGCCTTCATGAAGGCCAGATAGAGGTTGTCAAGCGTCGCTATCTTTTCCGTCAAGTTGCCCGTTCGTTTCATCCGTCTCTTCCTTTTGGTTTGCTATGAAGGCATTGCCATATTTCTCCATCTTCTTTTTCCCGATGCCCGGAATGGCTTGCATGGCCGACAGTGTCAGACTCTTCAGTTTTGCTATTTCCGCCAGTTCGGCATCGGTGAAGACTGCGTATGCCGGCACCGCCTCGCTCTCGGCTATCTGCTTGCGGAGTTTGCGGAACGCAGAAAACCGCTCGAACGTTTCAGCATCCAGCACCTCCTTATAGTCCACCTTACTGCCGCCCAGTCTGGCCGCAGCAGCAGATCCAGCAAGTCGGGCATCCTGCAGATAGGTTATGCAGAATGTCCAGCAGCTGTTGCCATCGAGCATCGCCAACTCTTTCTTGATGTCTATTATCTTGTTGGCGCGCAGAAAGTGGTTCATCTCATCCGTCATTCCCTCGTCGCCACATAAGGGTATGCTGAATATCTTTATCTGCATGATTTCCTAAAATTTTTCGACCGGCAAAGCCGGTATTCTTTTTATCGCTTCGCTCATCGTCCACGCTCATCGGGCTGCTCCGCTACGCCCGCTTTGCGTGTCCTCCTCGCTCCGCTCCCTTAGCTTAGAACAGCAAGAATGAGCG
>CAVIOP010000214.1:0-2236 GCA_963644485.1 bacterium | reverse complement strand
GTATAGAGCAGACATAGACTTTTGCCCTTACAGGGCGCGTACATCGCTCGCATGCGTACCCAGGGCGATGCCCTGGGCTAAGGAATTGCTGGGCTTTCAGCCCGCGGCTCACGCAAACATTGTTCAGTTCGCGGCTCATTCTTCTTCGGGATGGAAGTGGCGGAACACCCGTTGGGCCTTCGACAGGCCAATGTTGGTAGCAAGGTCTGAAAGAGTTGCTACCTTGATGGCTTTCACGCTGTGGAACGAGCGGAGCAGGGTGTCGCGCGTCTTGGGACCGATGCCCGGGATGTCGTCGAGCGCAGAGTGGAGCGCATGCTTGGAACGTTTGTCGCGATGGAAGGTGATGGCGTAGCGGTGCACCTCGTCCTGTATCTGTGTGAGGACGCGAAACAGCTCACTGTCAGGCTTTAAGCCGATCACCGCAGGCGGGAACCCATAGAGCAGTTCGTTGGTGCGGTGACGGTCGTCCTTGGCCAGTCCGGCGATGGGTATCGACAGGTGGAGCTCGTCTTCGACCACCTGACGCACCACATCCATCTGTCCGCGTCCGCCGTCGGTGATGATGAGGTCGGGTAGGGGTGTGCCCTCACTCTGCATGCGTGTGTAGCGGCGGCGTACCACCTCCTGCATCGAGGCATAGTCGTCGGGCCCCGTCACGGTCTTGATGTTGTATTTGCGGTAGTCGCTGCGCGAGGGCTTCATGCCCTTGTAGACGATGCAGCCCGCCACGGCGTCGGTGCCCGAGATGTTGGAGTTGTCGAAGCACTCGATGTGATAGGGCATCTTCTCCAGGCCCAGCTTGGTCTGCAGCTCCTTCATGAGACGCGTCTGCTTCTGTTCGGGGTTGAGCTTCTCCGCCTGTTTCAGCCGGTCGAACTTATACTGTTTGCCGTTCATCTCCGACAGTTCCAGCAGGTGGCGTTTGTCGCCGCGCTGCGGTACGAAGAACGTGGCGTCGGGCAACTGCCACTCCATCTCAAACGGCACGATGACCTCCTGCGCCGTCGAGGCAAACCGCTCGCGTATCTCGGGGATGGCGAGCATGAGCAGGTCGTTGTCGCTCTCGTCGAGCTTGCGCCGGTACTCATAGGTGAAGCTCTGGTTGACGGTGCCGTTCTTCACGTGTAAGTAGTTGATATAGGCATTGTTATGGTGGTCGTCGTGCACTATGGTGAACACATCCACGTCGGTGATGGTGTGGCTCACCACCTCGCTCTTCGACACAAAGTCCTGCAGCAGTTGGTAGCGCACCTTCAGCGCTTGTGCCTCCTCGAACTTCAGGGCCCGTGCCTTCTCCATCATCTCCTCGTAGAGAACCTGCGACAGCTCGCGTGTGTTGCCCTTGAGAACCTCTTTCGCCTGCCGGATGTTCTCCTGGTATTCGTCCCACGACTGCTTGCCCACACAGCATCCGCCGCAGTTGTGGAGGTGATACTCCAGACACGTCTTGTAGCGCCCCTGCTCCACGCCCTCGCGCGTCAGGGACTGCTGGCAGCGGCGAGGCTTGAACACCTTGTTGATGAGGTCGAGCACGTTGTACATGGCTGAGACGTGGGGATAAGGCCCGAAAAAGGTACCCACACGCTTGTTGATGTGGCGTGTCTTGAAGATGCGGGGGAAAAACTCGTTGGTGACGCAGATGCTGGGATAGGTCTTGCCGTCCTTCAGAAGCACGTTGTAGCGCGGGTTATACTTCTTGATGAGTGCGTTCTCGAGCAGGAGAGCGTCCTCCTCCGTGTTGACCACAGTGTAGGTGATGTCCTGGATCTTCGACACCAGGACCTTCGTCTTGTAACGGTCCACCTCCTTGTGGAAATAGCTCGACACCCTGTTCTTGAGATGCTTGGCCTTGCCCACATAGATGATGTGCGAGGGGTCGGGGTTCTCCCCCGGCTCCCTCCGCTTGTCGTAGTATTGGTAGCTGCCGGGCTTCTGTGGCATGTTCAAGACAATGTTCTTGAGATAGGCCAGCCTGGCTTCGTTTTCTTCTCGCGTCATCTTCGTTTCCCCTTGTGTATTGGCATCCCGAAAGTCCTTGTTTCACGTGAAACAACTTCGGTTCCCTTACTTCATTCTATGGTTCTAATCGTCTTGTGTGCACTGAGTTAACGGTTGCAGAGGGATGGTCCGACAATGCCTGCCACCAGCCTCTCGTGCTGCAAATTTAAGAAAATTATAGGTGTTTTGCAAGCTGTCATTGCTTATAATTTCACAAGTGTCGGATTTACAACGC
>CAVIOP010000213.1:0-2259 GCA_963644485.1 bacterium | reverse complement strand
ATGCCAAACCCAGGGCGATGCCCTGGGCTATGTAATTGCTGGGCTTTCAGCCCGCGGCTCACGCATTATAATTCCGAAACGTAAATATTGATTTTGCCGGATTGCCCATTGGGTCTTTTTTGATTTTACCCGGCATATTAGTCAAGCAGAAAGCCCTGCGCACGCCGCAACCGATGTTGCTGGCCTTGCGCAGGGCTTGCTTGGTATGATGGTGCGCGTCGGCTGACGCGCGCGCGTTGTTAGTCTTTACTACCGCGACACATCGATTTCCTTGGGTGCCTTGGTGATTTTCATATCGTCCTCGCTGAGTGTCATCACCTTGCCGCTGACCACCGAGTTGACCCAGGTGCTGTTCGCGTAGTTCTCACCCCACTCGCCGAAGCCGGGGTAGGCAGTGGTGATGCGCGTCAACTCTGTGGGCCACTGCCACTCGTAGGGCAGGACGAGCATCTGCGGAGCCTCGCCTTTGCTCGGGCCGGTGATGGAGATGGTCTCTTTGTTGGCACGCGTCACCACAACGTGGATGTTGCCGTGCTTGCTGTCTTCCTCCTTGGTAAACGACTTCATGCTCCAGTCCTCGGGCAGACCCTTAATCTGGATGGGCCAGATTTCGTATTCCATCTTGGCACCCCCGTAGCCGGTGTTGACCAGCGTGCTGTAGTTGTAGCCGTCAGACCCGAAGTGCTGGTGCCAATCCTCGGAGATTTGCATGTCGTTGTAGTAGAGGTAAGTAGGCAGCGAGCCGCCGGCAGCCATCGGGTAGATGTCGGCATAGTCTTGGCCGGCAACGTGGGACACACGGAATACGACGTCGTTGAAGTCGTAGTCGTACGTGCCGCCGAGGTCCTCGCAAGCCACCATCCACGACACAGGGTCACTGGAGATGGGGGTCGTCTTGCCCGGCAATAGGAACACAAGGTCGTTGAAGTCGTGGTCGTCATCAACGCCGTCGGGTCCGGGAGCATCAAAGCAGAGATAGGTGTAGGGGTCCGTCGTCCCAACCGTGCAATAGCCGAAGAAGGAGGCCTTGTCGACATTCAGTGCTGGATCAGAATAATATGTGTTTTCGCCAAACCTTACATACACGCCGCAAACCATGGCCTCGGGAGGAGTGATGGTGAGCGGGTAAGACTGGAACTCAGAGCCCTCAGAATAAGGCACTTCGTCCTCGTCGTTGGTATACATGTCCACCTCGTGCTTCACAAGGTTGGTATCATAATAGTAGATGCCTACGGTGTACTCACCCGGGTAGTCGTTGTTCCAATACATGGGATAGATGGTGGCAGCCTCGTTGGGCGACAGGGTCTTCTTGAATGGTTCGTCGATAACGACAATTTCGGAATTGTCCCTGCCTTCAGTGATAAGCTTGCTGATAACGTCATCGTCTGTGCTCAGTGTGACATTATCCTTCGTGCTGCCGTAGGTGATGTACTGGCTCCAGTCGTCGGGCACTTTCGACGACCGCTTCACACCGTTCACGGCCTTTGTGCAGTCGATGGTCTGGCCGTTGGTGGCAGCCAGGTCGCAGCCGTTGATGCTGACGATGAAGGGTGTGTCGTCGCCCTCAAGCCCGTCGAAGGTGATGGTCTTGCTGCCCTGCACGCCGGCATAGTCGGCAGCGAGACGATACTTGCCGCCCTGCTTCTCATAGACCTTCACCGTGGAGGGTGTGGCGGTCTTCACCGTCACCGACTTCTGCTCCACCACGTTCCAGTCTTGGTTGGCATTGATGCTGCCAAACTCATTGACGAACGCTTGCGTGTACTCTTTTTTCATCTTTGCGTTGGTGTCCTCGCCTTCCTCCACCGAGCAAGCGGTGAGACTGACAACGGCAAGGGCCACGCCTACGAATGAATTGATTTTCATAATTGTAACGTTTTGGTAAAAATAAGTTAGTTTTGCTGTGTAATAAACACATATGGGTACACATGCGGGCTTCCCCCCGAACATTGTTTTACCCAAAGTTAACGCTTATTATATTGCAAGCCAAGCAATTCGGGGGGGGCTAACATCATTTATAGATATTTAACTCTCGTTAGCACACGAGCTTAGACTTTATCTAATTGCGCGGAATAATCGGCGCAGGCGGCGGCAATGACACTTCTCATGAGGTATCAGCCCTTTTACTATATTAGGATTTGCATTTAAACTTCATAGCTTATGTTGTTATTTAAGTTTCGGATTTACGCCGTGTGAGCCGATGCGGGCTTTCAGCCCGTTCTTTTAAGACAACCCATACAACTCATACAACTTTTTACA
>CAVIOP010000212.1:0-2339 GCA_963644485.1 bacterium | reverse complement strand
GCTTCGCTTGCCCTGGGCTAGGTACTTTTGGGCTTTCAGCCCGTTCTCAGTAGCGCTCGGCTATAGGGAAAAGTGTTTCCGTTGTCTCCCCGTTGGGGTGCAAGAGATGTTGTAAAAAGTTGTATGAGTTGTATGAGTTGTCTTAAAAACATTCCAGCATAATGATATTTGTTACTAACACACGCAAGCCTATGAAACACTTGATGATGGCCATGGCCCTGATGACAGGTGCCGTGGCATGCCCGGCACAGACCCACTATGACCAAGGGCAGATGCAGACCGAGCAGCTGGGGCGTGGCGTGGTGGCCTACCGCAGTGGGGCGACGGTCATCGTGTCGTGGCGCACGCTGCCCACCGACAAGGCGCGCGAGCCCTTCGACGTCTACCGCAACGGCGTGCGCCTCAACAGCAAGCCGCTGACGGAGGGCGGCACCTGCTTCGTCGACGAGACACCGCTGGCCGGCGGCGCCACCTATGTCGTGCGCGGCGGCGCCCGCGACGGCGCGTTCACCCTGGCGGCCGACGCCCCCGACGGCTTTCTCCGCATACCACTCACACCACCCGTCACCACCGACAGCATGGCACTGTGGCCCCGCCGGCAGGTGGCACGCCGTCCCATGCAGGGCGACAACGCGGGCGACGCCGCTCCCCAGCGGCTGCGCATGGTGCCCGTGACCTATCAGGCCAATGACGCCACGGTGGCCGATGTGGATGGCGACGGCGAGTATGAGATCATCGTCAAATGGGACCCGGCCAATGCCCGCGACAACTCGCAGGCCGGCCTGACATCGGCGGTCTTCGTCGACTGCTACCGTCTGGACGGCACGCGTCTCTGGCGCATCGACCTCGGACGCAACATACGCGCCGGCGCCCACTACACGCAGATCATGGCCTATGACTTCGACGGCGACGGACGGGCGGAGGTGATGATGAAGACGGCCGACGGCACCGTCGACGGCACGGGGCACGCCGTGGGCGACGCTGCGGCCGACTGGCGCAACAGCGAGGTGGGCACGCCGCGCTACGGGCGCGTGATGGACGGACCCGAGTATCTGACGGTGTTCGACGGACGGACGGGGGCGGCGCTGAAGACCGTCGACTACGTGCCCGACCGCGGGCCACGCGACTGCTGGGGCGACGACCACGCCAACCGCTCGGAGCGTTACCTGGCCGCACTGGCCTTCCTCGACGGGCAGCATCCCTCGGCGGTCTTCTGCCGCGGATACTACACGCGCACCACGCTGGCCGCCTGGCGCTGGGACGGCAAGGACCTGCGCCTGCAGTGGTACTACGACACCGACCCGCAACCGCGGCAGGTGGCGATGACCGACAGTCTCGGACTGACCAACCGCGCACGGCACGAGGACGGCGGACAGGGCAACCACAACCTGCGGGTGGCCGACGTGGACGGCGACGGACGCGACGAGATCGTCTACGGCGCGCTCTGCGTGGACCACGACGGCTCGACACTCTACAACACGGGCTTCGGACATGGCGATGCCCTGCACCTCGTGGCGGAGCCGGTGACCAACCGCCTCTACGTGTGGGACGTGCACGAGAACCGGCGCGACGGCTCGGAGCTGCGCGACGCCGCCACCGGACAGGTGGTGATGCAGCGCAAGGCCGACTATGATGTGGGGCGCGGCATGGCGGCCGACATCGACTCCACCCACTACGGGCCGGAGGTGTGGAGCAGTAACGTGGCGCTGACATCGCCCTTCGACACGGCATCGACAAAGAGCGGTGACAGCAGCCAGGGACAGGACGTGGACTACAGTGACACGCGGCGCGCACGCTCGCGCCTCTCGTGCAACTTCGCCGTGTGGTGGGACGGCGGACTGACACGACAGTTGCTCGACCATGAGACGGTGACGCGCTACAACGCGGCGACAAAAGAGATGGAGGTGGTGCAGCACTTCGACGGCGTGTTCAACAACGGCACGAAGTCGAACCCTTGTCTCTCGGCCGACATCCTGGGCGACTGGCGCGAGGAGGTGGTGATGCGCGATGCCGAGAGCACCGAGCTGCGCATCTACCTCACGCCCTTCGCCACGAGCCATCGCGTGCCCTGCCTCATGACCGACGTGCCCTACCGCGAGAGTGTGGCCGCCGAGAACGTGGGCTACAACCAACCGCCTGAGCTGGGCTATTATCTCGGACCCGACGGGCGGTAGCGGCACCGCGAACGTAATTGCCTAATCCTTTTCTCGAGTTTCGGATTTGGTTGTTATGACCCATAAAATAAGGAGGCTGTTATGGAATACTACATGAACCGATGCTGGCAGAACAATGTCTGCGTGAGCCAAAGCGGGCTGAAAGCCCAGCAATTACCTAGCCCA
>CAVIOP010000211.1:0-2468 GCA_963644485.1 bacterium | reverse complement strand
CAAGCCCGTAAGGGCAGAGAACCGCATCGGGTGTTTTTGCTGTTTTTTTCGTATCTTCATCAGGACATGAGCCGATGCGGGCTGATGATTACCGGACACCGATAATTTGAACTTTTCCGTAAAAATACAGCTGATAATTTGGAAGGGCAAACAATTAGTCTTATATTTGCACTTGGAACAAGATTTCCTACCTCTTATCACAATAAGGCCCGAAAAGGCCGAAGGTTAGAAAGCCTATACTCCCGCCTCGGTGGGAGTTTTTTATGTTATGACTGATGACGACAAGACAATGAACGGTTCAGACAGGCGTCGTCCTCGGGTGAAGGGCCGGTTCGCGCCGTCGCCGACGGGACGCATGCATCTGGGCAACATGATGAGTGCCCTGCTGTCGTGGCTGTCGGCCAAGGCACAGGGTGGCACATGGCTGCTGCGCATCGAGGACATCGATCCGCAACGCTCCCATGCGGCCTATGCGGAGATGATCATGGACGACCTGGAGTGGCTCGGGCTGACGTGGGACGAGGGTCCCTACTGGCAGAGCCGGCGCGGCGACATCTACGCCAGCTACCTCAACAAGCTCTCGGCGCGCGGCCTGACCTATCCCTGCTACTGCACGCGGGCCGACATACTGGCCACGCAGGCACCCCATGAGAGCGACGGACGCGTGGTCTACGCCGGCACCTGCCGCCATCTGCCGCCCGGAGCGTGCACGGGGCCTGCCGCCACGCGCCTGATGGTGCCTGAAGAGGGCAAGGGCACCGTGACCTTCACCGACGGGCACTACGGTCGGCAGACCGTGGACCTGGCCACCCATTGCGGCGACTTCATCGTGCGGCGCAAGGACGGGGCATGGGCCTACCAGCTCGCCGTGGTGGTCGACGACGCACTGATGGGGGTCACGGAGGTAGTGCGCGGCCGCGACCTGCTGCTCTCCTCACCCCAACAGATCTACCTGGCGCGCCTGCTGGGCTTCACGCCGCCCCGCTTCGTCCATCTGCCGCTGCTCTGCAACGCGGCGGGCCAGCGCCTCTCCAAGCGCGACCAGGCACTCGACATGGCTTGCCTGCGCCAGCGGTTCACGCCAGCCCAGCTCATCGGCCTCCTGGCTCATGCTGCCGGTCTGCAGCCCACGGCCGACGCCGTGGAGGCGCGCGACCTCGTGGACGCGTTTGCGTGGGACCGTGTCGTGCGCGACGATATCCAGCTCAACCTGTAATCCGGATGCCGACGGCGATCCTCAGAGGCAGTCGGCGCCGTCGATGTCGCGGTTGCCATTGAGGAAGGCGGTGGCGGCCATGCGCTTCTTGCCCGCCAGCTGCACCTCGCAGAGCTCCAGCCACTCGTCGGCGCAGGCCACGAGGAGGCGGTGACCGCTGACACGGATGGTGCCGGGCGCACAGGCGGCATGCTCGCCCGTCTTGCCGGCGGCAAAGACCTTGAGCACCGTGCCCTTGGGCTGCAGCGTGGTCCACGAGCCGGGATAGGGCGACAGGCCGCGCACGAAGTCGTAGACACGCTTGGCCGGTTGGTTCCAGTTGATGCGGCATGTCTCCTTGAAGATCTTGGGAGCTGCGTGGAGCACGGTGCCCTCGGCCAGTGGCGCCTGCTCCATGGAGTCGACATGGCCGTTGCCTCGGAGGATGGCGTCGACGGTCTCGACAGCGGCATCGGCACCCAGGCGCATCAGTCCGTCGTAGACATACTCGACGTTGGCATTGTCGGGGATGGCAAAGGACTTGCTGAGGATGATGCGGCCCGTGTCGATGTCATGGTCAAGGAAAAAGGTGGTGACGCCCGTCTCGGTCTCACCGTTGATCACAGCCCAGTTGATGGGTGCCGCGCCGCGATACTGCGGCAGCAGGGCGGCATGCACGTTGAACGTGCCGTAGCGGGGCATGGCCCACACCACCTCGGGCAGCATGCGGAAGGCCACCACCACCTGCAGGTCGGCGGCAAACGCCTTCAGCGCGTCGACGAAGGCGGGGTCCTTCATCTTCACCGGCTGGAGCACGGGCAGGCCGTGGGCCAGGGCATAACGCTTCACCTCGCTGGGCTGCACCTGGTCCTGATGGCGGCCCACGGGCTTGTCGGGCTGTGTCACCACCGCCACCACATTGTATCCGCCCTCCACGAGGCGGCTCAGCGTGCCCACCGCAAACTCGGGCGTTCCCATGAATATGATTCTTAAGTCTTTCTTGTCCATTATCTTATTTGTTTTACTGCAAAACCACCTACAAAGATAAGGATTCCTGCTTAGACGGAAGAACAAATCGCAGGATAAGTTTAGCCATCATATTACCTCCGGTCACAAAAAGAACAAATAGCATGAAGTACAGTGTCAGCCGCGAGCTGAACAATGTTTGCGTCAGCCGCGGGCTGAACAATGTTTGCGTGAGCCGCGGGGTGAACAATATTTGCGTCAGCCGCGGGGTGAACAATGTTTGCGTGAGCTGCGGGCTGAAAGCCCA
>CAVIOP010000210.1:0-2470 GCA_963644485.1 bacterium | reverse complement strand
GCTCACGCGAACATTGTTCAGCCCTGGGCTAGGTAATTGCTGGGCTTTCAGCCCGCTTGTGTGACCGCGGTCACTTGTATTGTTCCTGCGCCTTGTTGAGGAACTCGAGGTAGGCCTTGGTATCCTCCTTGAACGAGTAGGCGCCCGTGAGCGGACGGCCTGCATTGTCGACCGCCACGTAGAAGGGCTGCGTGTTGGATCCGAACTTGTGGCTCTGCAGCCAGCTCCACTTGGCACCGACGGTGCGCAGGGTGCGCTTCTGTCCGCTGTCATCGGTGATCTCGATGGGCTCGGCGAGCGGCGTCTTGTCGTCCACGAAGAGAGAGATGAGCACATAGTCTTTCTCCAGCTTGCTGGCCACCTGTGGGTCGGTCCACACCGATGCTTCCATCTTGCGGCAGTTGACACACCCGAAGCCAGTGAAGTCGAGCAGCACGGGCTTGCCCTGCGCCTTGGCGGCGGCCATGCCCTCCTCGTAGTTGGTGTACTTAGCCTCCACCACCTTTGTGTTGAGGTTGAAGTCCTGTGTGCTGATGGGCGGAGCAAAGGCCGATACCGCCTTGCAGGGAGCGCCCCAGAGTCCCGGCACCATGTAGATGGCGAAGGCGATGGAGCAGAGGCCGAGCATGATGGCGGGCACGGGCATGGGCTTGTTCATGTCGCCGCCGATGGTGTCCTGCTGGAACTTAAGCCAGCCCACGAGGTAGCAGCCCATGGCCAGGAAGATGACGATCCAGAGGGCGAGGAATGTCTCGCGGTCGAGGATGTGCCAGCCGTAGGCCAGGTCGGCCACACTCAGGAACTTGAGCGAGAAGGCCAGCTCCACAAAGCCGAGCACCACCTTGATCTGGTCCATCCATGCGCCGCTCCGCGGACTCTTCTTCATCAGCGAGGGGAAGAGGGCAAAGAGCGAGAACGGCACGGCCAGCGCCAGGGCGAAGCCAAACATGCCCACGGCAGGTGCCACCCAGTCGCCCGAGGTGACGGTCTGCACCAGGAGCAGTCCGATGATGGGCGCGGTGCATGAGAACGACACCAGCACCAGGGTGAAGGCCATGAGGAAGATGGACACGAAGCCGCTGGTGCTGGTGGCCTTGGTGTCTACCTTGTTGGCCCAGCTGTCGGGCAGCTTGATCTCAAACCATCCGAAGAAGCTCATGGCGAAGACCACGAGGAGGAGGAAGAGGAACACGTTGAACACGGCATTGGTGGCCAGCGAGTTGAGCGTGCTGGGACCGAAGATGGCCGTCACGCCGATGCCGAGGAGCAGGAAGATGACGATGATCGACACGCCATAGAGGATGGCATCGCGCTGTCCGCGCCGCTTGTCGTCCTTGGCGCGCTTGAGGAAGAAGCTGACCGTCATGGGTATGATGGGCCAGATGCAGGGCATGACAAGTGCCAGGAGCCCGCCGACGATGCCCATGAGGAAGATATACCAGAGCGACATGTTGGCGATGTCGCCTCCGCCGGTCATCTGCTGCAGTTCCTTGACGACCGGCTTCCACAGCTCCCCCCTGTCGATGCCGGCGGTGTCGGCAGTCTGCGCCACTGTGGCGGCCGTGTCGGCAGCGGGCGGCAGCAGAGCCGTGTCGGCAGCAGGGGCAGCATCGGGGGCAACAGCCTTGTCAGCCTTGTCAGCCTGTGCCTCGGCTTTCTTGCCGTCTGCAGACGCCACTGCCGGACTCTTGCCCGCACTCTTGAAGGCGGCCTCTGAAGGCGGCATGCAGTTCTGCTCGTTGCAGGCACCATACTCCAGGTAAGCGTCGATGGAGTAGTCGGGCTTGGTGAACCGCACCTTCTGCACAAACTGTGCGCTACCCTCAAAGTAGCGCAGGTTCATCTCGAAGAGTTTGTCGTAGGTGCTGATCTCGTGGCCGCGCGGCGTGAGCTTGCCCACAAGTTCGACGCCGTCGAGCTTGTTGGCATGGAACGAGGCCGATGTGGGTCCGTTGTCTCCAAGGCCCGTCGAATAGACGTGCCATCCTTTCTCGATCTTGCATGAGAAGATGATCTCGGCCTCTGCCGAGCCGTTGGTCTTCAGTTGCGAACTGACCTTCACGGGGTTGACCATCTGTGCTTGCGCCAGAAGGGTGACAAGTGCCAAGAGGGTGAGGGTGAATATTTTCTTCATCTGATGGTTTGGGAATAAAATATAATTGGTTGCAAAGGTAGGAAAACTAAAGGAATCATCCCACCTTCTGCATATAAATTTAATGTTTATTATTTAAGTTTCGGATTTACAACGCGTGAACCGAAGCGTGCTGAACAATGTCTGCGTGAGCCGCGGGCTGAAAGCCCAGCAATTTACAATGCGTGAGCCAAAACAGGCAGAAAGCCCGCGGTCCCATAGGGCGCGCGCCCATCACTCGCATACCCAATCCAGGGCGCCGCGGATTTACATTGCGTGAGCCGAAGCGGGCTGAAAGCCCAAAAGTACTTAGCCCAGGGCAAGCGAAGCGGCGCCCTG
>CAVIOP010000209.1:0-2532 GCA_963644485.1 bacterium | reverse complement strand
TGCACTGCGTCATGGTGTTTACTTCCAGCTGATTGATGGTCTGTTGGAAGAAGCGTTGCGCTACTCGCGTAAACGGGAATATCGGGTTCGTGATTGGTTGTCCCATTGCTTGCTATATTTTGGTCAACGAATCATTATCTGTCTTTGTCTCGATATACTTGCCACCAGCGCCACAACCGAAATTGTAGAGCGGCTTTACGGTGGTCCAGTTCACTCCGGCCACGAGCCACTGACCATTGTAGATGTCGGCCACGAGACCATAGGATATGCTGCTGGTGTCGATGCTCTGGAGTTCGGCCATGAGTTGGGGGTCTTCGCTGAAGGTGCGGCCCGTGACGGGACACTTGCCGGTGCGCTTCACCTCGATGAGCCAGGAGACGAGGTCTTCGCACATCTGCATGAGTTCGGTGGATGTCTGCTCCAACTTAATGCCGTCGAAGCGTCCGAGGGTCTGGGCGGTGTCTTTCAGTTTCATGAGCATCCACACCTGGTGAGAGATGCGCGACTTCTTGGCACCTTCCAGTTCGCCGGTGGTTATCACCGAGTGGAGCATGCAGGGCGAATGCACGAGGTTGGCATTGCGACTGAAAATGTTTTCAAGGTCGATGTAACGGATGCGGAAGAATGATTGGTCTTCCAACTTGCCGCTTGCGGTGTTGTGGGCAAGGGCTTTGTAGATGGTGGCCCAGTGCTCGAGGATATTACTTGTTGTCATGTGCTACGTTGTTTGCATTGTTCGTGTTGTCTGTGTCATATTCTTCATCCGTTTCGCTGCTGCGGAGTATCTGTTGCAGTTCGTCGTGTGGGAGGTCGAAATGGCGCTCGGTCTTGTCGGCCACTATGCGCTGGAGCACTTTTGCCCAGGCCGAGCCGTTGCAGGTGCTTTCGTTCTCCAATACGCTGACGAACTGCACCACGCAGTAGATGGCCGACAGATAGTTGGCCAGATGCAGGTCACCCATGTGACTCAGGAGTCCTTTGTCTACGGCTCCGGCCAGGAAAATGGCCATTACCAGCACCGAAAAATCCTGCACCATCTTTGCCATTTTTCGGGATCGCAGTTTGCCGTCCATCTTGCACTTGGGATTCTTCTTTATGGCTTCTTCGTAGTGGCGATAGATGCGGCGGTTGCACCGGTAGGCGGTGTAGCAGTCGAGTGTCATGGCGAAGAAGCAGATCGCCACGAAATTGAGTGACGGCTGAATATGGCACCAGGCTATGCCCAGCACTGTGGCCACCAACTTGGATAGGGGAAGAGTTGTTGTGTTCATTGTTTGTGTTGCTTGTATATATGTGTGTTATCCTGTGTTATATACTACAAAGGTACGGTGTTTATGCGGCGCGGGGCGGACAAACCGGGTTCTTGGGGTGCGGGGTTTGTCCGTACCGTGGAGGAGAGATTTTGTAATTTTGAACCAAGAAAACAATGTAAAAAGGCAATAACGATATGTCACAAGTAACCGAAAAGACACTCCAGCGCATAGACAAGTGGCTCACGGTGGGCACAACTATGGAGTCGGCCTTCCCTAAGCCGGACCAGCGATACCGCATGCAACTGTGCTCGGAGTTCTACAAGCGGTGGGTGCAGAACAAGGACATCGACCCACGCACCACTTGCCGCAACATTGCCCGCCGCGACTATGAATTGTTCTTCAACCAGGCGGCGCAGGGCAACCGCGATGCCCAGGAGATGGTGCAGGCACTGCACATCACCATCGACGACGAGGGGAACATAAAGCCTCGCTCTGTGGTGGAGTTGAACAACGACGTGGCGGTATGCAACCACATCATCCGCTTCTTCATGACCGACGAGAGTCCGCGCCACAAGGCCATGTTCCTCGGTTCGGCTGAATGGCTCATCCGCACGGGCAAGCAGCAGAACAACGACCGGGCCGTGGCCAAGGGCATGGAGGCTCTGGCAAAGGTGTATAAAGATTTTGACGAGGAGAAGGACGCTACGGACGAGATGCCGGACATGAGCCGCATAGCCATCACGCAGGACGTGAGCATCGTGAAGCGCGACCGCATCAACTACACCGACGAATACAAGGCGAAGATGGCGCGAAAATATGGTCTTACCGCCAAAGATATGCAGGAGATTGCCGAAGATGCGGCTTTCACCACACAACCGGATGAGGAGACTCCCGACTATATGGAGTATATGGAAGACCATACAGACGACACCCGATTTGATGAACAATATATGGAGACTCCAAATAATGACGAGGAATAACCCAACAAAGAAGGGGAATAACCCCACACGTCACAAGTATCACAACAAGGTGCCACCATTCAAGCCAGACCCTCACCACTGGACGAGAAAAGGGCCACACGGGTGGAAGGCAAAGGTGCCCTACCCTACGGAGGATGAAGCGTGGGAGTTTCTCAAGTTGCACCCTCGGATAATAGAGCAAGGATATAAGGTATATCAATGCCGCGTGTGCTCGTTGTGGCACGTGGGGCATCTGAGCGAATGATAAAACACCAAACACCAAACACACAACTTATGCAGCAACCACACCAAATATACCT
>CAVIOP010000208.1:0-2763 GCA_963644485.1 bacterium | reverse complement strand
AGGCACCTTTTGGTTTAACATTCTTGCTAAGGCAAGCGGCAGAGCCGAGCGAATCTTTCATTAATCCCCATTAATGTTAAAGGAAAGAACGCAGGATGATGATTACCGAACAACAACCATCAAAAAAGGGTAGGGGCGAACCCCTACCCTATCTCATGTCGCCCCTATGCAGGGGCTGTCCTGCGCTCACGCTTGTCTGAAAGCCTCAAGGATCTTGTCGGCCGTGTCTTTCATCTCCTCATCGGAGAGCTTGACATGCTTCTTGAAGTCGACGTCGGCCTCGTTGTTGATGGGGAAGAGGTGTATGTGTGCATGGTTCACCTCCAGGCCGAGCACCACCTGCGCCACCTTCTTGCAGGGGAAGGCGGTGCGGATAGCCTTCGCCACCTTCTTGGCGAAGACTTGGAAGGCGGCCAGGTCGTCGTCGTCCATGTCGAAGATGTAGTCGGTCTCCTTACGCGGAACGACCAGCGTGTGGCCCTTCACGATGGGGTTGATGTCGAGGAAGGCATAGAACTTGTCGTCTTCGGCACACTTGTAGCTGGGTATCTCGCCCGCTGCGATTTTGCTGAAAATGGTAGCCATAGTCGTGTGTGGTTGATGGTTTGGACTGTTGTCGGCGCGGGTGTTCAGGCGTCGATGCTGATGCTGTCGATGCGCAGCTTGATGACGCCGCTGGGGATCTTGATCTCAGCCACGTCGCCCACCTTCTTGTTGAGCAAGCCCTGAGCGATGGGGGTCTTGATGGAGATCTTGCCCGACTTGAGGTCGGCCTCGTTCTCGCTGACGATGGTGTAGGTCATCTTCTTGTTGACGGTGAGGTTGGTCATCTCCACCTTCGACATGATCTGCACGGAGTCGGTGGAGAGCCGGCTCATGTCGACGATCTTGGCCTGTGCCAGGGTCATCTTCAGGTTGTTGATGCGCTCCTCCAGGTGAGCCTGTGCCTCCTTGGCGGCATCGTACTCGGAGTTTTCGCTCAGATCGCCCTTGTCGGCAGCCTCGGCGATGGCGGCCGAAGCCTTGGGGCGCTCGATGGCCTCCAGCTGGTGGAGGGTGGCCACGAGCTTGTCGTAGCCCTCTTGTGACATATATGCCATAATGTTTGCTTTTTAGTTGTTGTTTTGTTTCATCGAGAGTAAAACGAAAAAGAATTCCGACATCCTGTCAATGTCGGAATTCCGTATCCTTGAAGTGATTGTTATCTCAATTGCTGCAAAGTTAGACATTAATTTCGATAATGCCAAACATTTCGATGAAAATAATTTTATGCTGCTTCGTTCCTGGTGTTCACATGTCGGCCATAGACAGTCCCACTAACTTCACCTCCTTGTATTTTCGGAAGTTGTTGCTGATGGTGTCATATTTCTCTTGCAAGAGTTGGCTGTCATAGCGGTCAGCGTTGCGTTTCACCTCAGCCACCAGTGCCGTCTTGTCGATGTCGTTGAGAGCGATGAGGTCGATCTCGTTCTTCCCCTTCCGGTCCCAGTAGTTTCCCACCATCGTCACACGTTCCTCCTCGCTGACCTTCTGACGGAAATATTGTTCCAGCACGTGGCCCGTGTAGTCGTTGTAGTCGCGCTCCACGATTTCGAGGAGCAAGTCTTCGCGCTCCATCTCAATCAAGTTCTGGTTGGGCAGGATGAAGCGGAACCAGAAACGCAGGAAGCAATCCTCGATGGACCAGCGCAGGTTGCGGTTGCCAGGCTTGCTGAACATGGGCGCTTGCTTGCTCACATAGTTGTATTCCTCATCCAGTCTCTTCAGGTAGGTGCCCGTGTTCTTGCCAATGATGTTGTCTATTTGGTTTTGTACCGTCATTCCCCCCGCCACCAGTTGCAGGATGCTGAGGTAGTTGGCATAGTCTTTTCCAAACTCCGACAACACCAGTTCGCGGCCCTCGGTGAGGAAGGGACTTCCCAGGGCCGTCACCCATCGGAGCATGGCCTCCTTGGTGGTCGCGCCGGCGTCCATCAACAGCCCCACATATTTCGCCACGCCGCCTGTCAGCATATACAGGCACAGCAGGTCCTCAGAAGTGTAGTTGGGGTTGTAGTCGTGCAGGATCTGCTTGACGACTTGGATGCAGAAAGGCCGCAACTTAATCTCGCAATCCTTTCGGCCATAGAGCGGTTCTTCGTCGTTGTCGAAGATCCGGTGTATCATGCTGTAGATGCTGCCACACGCCACCAGGTTGACCATGGTCTTCTCATGATACCTGTCCCATATGTTCTGAATATGGCTGGGAATGGCCGGGTTCACCTTCAGGAAATTCTGGAACTCATCGAAGACAAGGGTGAAATGGTGTTCTTGGCCATAAGCCATGACCTGTTCGAAGAACTGGGCGAAAGTCTCCAGTTGTCCGTAGACGTGAAGTCCCAAGACCTCCTCGGCTGCTTTTTGAAACTTCTCCACCAGCACGCGCTCATTGTCCTTTGACACGTAGAGGTACAGCATGGTCTGCTCATGCTCCGTCTTGAGCAAGAGGGCAGTCTTTCCGATGCGCCTTCGACCAACCATCACCGTGAAGCGTGAGCGCTGGGCAGATGCTTCCCAGTTCTTGCGCAGTATGTCCAGCTCGCGTTCTCTATCGTAAAACTTCATAATGTAACGGCCGTTAAATTAATGTGCGTTAAATTAACGACACAAAGATACATGTTTTTTCTTCGATACAGGCGTGTCAAACATAAAAAAGTTGTAGAAGTTGTATGGGTTGTCTTAAAAGAACGGGCTGAAAGCCCAGCAATTACTTAGCCCAGGGCA
>CAVIOP010000207.1:0-3059 GCA_963644485.1 bacterium | reverse complement strand
CGTGAGAGGCAAGGAGTCTTCTTTGCCTATCGTGTTGCTTTCTGCCAGTTCTATAGCTTGCTCATACATGATGATGGCGGACGGAAAATCCCCCATATCCCTGTATGTGCTTCCCATATAATAAAGGCTTTGGAGCTTGTCACTTATCGTTCCGTGTTTCTGAAAATAGTCATTCAGACTGTTGATGAGACTGTCAGATTTATGACTGACAAATAATTTGTCCTCAACCTTATACTTGATGAGGCTGAGGCGCATCTGGTCATATTTGTCTAAGTTGGCGGTGCCCACATGTGTCATCTTCTCCAAAGCCGATTGAGGATCGGTTTCAGCAAGCCGGTCCAATCGCTCTATAGTATCATTGCTCCTGCTGTTGCATGATCCCAAAGAAATGACAAGCAAGACAACAACGCCAATTATGGTCGTGATTTGTCTCATACAGCATACTGTATTTTCCGCAAAATTACAAAAAACTAATGTTCTTGTAGCAAATTAAGCCTAATCGGCAATATGAGTTGGACAACAGCGAAGGTGTCCGACGAACAGATATTTGGCAAGCGGACAAGACTAATGTCAGTATTTCTATTCTTGATAAGGATCAAACAGTTGGCTTTTGCACACAATAGCCTGTTCCAAAAGGTTGAAATCATGAAAAAGTCTTCATTCCTATTGCTTTTGTTGCTGTTTACTAGCATGGCTTATGCGCAGAAGAGGGAGCACTACGTCGTGGGCCGTGTGGTGGACAACATCACAGGTGACGGTATTGTGGGGGCCAAGGTTGTCCTTTCGCGCGAAGACGGCAGCCGGATAGCCACCACCGTCTCCGACTCGTCCGAATACTGGAACCTCAATGGTCAGTACCGCCTGAGGCTCCCAAGCAAAGGACGCTATGTCATTCACGCCTCATGCGTAGGCTACTCCGAAGACAGCGTGAAGGTGGCCCTGCACTCGCTACGCGAAACAGACATCGCAGCCGAAGAAATCCGGCTGCCCCACGCAGCCAGTGTCCTACGGGAGGTGACCGTGCGCGCCACGAAGGTGAAGATGGTGATGCGCGGCGACACGCTCATCTACAATGCCGACGCCTTCAACCTGGCGGAGGGCTCCATGCTCGACGCCCTGGTCTCACGGCTCCCTGGTTGTCAGCTGACCAAGGACGGGCGCATCTACGTCAACGGCAAGTATGTGGAAAGCCTGCTCGTCAATGGGCAGGACTTCTTCTCAGGCAACCCAAAGCTCGCCCTGGAGAACCTGCCAGCCTACACCGTCAGCCGCATCAAGGTGTTTGACCGCGCAGGCACTAACTCAAGGATGATGGGACGCGACATGCACGACAAGCAATATGTCATGGATGTGAGGCTGAAGAAGGAGTACTCCGTGGGCTACCTGGGCAACATAGAGGCCGGCACAGGCACCGACCGCCGCTATCTGGCGCGAGGCTTCGGCATGCGCTTCTCTCCCGTGAGCCGCCTGTTGGCTTTCGCCAATGTGAACAACATGAATAATGACGCAACGGCCAATATGACAATGGATGGCGACTGGGACTCGGGGGATGCGCCCCAAGGCTTGCTGGCCTCCAAGCAGGCAGGCGTCACCTATCTTCACACCTTGGACAACGAAGCATCGTACTTCGCAACCAACAACCTGCTCAAGCGCACGGATGCCGACAACCAGACGGCGACCAACTCGCAGACCTTCCTGAATGACGGAGACAGATACAGCAACATTGCTACGTGGGGCCGTGACAAGCAGACCTCGCTCCTGACGAAAGAAGTGCTCAAGATGCTGAAGCGAGGCTGGAACACGGAAAACATCCTGTTCTTGCAGTATGACCGGGCGAAGAGTTGGAACGAGGCCGATGGCAAGACGTTGCTAGGCAGCAAGTTGCTAAATGACCTGCTCACCCAAGGCCGTCAAGACAACACGCAGTGGAACCTGACGTATGACATGAACACCAGCATACGCCTTTATGCCGACATGCTGAGGGTGAAGCTAAGTGGCAGCTATGACCATCTCGACGTCAAGTCGTTCGATGCCAACCGCTATCACTATTATGACGGCACGACCCCTGCGGACTATCGCGACAACTACCGCCCGATGACGAGAGAGAATGCGACAATGGGCGTTGATCTGAGCTATCTCTACAGCCTGGGCAAGACCGACCTGCGGTTGGGCTACTCCTTCAACCACGAGTTTCACAACTCCAACAATCCCCTGTTCCGCCTCGACCGTGTCTTGGGAGCCGACAGCGTCCGCTACGACGTGTTGCCCTCAACGGAGCTGGCACTGAAAGAAGCCAAGGACACCAAGAACAGTTACCACTCGAGAGACTACGCCAATGAGCACGTGGCCTACATCGTCTTCTACCACAGTTGGCCATCGCTCAGGGGTGACCTGTCCGTCCATCTACCCGTGGCCTTCAGCAAGAAGTGGCTTCACTATGACAGGGAGACCCATCAGGACGTCAGTCGCAACCGCGTGTTCTTCAACCCGAAGGCAACCTTCGAGTGGGGCCGGAAGTGGCAGTGGTCGTTGGACGCGTCGATGTCCTCGTCGATGCCCGACCTTGTGTCTATGGTCGATTATGAGGACGATGCCGACCCGCTGAACATCCGCCGAGGCAACCGAGCGCTGAAAGACCTGCACAATTATGATGTCACCTGGTCAACGCGCCATGGCGGCGCCCACCAAAGCCTGTTCAACGCCCAATGGGGCTTCCACCAAATAGACCATGCCGTGGCATGGAGCCTGAGCTTCGACGAGGCCAACGGCGTCTCCACCGTACAGCCTGTCAGCGTCAATGGCAACTGGCACACAGACGCTTCGGTGGGCTATTCGCGTGCCCTCGACAAGGCAGGCCGGTGGAGCATCGACAACCAGCTGACAGCAAGCTACAATCACAACATCGACATGGCGACCGTCGCCGGCGCGTCTTCGAGCCTACGCAGCGTGGTGAACAACTGGCAGGCGGGCGGCAACATCAAGTTGACCTGGCGCCCTAATGATGGCTATGAGTTGTCGCTCCATGGTGCCGGGAATTACTTCTACATCCATAGCGACCG
>CAVIOP010000206.1:0-3062 GCA_963644485.1 bacterium | reverse complement strand
GGACCGGTTGCTGACTTTCGCGCCAATTTTCAGCATATATATTGTCCGCTTTCTTTCTTACATTCTATGCACCATTTGATACAACCGATGAACAATTCTTCTTACATGCTATTTTTTAGTATTATCTTTGCACTTAGAAAAACGAAAAGGACATGAAGAAACTGTGGATATGGCTGCTCGTCATCGGTTTGCTGGCAGCCTGCGGCCGCCCCGCACCCAAGCAAGCCCCTGCAACTCCAAAGGTATTTCAGAACGACCTGGTGCTCAAGACCACGCCCGTCCGTGACCAGGGAAATAGTCCCCTCTGCTGGGTCTACGCCATGGTGGCCACGCTCGAGACAGACCGCCTTATGATGGGCGACTCGGTGACGCTGTCCACTGACTATGTGGCGCGCTGCCTGCTGCAGGAGGAGGCACGGTGCTGCTTCCTTTCACGCGGACAGGCGGCTATCTCCCTACGAGGCATGTCGTCGATGGCACTCGACGTGATGGCCCGTCAGGGAATGCTGCCCTTCGACTCCTACTATCACAACAAAGGCACCGACATCTATACGGGCGGCATCAACTATGGCGTGCTCTGCCGCAAGGTGGAACAGGTGGTGCGGGCATCCACATCGCTCAACATGGCCGACCGTCACGTGGCCGACCTTCTCGACCGTGAAATCGGAGCGCTTCCCCGCATCACTGCCATGTTCGGCATGACCTACACGCCTATTGAGTTTGCCCACAGCATCTGCCTGCCGGGCGATTACGAGGCTCTCACAAGCTTCACCCACCATCCCTTCGGCGAGCGCTTCGCTCTGGAGACGCCCGACAACCAGTTTCACGACACCTTCCTCAACGTGCCCATCGACACACTGATGGCACGCATCGTCAGCACGCTGCGCTCGGGTCACGCCGTCTGTTGGGAGGGAGACATCAGCGAACCCGGCTTCAGTTTCGCACAAGGTCGTGCGGTGGTACCCGACAGCACTGAAGCCACCCAGGAGGCACGCCAACGCCTCTTCGACCGCCTCAAGACCACCGACGATCACTGCATGGTGCTCTGCGGACTGGCACACGACCAACAAGGCCGCCGCTTCTTCATCGCCAAGAACTCGTGGGGCAAGGACAACCCCTACCGAGGCTTCATGTATCTCAGCGAAGACTATGTGCGCCTGAAGACTGTTGCCGTCGTCATGCGGTTTACAACAGACATGACAGCAAAGCACTAAATTTCCTCCGCAACTTTAGGCTTTCAAATATATTGAGCTACAAAAATGGGGCGTACCTTTCCGTAATCGGAGAAAAAGCACTATTTTTGCACCGCAAAATGTTTCGAAGACCCTTCGGAATGATATTGCAGGCGGAAGAACACCCCTGACGGGACACCCGCCACACCAACCAAAAACAGACAACAAGACTATATGGGAAAGATTATTTTGACTGGCGACCGGCCCACTGGTAAGCTCCACCTGGGCCACTACGTAGGAAGTCTACGCCGCCGCGTCCAACTACAAAATGAGGGCAACTATGACCGCATGTTCGTGTTCATGGCCGATGTGCAGGCGCTGACCGACAACGCCAGCAACCCCGACAAGATACGCCAAAACATCGTGGAAGTGGCTCTCGACTATCTGTCGGCCGGCCTTGACCCCGCCAAGTGCACGCTCTACATACAGAGCCGCATACCCGAACTAGCCGAACTCACCACTTATCTCATGAACATCGTCAGTGTGGCACGCGTGCAGCGCAATCCCACAGTGAAGACCGAAGTCAAGATGCGCGGCTTCGAAAGCAACTCGGTGCCCCTCGGCTTCTTCTGCTACCCCGTGTCGCAGGCAGCCGACATCGCCGCCTTCAAGGCTACGACCGTACCGGCAGGCGAAGACCAGGAGCCCATGATTGAGCTGACACGCGAACTGGTGAACAGGTTCAACCAGACTTATGCTCCCGTACTCGTGGAACCCAACATTCTGCTGCCTGAAAACGCTACGGCCCGCCGTCTGCCCGGCACTGACGGCAAGGAGAAGATGTCGAAGAGCCTCGGAAACTGCATCTACCTCTCCGATGATGCCGATACCGTGTGGACCAAGGTGAAGGGCATGTACACCGACCCCACACACCTCAACGTGTCGGACCCCGGCCATGTAGAAGGCAACACCGTGTTCACCTACCTCGATGCCTTCTCCACCGACCAGGACTTTGCCGATTTCTGGCCCGAATTCAAGAACCTCGACGAGCTGAAAGCGGCCTACACCAACGGAGGCATCGGCGACATGAAGTGCAAGAAGTTGCTCAACAACGTCATCAACCGCATGCTCGACCCCATCCGCGAGCGCCGTGCTGAGTATGAGAAGGACATCCCCGAGATTTTCAGCATCCTCAAGAAAGGTTCGGATAGTGCCCGAGAGACCGCCGCGCAGACCATGGACGACGTGCGCCGCGCCATGCGTATCGACTATTTCGAGGATGCCGAACTCATCCGCGAACAAACAGAAAAGTTCAAGCATTAAGTCAGGCTAACATCGCCGTTACATATCATGATGACGCCCTCGCCTTGGATAACAAGGTGAGGGCGTCTCTTGTTCTATGAAGAGTGGGGACTAAAAAACTAAACAAGCAATAAGATTCCCAAACCTCGATGTTTACCGAGGTATGCCTATAGGAATAAATCAAAAAGGACAGTTTATTTTATACTTCGAAGAGAATATCCGCTTATTTTATTTTTGCAATGTCTCCGGCAGACAAACCTGTGGCAGCCATGATGACATCTACAGTGGCACCAATGGCAAGCAGACGGCGTGCAGTATCGATCTTTTCTGTCTGCACTCCATGAGCCATTCCCTCAGCACGTCCCTCGGCACGTCCCTCGGCACGTCCCTCGGCCATGCCCTGAGCGCGTCCCTCGGCCATGCCCTGAGCGCGTCCCTCAGCCATGCCCTGAGCGCGTCCCTCAGCCATGCCTTTTTCCATGCCCTGTGCCATGCCTTTTTCCATGCCCTGAGCCATGCCTTGTGCCATGCCTTGTGCCATGCCTTGTGCCATGCCCTGAGCCAGTCCGTCTTGCATAGCCCCGTCGA
>CAVIOP010000205.1:0-3063 GCA_963644485.1 bacterium | reverse complement strand
TTACAGTACATTGTAGATCAGTGTCACAAGCGTGGTATGGAACTTCATGCATGGGTGGTGACATTGCCTGTTGGTAAATGGAACAAACTGGGATGTAAAAGATTGGTGGCAAAATATCCTGGTCTCATCAAAAAAATCGGTTCAGATGGCTACATGAATCCTGAAGACCAACGCACAGGTTCTTACCTTGGAGACATTTGCGAAGAGATATCAAGAAATTATGACGTGGATGGTATACATCTTGACTATATACGCTACCCTGAGACATGGAAACGCAAGGTATCTACCAGCAAGGGACGGGAATATATCACTTCCATAGTGAAAAACATTCATGACAAAGTAAAGAAGATAAAACCGTGGATAAAGATAAGCTGTTCGCCAGTGGGAAAATTTGATGACCTCAGCCGTTACTGGAGCCACGGATGGAACGCCTACGACAAGGTCTGTCAGGATGCACAAGGTTGGCTCCGGGATGGCCTGATGGACGAGCTGTTTCCGATGATGTATTTTCGCAACGACCAGTTTTTCCCCTTTGCCATAGATTGGGCCGAGCAAAGCTGTGGAAAAATTGTTGCGCCAGGTCTTGGTATTTATTTTTTGGACCCCAAGGAGGGTAGGTGGGACATCAAGGATGTTACAAGAGAGATGGAGGTCGTCCGACAGTACCATTTGGGACACGCTTTCTTTAGAGGTCGTTTTTTCACAGACAATACGCAAGGAATATACGATTTTACCAAGCATTTTAACGATTCACCTGCTTTGGTCCCTGCAATGACATGGTTGAGTGACACTTTACCCGCTGCCCCTTCAGATATACGGGTGGATGCGAATGGATTGAGTTGGAGTGGCAACGCACCTTATTATAATGTTTATTCAAGCAGAACCTGGCCAGTCGACATTCATTCTGCACAAAACCTCATAGCCATACGGAGAACAAGTCATTCGTTGGCTGTTGAAACAAAAAATCGTTTTTTCGCAGTGACTGCAATGGACCACTACGGTAACGAGAGTGCAGCTCTCCAAAGTGAGGATATGTCCCAATTGTCTATGCCTACTGCACATTTGCTGCAATGTGACGGTACATGGCTGCAATTGCCTGCTAAACTCTCAATGCTTGACGCCGACATGGTCGTCTGTGAAACGCTTCAAGGCACCGCACTTCTCACAGGCAATTATTCCACTAGGATCAATGTGGCATGTCTGCCAGAAGGATATTACATTCTTCGTTCCCTAGGGCGCAAAGGCATCGTACACAGGCTAGGCTTCTTTCAAGTTAAGAGAAGGCATTTATTGAAAGAATAGGAATTCCCCCCCCTATCGCATGTCTGCGTCGACAAACGAGAATGGCAGTAAGTCCTTTACGCTTTTGAAACGATACACACCTTCCGTTCCACATAGCAGTATCTCCACAGCTTGCTGATAGCGGTCTTCGATTTCCAGGATTACTTGGCGGCAAGCTCCACACGGAGACACGGGCTTGCCGCGAAGGCCGTGGTCATCTGCGGCAGCTATCGCCAAGCAGCCAATAGGCTGATCTGGATAATTGGCTTGTGCAGCGAAAATAGCTGTTCGTTCCGCGCACAATCCTGAAGGATAGGCGGCGTTTTCCTGATTGGCACCTATTATGATATGCCCGTTATTGAGCCTGACAGCCGCGCCCACACGAAAATGGCTGTATTTAGCATATGAATTGTCTGTGGCCTTGGCTGCAGCCATCGCCAGTTCTGCCTCATCCTTGCTCAACTCATTCGTTTGGCAATAATCAACGTTTATTTCCAGTTTTACTCTTTTCATATCTTAGGCGTTTAGGTAAATAGGATGATGTCTCCTGCGCTTTAATCCATTCGTAGGCTCCCACGTCTGGCAGGGCATCACGTTGCCTTCCTTTGCGGTCTAATGGTAAAGAAGTCTGAGGGCTAGCCTTGTTGATGGCGGCAGACAATGAATCGAGATCAAAATTATAAATGAGGTTGTCTGTGTCTATCAATGCAAAATGTTTCTCCCCGTAATGTATTGTGTCTTTTACATCCTCAAATACCACATTAACAAAGTTTACGCTGTCTGCCGTCGTGATTTTGGGAGTGCGAATGATGCAATGGTCAAAAGTGTAACAGAATGCCTTCGTGGAATCGCCTTTTTCGCCTTCAATCACGTCATCTGCATAGCCTGTAATTAGCGTGTTGCTGACTGATAAATTGGTCAACGGCACCTGAACAGACGAAAAACGCAATGCAGAAAGTCGCGTTCCGTCAAAGGGATAGAATTGTGCCAATGTACAATTTTTAATGGTCACTTGCCCGCCGTCCAGTCTCACGCAGTCGGCCAATGTATTGGAGAACTGACTGTTGTTCAAGAATACTTGCGAATTCTTTGCATGCAAGCCGAATCCTTGGCAATTGTGGATGGTTGAATTGCTTATCGTTAGTTTTTCTTTCTTTACATCTGACGAGTCTACGACTACTCCATTGTATGCACTGTGAATATCGGTGTAGGTTAGCTCATTGCCATAACTTGATCCATAAAATCGGACTCCTTGCCATTGTCCCGGCACCCGATCGTATGGCAGATAGTCGAACATGTGGTCTATGCGGTCGCCTCTGAACACCACCTCATTTCCTGCCTCTCCCAGAGTCTTCAATGTTCCTCGACACGCAATTTCCGCGGCATTGTGGAAATAGAGCGTTGTGCCAGGAGCTATCTTCAGCGTGGCTCCACTGTCAACCGCAATTCCGCCATAAATGATAATGGGAACTTGCTGAGCACTAATAGTTGAATCTGATGTAATGTGGACGTCAGTGTATTTTATTGCATCCCACGTGTACGCTCGAAGGTTCACCTTCTGTTCCGCTCCGCTTTCCAACGTGAAGATAAGGTTGTCCTCACATAGTTGAGGTTCAACTTGTCCATTGTCCGGCGATGTGAGTTCCACGTAAACGCGTATGCTATCCTTGTTGCGCACTTCAATATTCGATGTGGCAAAATCGGTAGTTTGTCCTAGATATTGTCCATCTACATTAACGTGGAAGCCTGTTTCGTTTCCCTTTTCCAGCCTAACACTTTGAC
>CAVIOP010000204.1:0-3134 GCA_963644485.1 bacterium | reverse complement strand
GTGTACTCTATCGAAAGTATCAAGACCTGCGCAACGGCAGCACCAACTACGGCAACGACTAATCCCTAACACCCTACAGCCATGACCAAGGAGTGCGCATCTGTGGAACAACGGGCGCACGCTTTATCTCTCGCGCTGGAGCAAGATAGACAAGGTGCTGACGAGTGCGAGCATTGCTCACCATCAATAATTGCTTATTTGTATCTAAAATAATGTCTTTTGGTTAATTTCGTTAAAAAACAAGCAAATTCTTAACAGAAAGATGTTAACGGATTAAGATTTTCCTTACCTTTGCCCGCATGAAGAAGAAAACCATTTGGTTCATAGCTATTATCATGGGGCTTTCCTTTGTTATCTTGCTGGGTTTGCAGCTGACATACATCCGGGAAATGGCCAACATGAAGAAGGAGCAGTTCGATGAAAGCGTGAACCGCGCCCTCTACCAAGCATCGCGCAACATGGAGCTCAATGAGACGTTACGCTACTTGGAGAAAGACGTCAATGAGACCGAGCGTCACGCTTACCGCATGGACAGTACAGGCACGCGCTCGGGCTATCCGAATGATGGCACTGTGCAACACTCCCACCAGTTTGCCGTCAAAGGCAAGGACGGAAAGATTTATTCTTCTTTTGAGCTGAAGACCATCTCCACCAAACCGGCCCAGATGCCCAAGGCAATGATTCTGAAAAACGACCGCAACTCAAACGATGCGGCCAGCAAATCGCTGCAGGAGATTGTGAAAAACCGCTATGTCTACCAAAAGGCACTGCTTGAAGAAGTGGTAATGAACATGCTTTACTCTGCTTCGGGAAAGCCTCTGAAAGAGCGCGTTAACTTCAAGATACTCGACCAAGACCTCAAGGCAGAGCTGATGAACAACGGCGTCAACATCTCATACCACTTCACCGTCACTACCCAGGACGGGCGTGAGGTATACCGCTGTCCTGAATATACGGACGAAGGTATCGAGTTCACCTACTCGCAAGTGATCTTCCGCAACGACCCGGCATCGAAGATTGGCGTTGTCCGTGTGCACTTTCCTGACATCAACAGTTACATCTATTCGAGCGTCAGATTCATGATCCCCAGTGTGGTGTTCACCCTAATTCTGCTCATCACGTTCATCTTCACCATCGTGGTGGTGTTCCGCCAGAAACGCTACAGTGAGATGAAGAACGACTTCATCAACAATATGACCCACGAGCTGAAGACACCCATAGCCAGCATCTCTCTGGCCGCACAAATGCTCAACGACGACAGTGTGCCCAAGAGCGAGAATATGATGAAGCACCTCACGGGCATCATCACCGACGAGACCAAACGTCTGCGCTTCCTCGTCGAGAAAGTGTTGCAGATGTCCATGTTCGACAGAAAAAAGTCAACCTTCAAGAAAAAGCACCTCGACCTCAACGAGATGGCGGAGACCATCGCCAACTCGTTCACACTTCGGGTGGAGCACACAGGCGGCAAGGTATATGTGGATGTGGGGGCTGTCGATTCGACTATCTATGTGGATGAGGTGCATTTCCAAAACGTCATCTTCAACCTGCTCGACAACGCAGTGAAGTATCGGCAGCCCGACAAGCCCCTCAACGTTTATCTGAAAACCTGGAACGACGACCAGCACCTCTACTTGTCAGTGGAGGATACGGGCATGGGCATGAAGAAGGAGAACCTAAAGAAGATTTTCGACAAGTTCTACCGTGTGCATACTGGCAACGTGCACGACGTGAAAGGCTTCGGCCTCGGTTTGGCCTACGTCAAAAAGGTAGTCGACCTCCATGACGGTGACATCAAGGTGGAGAGCGAATACGGCAAAGGAACCAAGTTCACCATCAAGTTGCCTGTCATCAAAGACTAAAAGATTCCACCGGCCTCATGGAGACACGGCATAAAACAGCATAAAGAAGATTAATGAACTAAAAATTGAAATAGTATGGACGAAAAAGTTAAGATTCTGCTTTGCGAAGACGACGAAAACCTCGGCACACTTCTTTGCGAATATCTCATAGCGAAAGGCTACGACGCTGTACTGTGCCCTGACGGCGAAGCGGGCTTCCGCGAGTTCGCCAAGGACAAGTTTGACATCTGCATCCTCGACGTGATGATGCCCAAGAAAGACGGCTTCACACTGGCCCGGGATATCCACCAGATCAACTCGCAGGTACCCATCGTCTTCCTGACTGCCAAAGCCCAGAAAGAAGACGTGCTCGAAGGCTTCGACATCGGAGCTGACGACTACATGACCAAGCCTTTCTCCATGGAAGAGCTAGTGAAGCGCGTGGAGGCCATCCTGCGCCGCGTCAAGGGCAAGAAGAATAAGGAAAACACGATGTACAAGATTGGCCGCTTCACGTTTGACACACAGAAGCAGCTGCTCATCATCGGTGAAAAGCAGACCAAGCTCACTACCAAAGAAAACGAGCTGCTGGCCCTACTCTGCTCACATGCCAACGAAATTCTCAAGCGCGATGACGCATTGCGTGCCATCTGGATTGACAACAACTACTTCAATGCGCGTTCCATGGACGTATACATCACCAAGCTGCGCAAGCACTTGAAGGACGATGACCAGATTGAGATTATCAACATCCACGGCCAGGGCTACAAGCTGATCGTTCCTGAAGAGGACTAAGCCCCATTTACCGCACTAAGGGCAACGGACCGCAACTCCTGCAAGTCCGCTGCCCTTAGCTCCTTGTGCGAGGGGGAGTCAGTATTGTCCTGCGTGCTTCTCGTGATACACATGCCCCACAACGCCCACAACAATGAGCGCCAATGGAGCAAGAAGCAAGAAATTGTGGTCGGTCAGCCCCGCCACATAAAAGACAACCATAAGCAATACCCCCACATAGACCAGGGGCAGGCCTACCCATGCAGAGCGAGCCTGCAGAAAGTGAACTATATGGAGCATGTGTTTCTTCATGACGGCTACAAAATTAACAAGAAAAGGCGTGCCCGCATCTGTTTTTTATGTTAAATAAGAAAAAAAACGCTGGACACACCCGTTTTCTGCAAACTTATTTGTAACTTTGCACCCGCATTTTGCAAAACAACAATTAATTTCTATTCAAAAGTAGTATGAATCAATACGAAACCGTTTTCATTTTGACTCCCGTTTTGTCTGATGAAC
>CAVIOP010000203.1:0-3139 GCA_963644485.1 bacterium | reverse complement strand
CTGTAATTGTGTCTATTCTTGATTGAAAATCAGAGTACGAAAATCCAAAATAATTTTCTGAATTTGATGGTGAAGCAGCTGAAAATGCTAGGAAATTCAATACGCATTGAAACGATTTTTATCGAAGAAAATCGCTGGAAATCACGAACAATCCGAGCGCAAAAGTCAAAAATTGTGGGTGCTATCATCCGTAAAATGGATTGGGTTAGGGCTCTGCCCTCGGGGTTCGGGGCGGTAGCCTCGACAAGTAGTCTACATCGTAGACATTACTTGCTACTTTTGCCAAGCCGTGAGATTGCCATAGAGCATTGAATTGAAGGGCTGCATTTATATGAGCAGCTCCATGCATGCGCAGAACGTATCGCTCAACAGAACTCTGCAGCACAAAATAATTGCACACCTCTGGGCAACTATCAATACTGATTTTCCGATTTAACTGGACACTCATTACGGGGGAAGAAAGCCAAAACAATCATCAAGGAATTTCCATTTTAGTCGGGCCTTTCGATGGGGGCAATGCCACCATTTCCGGACGATCTCTCCCTGAGAGTGAGTACGGAACGCCAGGTAGAATGCTCGCGGATTGGTGAGCGTAGAGCGAACCGATACCGCATGCATTCGTAGGGCGTGCAGCGCCCTGATCCGAAAGGGTCAGGCGTCGCCTGGGAAAACCTGAAAGGTTGTCCCAAGAGACCAAGATAAGCCACCTAAATGGTGGCGTTATCAGATAGCCGATTTCGGCATCTGATATATCTTGCTTATATAAGATGCCGATCTGTGAGACCATTTGACGGAGAAATGGAGGCTATGAACCAGTCGTTTATCTGCCGCAGAATGCAGCGGATAATGACGTGCGTACATGCCAGAATGACGGCAATCTTCGGTCTCGAAATAGGCAGCTTATATAAGCATCTATGTTGCCTTTAACGGCAACGCATTCCACACATAAGAGGTTACAAATGGCCGAGGTAGAGAAGTTTACTGATGAAGGCGTAATGATGTTTTTAAAGCATGCAGAACGTCAAAAAAAAATTGATTCTAATAACAATATTGTAACTTTGCTGGTTATCTTGACCATCTTGACTTTGAAATCACTTTACGAGTATTTGGAGTTTGTGAGTATAAAAAGGAGTTGAAAAGAAAATGAAAGAAGATTGCAATACTTATGGCGAATAAACTGTACCCCTTGTCAAGGACAATTTGAATTTGTGGGGCACCCTGTTATTGGACAGTCTGAAAGTAGAGGATACCCTCAAATCAGACAAACCAACAACACGATACCCGCATGATAGACAAATCGCATTTGTTGGTGATGCGTAGCTGCTTTGCCATGGCAGATTGTATTCAGTTACTGGTGGGTGCGGCAGGCTTTGGCGCTGCAGGTGCGAGCTCGGCTGGAGTCTTCTTAATAGAAGGCGGCTCCGGAGCGGATGCGACATTTAACGGATACACGCCGGTGGTCACAAAAGTGTAGAACTCATTTGGTGACAGCTTTGCCAAATGCCACTGATACCGCTCGTTATTGTAGTAGTCCATGTAATCATCGATGATGGCCTGAACGTCAGAAAACGTCGTTGAGGCCTTGAGCTTTGGCTTGATGTAGTCCTTCATGTGGCCGAAGAAGCTTTCCTGTGGAGCATTATCCCAACAGTTGCCTTTTCGCGACATGGACTGGCGCAGCTTCTTGTCATACAGGATGTTGATGAACTTGTGGCTTGTGTAATGACAGCCCTGATCAGAGTGCACGATGGTTTCCGCATGCAGCGAAATGCCGTGCTGATCGATGAGCTGCTGCACAGTTTTCAGAACGAAGTCCACCTCCAGCGAATCACTGAGGACATATGACAGGATCTGCTTGGTATAAGCATCCAGTATGGTGGACAGATAAGCAAACGTACCGTTATAGGGGAGGTAAGTAATGTCAGTTAACAATACCATCCTGGGGCCGTAGGCCTCGAATTGCCGCTGGAGCAGGTTATCAGCTACGTTGCTGGTCTGTAGGGCCCGGGCCATCTGACGATAGGGATTTGCGCGCCGGATGGGGCAAATTAAATGAAATTTCTCCATCAGACGACGGATTTTCTTGATATTCATGATGACCGGTGGGCTCTGATGCAGCAGGCGCATGTAAATGCTGCGGGCGCCCTTCTTATAGCCGCGGTGTTTATAGGCAGTCAGGATAATGTCAAAATCCTCGCGATCTTGACGTTCCTGTTCTTCGCGGGCAGGCGCGGCTTTAAGCCAGGCATAGTAACCGCTGCGGGAGACACCAGCCATTTCGCATAGTTGACTTACGGAAATGCTGTTGCCGCTGAGCTGCAGGGTTTGGTGAATGATTTCGAATGCACAGGAAGAATCGTTCATGAGCAATGCACCTACTTTCTGGTATTCCTGATCGAGGAAATTTTTTTTAGAAATTCCATTTCCTGTTCGAGGTAGTCAACCTTTGCCTGCAAAGACTTCAGTTGCTCCTGCTCAGTGGGCGGCTGCGGGCGACCTTCAGGACTGATATCAGCAGCCCGACGGGCGTGATAACCTTCGTGGAACTCGCCGTACTTCGCATATTCGGTGCGGATGTGCTGAGAAATACCCCAGATCCGACGGGTTCCGAGTACATTGAGGTCGAAGCCATGCTGGTCAAGGATGTTGCGCGGCAGAATGCCTTTCTGGTATTCAGTATAGAAGATTTCTTTGAATTCCCTTGTCAGCGCCAGAGTGCCCTGCGTTACGCTGTACACGTACGGATTCTGACGAAGGGCGTCCATTTGTTCTTCGGTGAAAAGTGTTCGTTGCTTGCTCATGATAGATCCTCCTGGATATGGTGTGAGAATACCATGTGAAAAACAGCAGCGTCAAATAAGAAGGGCCAACAAAGAGAAACTGTCCACCAAGAAGGGTCCCATTGGTGGGGTGTCCAAGACGAGGGATCCATCAAGTAGCGGTGTCCATTTTCAGGGAACTAACAAATTCGAGTGTCCACTGTTATGGGTACAGTATACTGCGGGAACTGGAGACATTGAAGAAGTCGCTGATGCAGCAGTACTTCGGTTGAAACGATGGATGTTGAGTGGTATAGCGGAGATGTTTTTGTAAAGGCAGGTGATGCTTATGACTATAGAAGAAGTCCTTGCAATGAATG
>CAVIOP010000202.1:0-3186 GCA_963644485.1 bacterium | reverse complement strand
GATGTGTATAAGAGACAGACCATATTCTATCCTGACACGACAAGCTTGCCTGTGTATTTCCAAATCATTGGAGACACACTCGTGCTCCATGGGGCAAATGTGGTAAAATATCCTGTGGTGAAGCAGACGAGCCACTTGTTTGTATTCAGAAACCAAAACGGTGATGAGGTTCGCTTGACGCTAAGCGACAACCCCAATGATGCTAACGCGTTCCGCCACGAGAAGCCACAGGTGCTCAACCAGAACCAAGTCATCCGACGTGACACGATCATCACCTACAATGGCGAACGATATCATTGCTACGTGCAAGTCAACCCCACGACTTACAAAGTGATGAAGACGTCATACAATGACGAAGGCGTGGAAGTGGACAATGTCTATTACGATAACATTGTGAACTTGAACGTGTATCATGGAGCAACCAAGTTGTTTTCTTCCGATTTCCGCAAGCACCAGTTTGCTGACTATATGCCTAAGTCCCTGCTCCAACAAGCAATCTTGAACGACCTGCTGTTCAAAGAAATAGGAAAGGACGGCATCCACTACGTGGCGTCTTTGGGCATTCCAGATGACATGAGCAGTTTCCAGGTACAAGTCATTATCGGTTTTGACGGTCGGCTGAAGATGCGGGTGTAAGCAAAGCTTTCACCCACCCCACCATAAAAGAATCCGCAAACACCAACTTGCTCAGAATGACAAGGCTGATGTTTGCGGATTTTTATTTGTTATAGTTAAGAATTGCCATTGCAATTCATTCCATCCTCAGATAGTCCTTTAGGCACCGCAGAAGAACAGTACTATAATTTGCGCGGTGAATATTCTCAAGAACATGCTCAACGGATAAACGGTCGAATAGCCTACCGCCGGAGCCTCCTTGGAGCAAGAAGCATTGGCGTAGGCCAGTGCTGGAGGATCAGTGTAGGTTCCGGCGATCATGCCCATGATAGTGAAATAGTTGAACTTGAATTTCAGGCGGGCAATGGTGCCTATAATAAGAATAGGTATGACTGTAATCAGAAAACCCGTGTAGACATACTTCAGACCATCACCTTGAACCACTGTCTCCCAGAAACCTGCACCGGCCTTGATGCCTACACTGGCCAAAAACAGCACCAGTCCCATTTCGCGTAACATCATATTGGCCGAGGTTGTAGTATAGGTGACCAACTTGAAACGATATCCAAAGCGGCCGATAAGGATGGCGATGATCAGAGGACCGCCAGCGATACCAAGTTTCAAAGGCACAGGCATACCAGGAATAGAGAAAGGAATGCTGCCAAACAGAATACCAATAATCACACCGATGAAGATGGTTGCAATGTTAGGCGCGTCAAGTCGCTTCACTGAATTTCCCATCAATTCAGCCACACGGTTCACGTTGTCTTCACGTCCCACAACCATTATACGGTCGCCCACGTGGAAATGGTGGTTGCGGCTAGCAAACAAATCCATTCCCTGACGCGTGATACGTGTGATGTTCACGCCATAGACACTTGAAAAATGCATCTTTCCGAGCGTCTTACCGTTCATTTTGGGATTTGTCACCACCACTCGCTTTGAGATCATCGGAGTCTGGTCAGTCTCAACTTCCAACTCACTCTCTACCTCTGGGCCAATGAAGGCCTTGATGGCTTCGGCGTCAGCCTCAGCACACACCAAGTGCACCTGGTCGCCCACAGAAAAAATCGTGTCACGGCGTGGCGTAATTACCTCGTTGCCATGAAACAGTCGTGTGCAGACGATGTCACGGCTAAGAAACTCCGAAATCTGTTGCAGGTTGCGTCCTGAAAGGTAGGCATTGCTGACCTGCAGCGTCATGCCCTTAGGTTTGGCGCTAGGGTTCTCTGCCTCTGCCGCATTCAGTTTTTCCTCTTCTTCCGCCAGCTTCGTGCGTGTCAAGAAGCGGATTGCTATCGTTGCACCTATAATACCCAGCACACCCAGCGGATAAGCGCAGGCGTAACCATTGGCTATCTGCGGCAAACTCATTTTGTCGAACACGGCACCGAGCGCTTCGTTGGCTGCTCCCAGACCGGGCGTGTTGGTCACGGCACCATAGAGAGTTCCAACCATCATGGGAAGGTTGTTGGGATCAGACGTGTCGAAGAAAATGTAGTAGCAGGCGAACATCACAAGCACATTGAGCAAGATAGCACATGTGGACAACAAGTTAAGTGTCACGCCACCACGCCTGAAACTCTCAAAAAAGCCCGGGCCTACCTGTAGGCCGATGCAAAAGACGAAGAGTATCAGTCCAAAGTCTTGCATAAATGTCAGGATAGGCGTCGGTGCGGTGAAGCCAACATGGCCAGCCACAATGCCTGCAAACAGTACGAAGGTGACACCCAATGAGATGCCACCTACCTTCACCTTTCCCAAAAGTACACCTATGGAAATGACAATGGCATAAAGCAACGCTATATGTGCGACGCTCTCTGTCGAAGTAAATAGGTTTATAATCCAGTCCATTTTGTATAATTGATATGACGACAAAGGTACGATTATTTTCGGACTATGCAAAATGAAAAGCTTACTTTTACCACTCAAAATGCAAAATATATCCAGACGAAATGTCTCCAGACTGGTATTTTGTAAAAGATGTTCTTAAAAATCAGTTCTCTCGCAAGTGACACAAAGAGATAGCCTTGGGAAGAGTTTTACTGTTTTGCGGATAGCAAAGACCCAAATTATTGGCAGTCCGGTGACTTGGTTTCAGATGACAGGCACCAAATCTTGTCTCAAGGGCTATCATATTCTCACACCATCGAATGTCGAATGCCGACGGTCTTAGGCTGTCAAGAAAGCGGACAATCTATATGCTGAAAATTGGCGCGAAAGTCAGCAACCGGTCCTTTGGCCGAAAAGACGCCAATTTTCGGGGGGTTTATCAATTCGTTGATAATCAACACGTTGCAAAAATCAAGGGCCTTCTTGCCCTTTTTTTGTGTATATTTTTGCTTGCTATAGATGCCTTATAGCGGTGCTATAGATGCCTAACGACACCGTCATTAGGCATCTATAGCACCGCTATAAGGCATCTATAGCACCGCCATAAGGCATCTATAGCAAGCGAGCCGAGCGCGGACGTCTGTCCGACAGGTCTTTTGAGCCATTTTCGCGCTCTATTTCACCCGAAATTCCGGACAAACTTTTTGACCAAAAATCCCGACATTCCTTTTAAAATCC
>CAVIOP010000201.1:0-3291 GCA_963644485.1 bacterium | reverse complement strand
CTGGGCCTTCAGCCCGCTTTGGCTCACGCAGTGTAAATTCGTGGCGCCCTGGGCTAGGGAATTGCTGGGCTTTCAGCCCGAAGCTCACGCAAACATTGTTCAGCCCGCGGCTCACGCCCGTCGTCACTTCACCTCCCAGATGTCGTTGGTCTCGAGGAGCTCCTGGAAGGAGTGGTAGGGCTTGGCGGCGGCCACCTCCTGGAGCTGGGCGTGCACGGCCTCGTCGTAGGTGGGCGCCTCCACGTCGCGTATGACGCCGAGCGCCACGGGGAAGCCGTCGGCATTGTCCATCATCGCCAGCTTCAGCTGCAGGGTGTTGTCGGCACAGTGGGCATCGTGCACGAGGATGTCGGCGAGCGTGTAGCCGTCCTCGCCGATGCGCACCACCTTCAGTCCGAAGCCCTCCTGCACCAGTCCGTACTCGTGGTTCTCGCCGAAGACCAGCGGTTGTCCGTGCTCCACGTAGATGGCGTTCTTCATCCGTCCGTCGCGCGTGTAGACCGGTTCGTAGGCCCCGTTGTTGAAGATCATGCAGTTCTGCAGCACCTCGCAGACCGCGGCCCCGCGATGGGTGGCCGCCGCCTTGAGGACGGCGATGGTGCCCTGCGTGTCGCTGGCCACTGTGCGTGCGAAGAACCGCCCGCGTGCACCGAAGCACAGCTCCGCCGGTCGGAACGGGTCCTCGACGGTGCCGTAGGGGCTCGACTTCGAGACGAAGCCCCGCGGACTGGTGGGCGAGTACTGTCCCTTGGTGAGTCCGTAGATGCGGTTGTTGAGCAGGATGATGTTGATGTCGATGTTACGGCGCATGGCGTGTATGAAGTGGTTGCCGCCGATGGCCAGTCCGTCGCCGTCGCCCGACACCTGCCAGACGGTGAGCGTCGGGTTGGCCACCTTCACGCCCGTGGCGATGGCCGCCGCCCGTCCGTGTATGGTCTGCATGGCATAGGCGTTGACGTAGTAGGGCAGACGGCTTGAGCAGCCGATGCCACTGATGACCGCCGTCTCGTAGGGCGGCACACCCAGCTCGGCCATGGCCTTCTGCAGCGATGCCAGGAAACTGTGGTCGCCACACCCCGGGCACCATCGGGGCTGGCCCTTCTTATAATCGTTAGCTGTGTAAGTCATGATGTGAAGAGAAGGTTAAGAGAGTAGATGTTGTGTGCGGGAGCGTCAGATCATCCATGAGGCGAAGGTCTGGCCGTCGGCCTTTGTACGGCCGCTGATGATGTCGTCGAAGATAGCCACGAGCTTGTCCACGCGGAAGGGCTGTCCGTAGACGCGGTTGAGCTGGTAGGGCGCGAAGCCGTTGATGCGTATGCGCAGCAGGGCCGCCAGCTGTCCGAGGTTCTGCTCGGCCACCACCACCTTTTTATATTTAAGCAGCACCTCCGCCGTGTTGGCAGGCAGCGGGTTGATGTATTTCATCTGCGCCAGTGCCACGCGGTGGCCCATGCGCTGCAGCTCCGTCATGGCCGCGTGCAGGTGTCCGTAGGTCGACCCGAAGCCGACGATGAGCAGGTCGGCGTCGCTGTCGCCCTCCACCTCGAGGTCGGGCACCTTGATGCGCGCCACCTTCTCCGCGCGCAGCGTGTCCATGCGGTGGTGGTTGTCGGGGTCGGTGGAGATGGCACCCGTCTCGCCGTCCTTCTCCAGTCCGCCGAGGATATGCGTGTAGCCCTCCTGTCCCGGCACCGCCCAGTAGCGCACGAGCGTCTCGGGGTCGCGGCGGTAGGGCGAGTACTTGAACTGCTGGTCGGGCGTCACGCGGTGGGGCGTGATGTGAGGCAGTGCGTCGATGTCGGGCAGTCGCCATGCCGCCGAGCCGTTGGCGATGAAGGCGTCGGTGAGGAGCACCACGGGCGTGAGATGCTCGAGCGCTATCTTGCAGGCCATGTAAGCCGCGTCGAAGCAGTCGGTGGGACTGGTGGCGGCGATGACCGGCATGGGGCTCTCGCCGTTGCGCCCGTAGAGCACCTGCAGCAGGTCGGTCTGCTCGCTCTTGGTGGGCAGTCCCGTCGACGGTCCGCCGCGCTGCACGTCGACGATGACCAGCGGCAGCTCGTCGATGACGGCGAGGTTCATGGCCTCGCTCTTCAGGCAGATGCCCGGTCCCGAGGTGCTGGTGGCGGCCAGTGCGCCGGCAAAGGAGGCGCCGATGGCGGAGGCGCATGCCGCCAGCTCGTCCTCGGCCTGCACGGTGATGACGCCCATCGACTTGTGCTTGGCCAGTTCGTGCAGGATGTCGGTGGCGGGCGTGATGGGATAGGAGCCGAGGTAGAGGCGCATGCCCGCCCGCTCGGCGGCAGCCATCAGTCCGTAGGCCGTGGCCTTGTTGCCGGTGATGTCCATGTATCGTCCCGGCACCTTGTGGCTCGTCTCGATGCGGTAGGTGGCGGGCACCGCGGCGTGTGTGTTGGCCCCGTAGTCGTAGCCCGCCCTTACCACGAGGATGTTGGCCTCGGCCACGGCCGGCTTCCTGGCGAACTTTTCGCGCAAGAACTGGTCGACGAGCGTCAGGTCGCGGTCGAAGAGCCAGCACACCAGTCCCAGTGCGAACATGTTGCGGCACTTGAGCACCGACCGGTTGTCCATGCCCCGTCCCTGCAGACACTCCCTGACCATCGTCGTGATGGGACAGGCCACCACGCGGTCGGGGTCGATGGCCATCTCGGCGAGGTAGTCGTCGGTCTTAAACTGTGCCTTGCGCAGGTCGTTGGGTCCGAAGGCGTCGGTGTCGATGATGATGGTGGCCTGCGGCTTGGCGTGCCGGTACTGCGTCTTGAGCGCGGCGGCGTTCATGGCCACGAGCACGTCACACTGGTCGCCCGGCGTGTAGACACGTCCCTCGCCGATGTGTACCTGATAGCCCGACACGCCGGTGAGCGACCCTTGCGGCGCGCGTATGTCTGCCGGATAGTCGGGGAAGGTTGATATGCCGTTGCCCACCGTGGCCGACACCGTGGAGAAGATATTGCCGGCGAGCTGCATGCCGTCGCCCGAGTCGCCGGAGAAGCGCACGACGACGTCCTCGAGCTTTTTCACTTCCATTTCTGCCATGTCTGTAAGGTTTGATTGTTGATGGGACAAAGATATAGGATATTGGCGAGACGGCAAACAGTTTGGGGCGACTTTTTTTCTTCAAGTTTACACTGAGCCGATGCGGGCTGAAAGCCCAGCAATTACCTAGCCCTCGACTTTGTCGCTTGCCTTGGCAAGAATGAAAGATTAACAAGAGATTAATGGTCTATTAATGATGATTCGCTCGGCTCTGCCGCTTGCCTTAGCAAG
>CAVIOP010000200.1:0-3458 GCA_963644485.1 bacterium | reverse complement strand
TTCAGCATATATATTGTCCGCTTTCTTGACAGCCTAAGACCATCGGCATCGTTGCCCGGCAGAGTGACAACATTATCTGCTCTTTTGGGAACAATATCTATGACCTCTACAACGAACATGATTTCCGCCTGATGCAATATGGTTTGCAAAAGGTATAAGCACCACCGGAGCCAACTCTTTTCGATTAGGGGGGGCTTACTTTTCAAAAAACAAAGCCCGAAGCACGGTTTTATTAGGCTTCGGGCTGGGTATTTATGCTCTTTTGAGTTTTACCGGACAGCAATGTTTCGAAATAGTGTTTGCTTATTCGAATCTGTTTCTTTGCGGTAGGGTGTTATACCAGATATTGCGACGAGATGCTTTCGTTGTGGATGACACGCCGGATGGTCTCGGCAAACATGTCGGCCACGCTCAGCTGCTTCACCTTCGAGCAACGGTGAGTGTAGGGGATGGAGTCGGTGAAGACCATTTCCTCCAGACAACTGTTCTGCACGCGCTCTGAGGCGGGCCCGCTCATGACGCAGTGGCTGGCGAAGGCCCTTACGCTCAGTGCACCAGCCTCTTTCATGATGTCTGCAGCCTTTGTGATGGTGCCGGCCGTGTCGACCATGTCGTCGATAATCACAACGTTTTTATCCTTCACATCACCGATTATCTGCATGCTCTCCACCACGTTGGCGCGTGCGCGTGTCTTGTTGCAGAGCACCAGAGGACAGCCGAGGTATTTGGCATAGGTGCTGGCACGCTTTGAACCGCCGACGTCGGGCGAGGCGATGACCAAGTTCTTCAGGTTTAGGCTCTGTACGTATGGCAGCAACACGCCGCTGGCGTAGAGGTGGTCTACCGGTACGTCGAAGAAACCCTGTATTTGGTCGGCGTGCAAGTCCATGGTGATGAGACGGTCAATGCCCGCTACACCCAACAGGTCGGCCACCAGTTTGGCACCGATGCTCACTCTTGGCTTGTCCTTGCGGTCTTGCCGTGCCCATCCGAAGTAGGGTATGACGGCAATGATGTGACGCGCTGAGGCGCGCTTGGCGGCGTCGATCATCAGCAGCAGCTCCATCAGGTTGTCGGAGTTGGGGAAGGTGCTCTGCACGAGGAAGACATCGCGGCCGCGGATGGACTCTTCGTAGGAGACGGAGAATTCACCGTCGGAAAACTTTGTGATCACAAGGTTTCCCAAGGCGCATCCCAGACTGGCGCAAATCTTTTCTGCAAGGTATCTCGTGCTTGTGCCCGAGAAGACCAAGAAAGAGTTATTTTCACTCATTTTGAATAGCGTTTATATTTTAATAAAAGTGTTCCTACCGTTCAGTCGGCCGCGTTGCGCAGTCTCTTGAAGTGATTGATGAGGCCCTTGAAGTCCATCTCGTTGTGTATGTTGAAACGACACCAGAGGTCGCCGCAGATGACCACCCCTCCGAATCCGAGGTCTTTGGCGGCCTTGATGTTGTCGAGGCTCATGCCTCCGAGGGCATAGACGTGGCGGTCGATGAGGCCTTTGCGTGAAGCCTCGGCGAGTTCGGGCGCTGTGAAAGTCTGTTTCTCGTCCTTGAATTCTATGCAGTCGAATATGTTCTTTAGGAATACGTACTTGGACTTCTTCTTCATCATCTTCAAGGAGGAGAGGTCGCAACAAGTGCGCGAGACGTTGCCCTTGTAGCCGTCGGGCGTGTCATCCGCTGGGTTGTCGATATGTATGCCCGCCAACCCGTATTCGTTTTTCAAGTAATAATGGTCGTGTACGGTGATGTTTTTGTAATGCTCTTCGGGCAGCAACGAGAGCAGACGCTCCGCATAGAGTGGGGATGAGCCTGGTTTGAACAAGTGCAGGTTGTTCATCCCCTCGTCGAAGAGGGCTGACAGGATGATATCTTCTTCCACAAAAAATGTGGATTTAGTCATGATTACTAATTTCATCGTAGACATTTCTTTTCAACTGCAAATGTATGAATTTTCCGTTAAATCAGCAATAATATTGGGAAATAAAACTTATCTTTGCGGAAAAATACAGCGATGAAAATCAATCTGACGACCTTCGAGCAAGTTCACCAACCCGTTTATATTCTGGAGGAGTCACGCCTCCGCCTCAATCTTGAGCTTATCTCCCATGTGGCTCAAGCAGCTGATGCAGAGATTATTCTGGCGTTCAAGGCCTTTGCCCTGTGGCGTACGTTCCCCATCTTTCGCGAGTATATCTCGGCCACAACGGCCAGTTCACTTTGTGAGGCGCGACTGGGGTTTGAAGAATTTGGCAGTCCCACCCACACCTTTTCACCGGCTTATACCGATTATGAGATAGATGAGATAGCGCGTTGCTCCAGCCACCTCACATTCAACTCGTTAAGTCAGTGGCGGCGACTTGGCGGTCGTGCCAAGGCAGCCAATCCGGATGTCAGCTTGGGGCTTCGTGTCAACCCCGAATATAGTGAGGTGGAGACGTTGCTCTACAATCCCTGCGCGCCGGGCACACGCTTCGGTGTGCTCAGTTCCCAACTGCCCGAACAGTTGCCTCCGTCCATTGAGGGCTTTCATTGCCATACCCTTTGTGAGAGCGATCCGGACGTGTTTCAGCGTACGTTGGTCCACATTGAGGAACGGTTTGCCAAGTGGTTCCCTCAGTTGAAATGGATCAACTTCGGAGGTGGGCATCTCATGACGAGGCGTGATTATGACACATCTCTCCTTATTGGCATACTGCAAGACTTCCATCGCCGTTATCCCCATCTGCATGTTATCTTGGAACCTGGCAGTGCCTTTGCCTGGCAGACAGGGCCGCTGGTCAGTCAAGTGGTAGACATAGTGGAGAACCATGGCGTGCGCACGGCTGTGCTCAATGTCAGTTTCACGTGCCATATGCCCGACTGTCTCGAGATGCCTTATCATCCAGCCGTTCGTTTTGCGCGTATCATAGAGGAGGATGCCGAAGGGCGCATTCCTGAAGGACAGGGCGAACACATCTATCGTTTGGGCGGTTGCTCTTGCCTGAGTGGCGATTTCATGGGCCGTTGGCAGTTTGACCACGAGCTGCAAGTCGGCGAGAATGTCATCTTTGAGGACATGATCCACTACACCACGGTCAAGACCAATATGTTCAATGGCATCACCCATCCGTCTCTTGCTCTGGCCTATGCTGATGGCCAACTGGAGATGCTCCGCGAATTCGGCTACGCCGATTACCGGTCTAGGATGGACTAAGCGGTGAGCCGCACCCTGAAGGCAGCATTGTGTCAGTGGCCGCGCGATTAGGCTGACTTTTGGGGTAATTCATATATTATATATAATGTGTGACGGAAATATCGCATTTTATTGAAAAAAAAGCTCGGAAAAGTTTGTGGATTAAAAAATAAGCTGTACCTTTGCACTCGCATTTAGGGAAATGCTTCTGGAAACAGAACAGTGCGGCAATAGCTCAGTTGGTAGAGCGCGACCTTGCCAAGGTCGAGGTCGCGGGT
>CAVIOP010000199.1:0-3519 GCA_963644485.1 bacterium | reverse complement strand
CATCATTTTCCAGCAGTTCCCTGCGCTGCTCCCGTGTCTGCTCCTTGTCCAAATGCACGATAGTGTCCGTCATGCCACAACCTCCTTCCTCTTCTCAATATCTCCCGACTTGTGTTTCATGCCGTTGAGCATTTCCACGACCGCAGCCTCGGCTTGGGCGATGTCGGCTTCCTCCGCCTTTAGGCCGTTGGCCTTACGGCCTCTGAAGAGCATCTCCAGCCATGCGTCGTCAAACTTGTGGTGCACGATCTTGTCTGTGTCTTCCTCGTCGGGCTCCACGAAGCATTTGAACACCGTACCCTCTTTAGTGATGAGCTCCACGGGGTCTCCTGTGGCACTGGCCAGCGTGATGAGGTTCTTCATGTATGTCGAGCTCTTGTCGACATACAAGGCCGTCTTCTTGTCCTCGGGCATCACGGTGATCTTCTGCTTGTATTTCGCCTTTTTTGCCTCACATCGCAGTTGCAGTATCATAGACATGAGCGAGTCGTCATAATAGTCCTTGCCCTTGAGTTTTTCCACCTTCTGCATGATTTCCTCTTCGGATAGGATGACGGAAGGCGAAAACCTCAAGGCTTGGGCGTGTTGCTGCTGCTCTTGCCACGCCTTGAAAAGGTCAACAGGATAAAATTCGGGCAAGATTTCGGCTGAATAGTTATACTTGCTGAAAAGCGTGCTGGTGATTTTTTCGGCCATGATTTGCGCCACTCTTCGCGGCGCGCTGAAGGCTTTGCGGCGGTTCTGTATGGCCACGGTACGTAAGTCTTTGCGGTTGTCGATGATGACAAAAAGCGAAGGCTCGTCTTTCACGACTTTCTGCTCAAACTTGCTCTCCACGGGGATGTCGATGGAGTTGGCAAATTGCATGACGATGATATTGCGGTTACACTTCAGATGGTAAACGCGATGATTGAACACCTTGGCATAAGGAATGCCCTCTTTCGTTTGCTCGTCGGACGGCAATCCCTCGCCAAAGAGGATGCTGTCGTCCTTTTCAAAGAGTGCCGCCAAATGCTGCTGCCTGTTTTCCCACTGGCGAGGAGGAAACATATCATCTTGACTATATCTGAAAAAATATGTGGCAAATTTTGCCATAGTTTTAGGATTTAAGGATTAAAAGTTACCGCAAAATTAACACATTTTTTGTGAGAATCAAAACAAAAAGCGACTAAAAACTGAAAGAATGATTGAAGACAACCGATACAATTTTTACAACTTTTTACAACCTGCCCATTTTTAGCCCTGGTGGGCGGACAACCGAGACAACCTTTTTGCCAGCACCCAGGCGCTGGTGACGGGCGTTAATAAAGACGAGGCAACGCCGGTCACCAGCGTGGTGTGGCGCGGGTGGCGTTGCCTCGATATTCGTGCTTTCTCTTTATCCAAAGGGACGGTGGTTATTCGTCCTTGCCGTTTTTCAGCTTGTCGACGTAGGCGTCGATGACGGCCACAGCGGTGATGTTGACCACGTCCTGCACGCTGGCCTCAAAGTCGGTGAAATGGATGGATTTGTTGAGTCCCATCTGTATCGGGCCGATGACCTCGACATCGGGATCGAGTGCCTTGAGTAGCATGTAACAACTGTTGGCCGAGCTCATGTTGGGGAAGATGAGCGTGTTGACGTCCTTGCCCTTGAGGCGGCTGAAGGGATACTTGTCGTCGCGCAGCTCCTTGTTGAGTGCGAAGCTGACCTGCATCTCTCCGTCGACGGCCATGTCGGGATAGTCGTTTTGCAGACGCTCCACGGCCTGGTGCACGACGACGGGCGAGCCAGCCTCGTCGGTTCCGAAGTTGGAGTAGCTGATCATGGCCATGACGGGCTCGTCGTTGAAGAATTTGACGGAGTGGGCGGCCAGACGTGCCACGTCGTAGAGGACGCTGTCGTTGGGGTGTCGGTTGATGAGCGTGTCGGCTATGTAGAAGATGCCTTTCTTCGTGTTGAGGATGTGCATCGTTCCGAAAGTCTTGTAGTCAGGATTGATGCCTACGACTTCCTTGGCAACCTTGATGGTGTTGCTGTACTTGGTGTAAAGGCCTGTGATGAAGGCGTCGGCATCGCCTTGCTCCACCATGGACATGCCGAAATAGTTGCGCTCATACATCTTGTCATAGGCCTCCTCGAAGGTGTAGCCCTGCCGGGCGCGCTTCTCAGCGAGATGCTTGGCGTAGGTGGCGCGGCGCCTTTGCTCGTTGTCGGCTCGCATATCAACGATTTTGACACCCGTCAGGTCGAGTTTCAGACGGTTGGCCAGACGGTTCAGGCGGTCGGGGTTGCCCAGAAGGATGGGGTAGCAGATGCCTTCCTGGTGAGCCTTCACAGCGGCTTTCATCATTGTGGGGTGGCCGCCCTCAGCAAAGACCACGCGTTGCGGGTGCATGGCGGCCGTGGCGTGGAGTGTGCGTGTGAACTTGGTCTCCTGGCCGAGCATCTGGCGCAGGCGCTCCTTGTAGGCATTCCAGTCCTGGATAGGCGTGCGTGCCACGCCGCTCTCCATGGCGGCCTTGGCCACGGCTGCCGACACCTCTGTAATCAAACGGGGATCAACGGGCTTCGGGATGAAATATTTCGGACCGAACTGCAAGTCACTGACGTGGTAGACCTCGTTGACAATTTCGGGAACGGGCATCTTGGCCAGCTGGGCGATGGCCTTGACGGCTGCCAGCTTCATCTCCTCGTTGATGGCGCGTGCGTGGACATCTAGTGCGCCTCGGAAGATGTAGGGGAATCCGATGACGTTGTTGATCTGGTTGGGATAGTCGGAACGGCCGGTCGACATCAGTACGTCGGGACGGGCTGCCGTGGCGTCCTCGTAGGAGATTTCAGGGATGGGGTTGGCCAAGGCGAAGACGATGGGGTGGTCGGCCATGGAACGCACCATGTCCTGGGTGAGCACGTTGCCCTTGGACAGGCCCACGAAGACATCGGCGCCCTTGACGGCTTCCTCCAGGGTGTGGATGTCTGTACGGCTGGTGGCAAACTCGGCTTTCTGCTCATTGACATGGTCGCGACCCTTGTAGATAACACCGCGTGAGTCGAGCATCAGAATGTTCTCGTGGCGAGCCCCGAGCGAGCAGTATAGCTTGGTGCAACTGATGGCTGCTGCACCTGCTCCGTTGACCACGATTCTGGCGTCTTCGATTTTCTTGCCTGCCACCTCCAGGGCGTTGAGCAGTCCGGCAGCCGAGATGATGGCTGTGCCGTGCTGGTCATCGTGCATCACGGGTATGTCGAGCGTCTTCTTCAGACGGTTCTCAATGTAGAAGCATTCGGGCGCCTTGATGTCTTCGAGGTTGATGCCACCGAAGGTGGGTGCGATTTTCTCCACTGCCTCGCAGAATTTTTCGGGGTCTTTCTCGTCTACTTCGATGTCGAACACGTCGATGCCTCCATAGATTTTGAAGAGTAGGCCCTTGCCCTCCATGACGGGCTTACCGCTCATGGCGCCTATGTCGCCCAGTCCGAGGACGGCTGTGCCGTTGGAGATGACGGCCACGAGATTCCCCTTGTCTGTGTATTTG
>CAVIOP010000198.1:0-3589 GCA_963644485.1 bacterium | reverse complement strand
ATATATATTTTCTTAGACCCCATCCTGCGCACATCAAAACGACCTTAATGTAACAATGTAACAATGTAACAATGTAACAAATCCGCCTCCGACGTCCCGATTTTCCCGATGGGGCGAACGCGCACCGAAGCCCCGTCGACATCACTTCCCGTGGGGCAGAGAGGAGAAGGGAACGCAACGAAAAAGCGCGTTAAGACATATTAACACAAAAATCGCCTCGCGTTAACAGATTTTAGCACCTTATAGACCGCCAAAATTTGGAGATATCGAAAAAATGTCGTACCTTTGCATCAGTCGATAAGATAAAGGAACACCGCCGCCTGCATGAAACCGCCGCCTGCCTCAGACCACCTGCCGCCCACTCCCGGATGAGACCGCCGCCCATTAACACACCTTAAATCAAACAAGAAACCACACTTCAACACCCACCTAACCGAAACAGCCCTATGAGCGTCAAATTCAAGCCCACACAGATAGCCATGCATCATTCAATAGATATCATATTTATAAGGGGAGTTATGGTAAATAGAGCGTAAGGCCTACCGACTTACATACCATAATTTATCAATCTACCAAATTTTATAGCCCCTATTAGCAAATCTTCTAAAATTTGACTAACTTTGCATCATGAATGTAGAAAACATTTTTGGCGAAAGACGCCAGCGAGGAAGAATTGAAGTGATATGCGGATCCATGTTCTCGGGGAAAACGGAAGAACTGATACGGCGTTTGAAACGAGCTACCTTTGCCAAGCAACGAGTCATCATCTTCAAACCCAAGTTGGATAACCGCTACTCAGATATTGATGTGGTCAGCCATGATCGCAACTGTTTTCATTCCACTCCCGTTGACAACAGTGATATCATTTTGCGATTGGCAGCCGGTTATGACGTGGTTGGCATAGACGAGGCACAGTTCCTAGACGAAAGGCTGTCAGCCGTTTGCAACACTCTGGCATTCAATGGTGTTAGAGTTGTTATTGCCGGACTGGATATGGACTTTCGCGGTGAGCCTTTTGGCCCCATCCCACAATTGCTGTCGATTGCAGACGAGGTCACCAAGGTGCATGCTATCTGCGTGAAATGCGGAGCACTGGCTTATGCCAGCCATCGATTGGTGAACAATGACAAGCAAGTAATGCTCGGCGAGAAGATGGAGTACGAACCACTCTGCCGAGATTGTTTCCAGAAGGCTCTTGAAGAGGACAGACGTAATGCGCTATCCAAGAATCTATTTGATGAAGAGTGCTGCTCAGATGTCTAAAAATAAATCAAAACTGATTGTATGGCAAAAGAGATAACGTTTGACCGATTTGTGCGGTTCTTGGGCATCGGCCTTTTGGTGTTGGCAGTATTCTGCCTAGTAAACTACTTAAGCGGTGTCTTAATACCCTTTTTTGTGGCATGGTTGCTTGCCTATTTGCTCTACCCTATCGTGAGATTTGTGGAAAACAGATTGCATGTCCACGTTCGTGCTCTGTCAATCATCATAACACTGGTCTTTGTGACCTCTGTACTTTCGCTCATCGTCTACCTGATTATCCCTCCGATGATTGACCAATTCGAAAAGCTGTATATCATCTTAACCCACTGGTTGCATGAAACGACACACACCAACTCCATTTCCGAATGGTTGTCGCAAGTGCTTGCCGCCAACCAGCAGCATATTGAGACATTTTTCAAAAGTCCCGATTTCACCGCTACAATCAAGGGTGTCGCCCCTAAGTTTTTCAATGTACTCAGCCAGACAGCAAGCGTCATGCTTAGCATTGTGGCATCGCTGATTACCTTATTATATATGTTTTTCATCTTGATGGATTATGAATATCTCACCGCCAATTGGATACGCATCTTCCCGAGGAAAGTTCGTCCTTTCTGGCATGAATTAATGGGAGATGTAGAACGCGAGCTAAACAACTATATACGTGGCCAAAGTGCTGTAGCAGCCTGTATGGGGGTGATGTTTTGTGTGGGCTTTTCACTGATGGATTTCCCCATGGCTATCGGCTTAGGCATTCTAATAGGCATTATGGATTTAGTGCCTTATCTGCACACGTTTGCCCTTATTCCCACTGCTTTTCTAGCTATGCTCAAGGCCGCCGACACGGGCCAAAATTTCTGGATGATATTCGGCCTTGCAGTCGGGCTGTTCATTTTGGTGCAAGTTATCACTGATATGGTTGTCACTCCGAAGATTATGGGTAGGGCGATGGGGCTAAACCCTGCTGTATTGCTGTTGTCTCTGTCGGTTTGGGGTAGTGTCTTGGGCTTTATCGGTCTAATAGTCGCGCTACCGCTGACAACTCTCATCATCGCCTATTGGGAACGTTACGTGACTCGTGAAACGAAGCAAGAGCAAAAGGACAAGCCCGAGGAGAAAGTGAAAGTCCCACAAAATGATAATGTAAAAGCGTAACGATAATCTACAAAAATGCGTAGAACGCGCAAGGAAGCGTGTACGCTGACGATTATCGCTGACTGGCAAAAACCAGGTCAAAAGGAACGGCCACGAAACATTTGAAGTTTCGTGGCCGTTCCTTTTGACCTATCGTAAATAGGCGAAATAGACAAATGCCAGTAGCGCGATGATAGCAAACAGGGCCACTGTCTTAAACAGACAACTTGTCACCTTCTTGACTACAATCAGAGCTACAACGGCTGCTATGAATACAAAAACGTAGAGTGTGATATTTGAGCTCATATGAATAATTATTGGTTACTTAGGAACATGAATTACAATGATTTAAAACAAGGAACGGAACGACTGTGGTATGCTTGTCTCAAATTCCATCGGCTTGTGCGTCACTGGATGATAGAAACAAAGCACGTAAGCATGCAGGCACAATCGTCCTGCCGGGTCATCTCCATTGCCATATTTCACATCGCCACACACCGGATGGCCCATGTCGGCAGCATGAACACGGATTTGATTCTTGCGCCCCGTTTCCAGCTTGAACTCCACAAGCGAGTACCCATTATTACGGTCAAGCGTGTAGAAATGGCTTATTGCATACTTGCCTCCGTTATCTACAGGGCTGCTAAAGGTATAAAAGGCCTTGTTGTCTTTCAGCCAACTGGTTATCGTACCCTCATTTTGTTCCATTTCGCCTGAGAGCACAGCCACATATCTTCGGTCATATACCGTGTTGTGCCAATCCCGTTCGAGAGAAAGTTCGGTCTGCTTGTCCTTGGCATAGATCATCAGTCCACTGGTATCACGATCCAACCGATGGACCACATGAGCCTGACAATGCTGCTTGGTACTGCGGAAATAGTCGTCAAGAATGGTTTTCACATTGAGTGTACTATGCCCTGCAGCCATCGATAATACACCAACGTTCTTCTCGACTATGACGAGATAAGCGTCTTCGTAGACCAACTTGACATAGCGACTGTGAAATGCATTATTGCGCTTCGACTTGCTCACCATCACCTTCATGCCTGGCTGGAGGGCATAGTCGAACTGAGTGACAACTTTTCCGTCCACTCTGACTCCCTGTCCGTGAAGGATATCTTTGATTTTTGTTCGGCTTAGATGGAGGTTAGCAAGAAGCCACTCCAGCAAAGGAGCTTCCTCGTTGACAATAAAC
>CAVIOP010000197.1:0-3678 GCA_963644485.1 bacterium | reverse complement strand
GGACAAACTTTTTGACCAAAAAACATGACATCCCTTTTCCCCAGTTTAATGCGACAATAGAGACAATATGTGCACTATAAAAGGAAGATATTGTTTTCAGGCTACTTTTTGCGCTCGCGTTCATTGATAAAACCATGGCGATAGGCAAAGAGCAACTCTTCCAAATCGTTCACTTGTCCTCGCAATTCCTGTCCCATATCGGTGTCAGCTACGAGCATCCGGTGTGAAGACATTTCTACAATCTGAGTGGTAGACTTGATATCTGTGCCTCGCGAAATGGCATCTGCTGTACTTGTAAAGGGTTCGTGTTGAACCAACTGAAATCCTCGGCTATGGTAGACTAATGTGTAACCGGCAATACCCGTCTCTTTGTGATAAGCCTGGGAGAAGCCTCCGTCGATGACCATCAACTTACCATTGGCCTTGATAGGGTTTTCGCCCTTCCCCACCCTGACAGGCACATGGCCATTAATGATGTGCCGATTGGGCCCTTTCACTCCGAATGCATCCATGATGCGATCACAAACTTCCTCGTTGTCTCGCAAATTAAAATAGTTGCCTTTTTTCTCTTCATGGATTATCTTGTCGTCCACAAAGTATCGCTCAAAGGTCGCCATCTTAGACTTGTCAAACAAAGGGCTGTCAGGGCCACACCAAAGATACATAAAGTAATCAATGGCATATTGCCGCATGTCGGGTGTAGCGTCGGATTGAAATGCAAGGCGAATCAGATGCCCCACATCTTTCATGAGCGAAAGACCCGAGCAGCGGTGTCCGGGATAGATTTCCACCTCTTTCAAGGATCCGTCAGCGTTCAAAGGAACGGAAGCGTGAAAAAGCAAGTTGTTGTTGAAGATACCATACATGCAACCGTGTGCCAACAACATGCGGATATGCTTGTGAAATTTCTCACTTACCGCGAAGCTGTGATGGAGTTTATCCACCAAGTCTGCCTCCTCGGCTGTAAGTTCGTTGGGGCGTTGCGGATCAATAGTAGGAAAATTGCAACTTGTAAGAGCATAATCCTTGCCAAGCAACCGGATAGTTTTCTTGTGGAAATTGATGAAATTGAACATTTCGCGATCCTGCATCTGCCATTCCGGATGGCGTTCATAGAGTTGAGCCTCCAGTTTAAACTGTATGACAGAGATTGCCTTGTGCATTTGAGCAGTCAGTCGCTTGGTCTTTTCATCGAGATGCTGGGCCCCACCGTTCAATTTAGGCTGAAACTCACAGCACGGGTCATCGGCATACGCCTCCATGGCAAAAGTGGCTAGTGGCAGAAGATTGATGCCATAGCCCTCTTCAAGGGTAGTGAGATTAGCATAACGCAGCGACAGGCGGATGACACTGCTCATGCAAGCATCGTTGCCTGCGGCAGCCCCCATCCAAAGAATGTCATGGTTTCCCCAGGTGATATCCCAATGATGATATCCTTCGAGCATGTCCATGATATTATGAGCCCCTGGTCCGCGGTCATAGATGTCGCCAAGAATGTGCAACTGGTCAATCGCAAGACGCTGTATGACATGGGAGATGGCAATGATGAAATCGTCGGCACGTCCCGTTGAGATGATGGTGTCTACAATGACATTCACATAGGCAGCCTTGTCGGAGTCGTCTGTCCGTTCATGGAGCAGTTCTTGAATGATATAAGAGAACTCGGAGGGTAGAGACTTTCGTACCTTCGACCGGGTGTACTTGCTCGATACGTCACGACACACTGCGACCAAGTGATGTAGCGTGATGTGATACCAGTCATTGATATCCGGTTCTGCATCTTTTACCAACTCCAGTTTCTGTTCCGGATAATAGATTAGTGTGCAAAGCTCACGTTTCTCGCTTTCTCGCAACGTCGTTCCGAAGAGTTCGTTCACCTTGCGCTTAATGTTGCCAGAAGCGTTTTTCAGCACATGCTGGAAAGCTTCATATTCGCCATGCAAGTCAGCAAGAAAATGTTCTGTACCTTTGGGCAGATTTAATATGGCTTGTAAGTTGATGATTTCAGTGCTGGCTTCAGCGATTGTCGGGAAAGTATTAGCCAGCAATTGCAAATAACGCATATCCTTTTCCACATCATACTGTTTGCTCATATCAATAGGAGTTAAATTTTGTGATATCTTTCATCATGGCTATGGCTGTCTTGTCGCCATTAGCCTTAAAAGGCATGAAGCCTTCGGTGAGTCCCAATGTCGCTTGCAGAACAGCCATGAGACGTTGGGAGAAGTCTAGTATACCCATCGAGCGGACTACTTCATTGAGTCGGTCCTCGTCGACATCACTGAAGCGTATGCTTTTGTACACATCCGCCAAATGAGCTAAGGGTGCTTGGTTATGTTCCATTTCGTATTTCAAATTGAATAAGCGGACAACAATGCCCTTCTCCCTGCTCTCGTTGGAGCTCATGATTTCATTGAGCTTGCTCTTGGTCAGCGGATTGCGCGACAAGAGCTTGTCATCCACCAAGACTCCTTGTGCATAATGGGCATGATACGGAAAACGCTCAATGGCATCAGTTCCACAGATGGGAGCTGGCATCTTCAAGCGTTCCAAGCCTGTCATCAAGTAGTCCTCAATTCTCTCATCGGAGGCATAGATGCTAATCTTTCGCCAGTCAGATTCGTCCAATTCCGGCAACAAAGCCCGTATGTCCTCCATCCGTCGCTTGTCTTTCAGCAAAGTGTTGTCGATACCCAAAGCCAACAGCTCGCCGATTGCCCTGCAAGATTTGTCACTGAGCAAAAGGCGCGCATACGTATCTACAACTTTTTGGTAAAGCGCAAACATCTGTGATGCCATCTCCGGAAACGTGATTTTACTGGTAAGCACGGGATTCTTGATCAAGGCAACGCAGCTGTTCAATTTCAATGAGAGAAACGTTTCCTGCTCCAGTTTTCCGCACACATGCACCGCCAAAGCCTTGCGCGTCATGTTCCGCTGTGAGGAATAGGTGAAGGCGGATTTCCTGCGCTTAACCACCCAAGGCTGCAGCCCTCCCAACGGAGAATAAACTGTGGGCACATGGTCATTATATGCCTTTGTCAGTAAGTGGGCAGCACTCATGTTCCAACTTCCAAAAACGTGTACCAAATCATACTCCTTCACCGTCTGGGCTGAATGGTCTTCTTGCAAAGAGGATAAAACGATGTCTACTCTCTGCTGCATGCAGTGTGCCAATTGCGTCACCATCTCGTGAAAGATGGGTGATTCTCTCGCCTCTGGAGTTACATGGTAAAGTATCTTCATGCGTATCATTAGCCTAAAGCACAAGGAAAATCACTGCTTGTGGGTGGTGAAATCCTGATGGTCGGCACATTTGTGACGACACAGGAAAAACAAGTTAGACCACATGACAAGACGATCATACATTACAGCCCACGACAGGTTCTCGCCAAATCGTTTGATAGCGTATCGATTTATGGAGTATCTTGCTAGAAATTCAACAAGAATGCTAATCACCGCAATACCGGACAACAACCAGTTACTCATCAATAATGAATAGGCCAAGGAGACGAACACCATCAATGTAAAGATGCGCATTGCCGCTTGGTCTACACCAAACACAAGACGATGCATACGGCTGCGTTGCAACGACCTGCGTGTCTCCATATAGTAAACACGTATATTGCTCCACGACCTGTTTGTGGGAGCATCTTGAATAACCCAAGCCTCAGGCGC
>CAVIOP010000196.1:0-3689 GCA_963644485.1 bacterium | reverse complement strand
AGGCACCTTTTGGTTTAACATTCTTGCTAAGGCAAGCGGCAGAGCCGAGCGAATCTTTCATTAATCCCCATTAATGTTAAAGGAAAGAACGCAGGATGATGATTACCGGACACCAACCATCAAAAAAGGGTAGGGGCGAACCCCTACCCTATCTCATTGCGCCCCTATGGAGGGGCTGTGCGTTACCGCTTCACGCCCGGTCAGAGACGCACCACCTGGAACGTCTGTGCAGGAACGGTGAGGGTGAGACCGTTGCCCGAGGCATCGACCTCCGTCTCGGTGGGCACCACGTTGCGGGGCTGCTCCAGCGTGTTGGTGGCATGCTTGTCATCGGCGTGGAGCGAGATGACCTGTGCCTTGGTGAGGCCCTTGGCCCCCTTGAGGGTGAGGGTGATCTGCTGCGCCTTGTCGCTGGCATTGGCAATCTTCACGATGACCTTCTTGGTGGTCTTGTCGTAGACGGCACTGGCATAGAGGCCGTCGTCGCCGGCCACGGCCTTGCCGTTCTCGGTGAGCTGCAGCACGTTGGTGCCCTTGTAGGTGCCGTAGAGCATCTGCACGTACCAGTTGACCGAGCGCACACTCTTCAGGTTGTCGAACCAGATGAGGTCGGGACGCCACTGCCAGCCGTCAACATGTGCGAAGAGCGGCGCATAGGTGCACTGCCACACCACGTCGGCGTTGCGCTCCAGACCTGTCATGAAGGCGGCCTCGGAGAGTGCGGCCTCCCAGTTGTTCATGGCCACGGTGGCCTTGCTGCCCATTCCCTTGACGTGTGAGGCATACTCGCCGGCAAACACCTTCGGGCCTTTGCGGTCGTAGTTGTCGTAGCGGCTGGCATTCTTCAGGAACCAGTCGGGCGGGCAGTAGTAGTGCTCGTCCACGAGGTCGACGTTGAGCTTGCGCATCTCCTGCCATCCATAGTCGAAGTCCTTTCCGGCAGCCGTGGGACCTGCCGATCCGCAGATCTTGATGTTGGGATACTTGGCGCGTATCTGCTCGACGAACTTCTGCAGGCGCTCGGGATACATGGAACCCCACTGCTCGTTGCCGATGCCCACCTGCTTCAGGTTGAAAGGCTGCGGATGACCCATGTCGGCGCGCAGCTTGCCCCACTTGGTCGAGGTGTCGCCGTTGGCAAACTCGATGAGGTCGAGGGCATCGTCGATATAAGGCTGCAGGTCGTCGAGCGCCACGTGGGCGTTCTTGTCGTTGTCGCCGTTCTGATACTGGCAGGCCAGACCGCAGCTCAGCACGGGCAGCGGCTCGGCCCCAATCTTCTCAGAGAGCAGGAAGAACTCGTAGAAGCCCAGTCCGTAGGTCTGGTAATAGTTGGGATAGAGGCGGTGTGGGAAGGTGTAGTTCCAGCGGTTCTCGTTGAGCGGACGGTTCTCGGCCGGTCCGACGGAGTTCTTCCACTGGTAGCGCGTCTCCAGGTCGGTGCCCTCCACGATGCATCCGCCGGGGAAGCGGAAGATGCCCGGGTGCAGGTCCTCAAGGTCTTTCACGAGGTCGGCACGCAGTCCGTTCCAGTTGTCGCCGGGGAAGAGGCTCACATGGTCGAGGTCGACAGCCTCGCCGCTCTCGAGGAAGATGCGCATGAGGCCCTTAGCCACGGTCTTGGTCGACTTGAGCTGCACGGAGTATTTCTGCCACTTGTTGCCCTCGATGGTGATGCTCTTCTTGTCGATGGGCACATTCTCGTCGTCGACGATCTCCACGCGTATCTTGGTCTGCTTGCCCTGCAGGTCATGCAGACGGGCGTAGACCGAGAAGTCGTAGGTCATGTCGGCCTTCAGGCCCATGCCGAAGAAGCCGCGGTTCTCCAGACCGGTGAACTTCTGGTTGTGGCCCGCGCTCTCGAGCACCACATAGTGGGGGTTGCGGTCGAAGGCCGGCTTCACGTCGCTGAGGGTGACGTTGCCGAAGGTGCCCCACCCCATCAGGCGGTCGGGGAACTCAAAGCTCCTGTTCTCCACCATCTCGGCATAGAGACCGCCGTCGGCTCCGAAATTGATGTCTTCGAAGAAGATGCCGTACATCGTAGACTGCACGGGCGCGCCTGGCTTGGTGTTCACCGTGAACTGGTGCTGCTGGGCATGGGCGCCCACAGACATCATCAGCGCGGCGGCCAGGGTCGTCAGAAATTGTCGTTGTTTCATGTTAGTTATGGTTATTGTGATTGTTGTCGGACGGCACCAGCACGCAGGTTCGTGGCGCTCTGGCACGGCGAGGGACGCGACGCACGCTGCGCCGCCGGAGACCTTGCTTTTGCAAAGATACAAAAAATCCACCCTAAACGGAGTGGATTACCTGTTGTTTTTTATGGTGGGTTCTATAAATATGCTGGAATGTTTTTAAGACAAATCAATATGTTTGAATGTTTGGGGTTGAATGTTTGGGGTTGACAAAAACCAGATTAAACCGCTCACACAATGGGGTGTCGTACTCATTAAACCGCTCACGCAATGGGATGCCATACTAATTAATCTGCTTATGCGGTGGGGTGTAGTGCGTGTAGTGCGTGTAGTGCATGTAGTGCGTGTAGTGCATGTAGTGCGTGTAGTGCATGTTGTTGCGTGAGCGGTTTAAATCGGTTTATCGCCTGGCGGTTTTCGGAGTGGCGTTTGCGCCACTGTCCTTCGGTCTGTGGGTGTCCGTCGTGAGCTCGCTCACGTAAGGGCGCCCACAGGCAGAAGGACAAGCCGATAGGCTCCGAAAACCGACAGGGGTTTAATCCGGTTTTTGTCAACAACCGGTAGGATCGGAAACCCGTGAATTCCGTATTCGAACAACAACTCTCATTCGATGCCTTCTGATGGCTCCCGCCCCCTTTGATGACCACTGTAACACTGGAAAATACAAGTTTTTTGTTGTCGACAACAGGATGATGCAGCCTTTTTTGTATATTTGCAACACCTTGGGTTGTTTATGTCCCTGTATGGATCAAGCGCTTTTCCTTGGATGAGTTGGCTGCCAGAAACAAGAAGCGGTATGGTGATAAAGCCCCCAGTTTGCAGGGCAACGACACGGGGGCTGTCGGCGAAAATAAAGAAATGTACCCTGCAAAAGAAGAAAAGTACCCTGCAAATGAAGAAAATATTCAGAAAAGGTACCTTGTAAACGGTTTAGAGGGTAAGAAACTGGGCAAGACAGCCTTGCGCATTTTAGAACTAATAACAGCCGATTCGAAGATAACAAGGGCGCAAATGGCCTCGGCTGTCGGTATTTCGCTTGACGGGGTAAAGAAGCAAGTCAAGAGGCTGCGTGATATGGGAATCTTAGTGCATGAAGGTTCCGACAAGGCCGGTCATTGGCGAGTCGTCGGCAATGGCAATGAGTAGGGGCCTGCCAATTGTCATACATTTTGCAACACACCAACAGACCACGGTATGCAGAAAGACCTATTCAAGACCCTCATAAAAGAAGGGTAAGAGAGCATAGTGACCACCACGCTCACCATAGAGGTGGTGCCTGTATGGAAGTGGCTGCTGCAATAAAAGGGCAAAAAAAACATTGACTTTAAGCCAATTAACCTGAATCATTCATAGAGTACGAAGGCATGTGTGGGTTGACAAAAACCAGATTAAACCGCTCACGCTGCGTGAGTCGCTGCTCACTTCACCTCCCAGATAAAAGTCTATGTCTGCTCTATACTTTTGCCCTTACAGGGCGCGCACATCGCTCGC
>CAVIOP010000195.1:0-3753 GCA_963644485.1 bacterium | reverse complement strand
GAATCCGAAGTCGGTATGTGGGTTTAAGTATCGTTCTACCATAATGCCTTGGTTTTGTTATGGTTGTGAGCACAAAACTACTAAATAATATTCAAATCGCAAAATAACAACCCTGCTTTTTATTCCCTTCCTCACCTTGCACCATCGAAGGGACAGGAGGGACAAGGCACCGGACCTGTCTACAAGAACGCCGCGCAACGCTGCGGAAACATCAAGTGGGACAAAAAGAGAGGCTTTTCAGAGACTGTCCGCCAAGCGGCGGATGACCAGGAAGGTGCGGCCAGCCTCCATGTGGCTCTTGCGTGCCAGCCACTTCAGCGTGAGGTAAGGCCAGCGGTGGTGGTTCATCTTGCGCACGGCATAGTAGACACCGTTGGTGTTGAGCAAGCCCATGACAAAGACCACGGCAAACTGCGCAGTGGCATCGCCCCCGAACAGATAGCACACAAACCAGCAGAGCACGTTCAGCGCATTGAGCGAGAGGACGGCGACCGTAGTGCCTATATGCGAGAAGCCGAGCTCAATGAAGAGGTGGTGGAGGTGGCTGCGGTCGGCCTGGAAGGGCGACTTGCCCTTCATGATGCGGCCGAACATGACGCGGAGGGCGTCGAACACGGGCACGGACAACACGCTCAGCGAAAAGGCCACCACTCCCATGCGCGGATGGTTGACGGCCACGAGCGACGTGTTGTCGAGTATCCGCATGCAGAAGATGCTCATCAGCATGCCGAGCATCAGCGTGCCGGAGTCGCCGACAAACATCTTGCTCTTCACGCCAAACACATTGTGGAAGAAGAAGGGCATCAGCGCTCCGGCGGCCAGGGAGGCCATGACGGCCATCGTGCCGTCATACGACGCGCAGAACACCACACCGAAGCACAGACAGGCGAAGATGCATATGCCACTCGACAAACCGTCGACACCGTCGATGAGGTTGATCGAATTGATGATGCCCAGGCACGAGACGGAGCAGAGGGGCAGGCTCACCCACACGGGCAGCTTGCCGATGCCCAGCAGCCCGTGGAAGTCGTTGATGTTGGTCTTGTCCATATAGACGATAAACGCCACCAGGAACAGCTCCACCACCAGGCGGAGCAGCGGGCTCAAGCCTACCATGTCGTCGAGCATACCGACATACATCATCACGGTGAGCGTGATGACACAGGTGAAAAGTGCATAGGAATTGAAAAACACGCTCGTGACTCCCGCACCGACCACAATGCCGAAAAACACGGCCAGGCCGCCCATGACGGGGACGGGACGGGCCTGCAGCTTGCGCTCGTCGGGAATGTCGAACATGTTGCGACTGACTGCCATCTTCACAATCAGGGGGTAAATGAGAGCCGTGAAAAGCAACGCCATGAAGAACGGAACGACAACACCCAGCGTCCATAGCTTAGGCGTCATGTAACTGAACATGCCGTCAAGGGAATACTGCAGATTGTGTATCAGTTGTTCTATCATACGCTTGACATAATAAGATGACAGGTGCAAAGTTACGTTTTTTTTACTGAATTCGGCAGGCCTGCGGCGGAAAATCGCAGCAGATGACGGCTGTTTACACCTTTTAACAACCGTCATGGCGGCCAAAACGACAATGTTCACTAACTTTGCGGATATGAAACACCTGACCATCTTACTCTCGCTCGTCTGCTGCCAGGCATGGGCCCAGCAGACCTTCACACTCGACGGCCGCCACAGCGGCAAAACATTCGACGGCATCGGCGTCGTCAACGGCGGAGGAGCCACTGCCGTACTGCTCAAGGACTATGCGGAGCCCTGGCGCTCGCAGATTCTCGACATGGTGTACCGACCCAAGTTCGGAGCATCGGTCAGCGCACTGCTCGCAGAGATACCGGGCGACGGCAACTCCACACAGGGCTCCATGCCCAGCCACAGCCACTATGCCGGCGACTGCAACTTCCACCGCGGATACATGTGGTGGGTCATGGGCGAAGCCAAGCGGCGCAACCCGCTCCTCACGCTCGACGCCACATCATGGAGCACGCCAGCCTGGCTCGGCAACTACTGGACAAGGGAAACGGCAGACTACTATGTGGCGTGGCTCGACGGGCTGCGGCAGGTACACGGGCTGGAGCTCGACGCCATCGGGTGCCACAACGAGAAGGGCGAGAACCGCGACTTCGCCATCTACCTGCGGCAGGCGCTCGACCAAGGGGGATACGCCGGTGTCAGGCTGCACGCCTTCGACAACTGGCCGGGCAACAAAATGAACTTTGTGGAAACGCTGCCGGCCGACACGGCGCTCGCCAATGCCATCGACATCGTCAGCGCACACACGTTCGAGGCCATTCCCGTGACGCCGCGACAGCGACACATTGCCGACTCGCTGGGCAAGCCCATCTGGAACACCGAGGACCACATCTACAAGCGGGGCTTCGACTGCCTCATCAGCATCGTCGAGTGCTTCAACCGCAACTACATCGAGAGCGGCGCCACAAAGGTCGTCAACTGGTACGACATCGGTGGCGTTTACCCCTTGGAGCCCTACAGCGAGGAACCGCCCATGCTCCTGGCCCAAGAACCCTGGAGCGGACACTACAGCGTGCGCGACAACCTATGGGGCTACGCACACTACGGACAGTTCACCGAAGTGGGATGGCGCTATCTCGACGACGGATGCGCCAGGCTCGCCGGCGGCGGCTCGGCCGTGACCATGGTCTCGCCCGACAAGGGCGACTACAGCGTCATCATCGAGACCAGGGATGCCAAGGAACCGCAGACCCTGCGCTTCAAGCTCAAGGGCGGAATGCCACGGAAGGCGCTCTGCGTGTGGCGCAGCACGGCCGACAACGAGTTTGCACGGCAGGACGACATCACGCCACGCGGCGGACAGTTCACCATGACCGTTCTCCCGGGAGCGGTCTACTCCATCTCCACCACCACCGGACAACAGAAAGGGTCGTTCGACGGCGTGCCGCAAAGCCAGGCATTCCCCCTGCCCTACGCCGACAGTTTCGAGCAATACGACAAGCCGGCCGAATGGGGATACCTGCCACACTACACCGCCGACATCATTGGCAGCTTCGAACTGACCGAACGGCCCACACACGACGGCATGTGCCTGCGGCAGACGGTGGGACAGGCGGCCAACAGCTGGGCACCCGACTGGAACTACTACACCATCCTCGGCGACTCGGCCTGGACCGACTATGAGGTGAGTGCCGACGTGTGGCTCAACCCCGGCGACGAGGGCGGACTGATGGGACGCATCTGCAACGTGGGCACGGGCTATGGCATCACGCCCAAGGGCTACTACCTGCAGGTGGGCAGCGACGGCTGGTGCCGGCTGGTCCTCACACGCGGACAGGGCCGCAATGCGGCCGAAGGCGATGCCGAACAGCAGGCGCTCATCAAGAAACTGAAGATGGAACCGGGCGGCGAGACGGTGCTCGACAGCGCACGCCTCACCCGGCCAGGCGTCGCCCGGTGGATCAAGCTGGCCCTCCGCTTCGAGGGCGACAGCATCACCGGATACGCCGACGGACAGCCCATGCTGCATGCCAACATCGGGCTCTACCGCAAGGGCATGGCCGGACTGATAGCCATGAAACAGGGCAAGCGCATCAGCACGCCCTTCTATGACAATCTCTCCATACGTCCCGCGGGCCTGGCAAAGGCCAACAGCACTGCGGCCAAGAACCACGCCCAGCCGCTCTACAAGCTAAAATAAAGGGACAATGTCTGCGTGAGCCGCGGGCTGAAAGCCCAAAAGTACTTAGCCCAGGGCAA
>CAVIOP010000194.1:0-3762 GCA_963644485.1 bacterium | reverse complement strand
AAGTTCCGTTAGGAGCATTCCAGGCCTTGTTCAGAGTGTAGTTGTAGCGGAGAGCGAGGTGATGCTTGTTGGTGATGTTCCAGTCCAAACGAGCAAGGAGCTTGTAGTTGCTCTCGTCGGCAGGGAAACTGCTGTAAGAACCGGTGTCGTAGCCGTACTTGTTCTTCACATAGTCGGAGACCGTCTGCAGGTCAGAGAGCGATGTACGTGAGATGTAGTTGTCGGCATCGGCCACACCGTCTTCAGAACCTCTCCAGCGGTTGGCCACTGTGGGGGTCTTCGACATTTCGCCGTTGACGAAGAAGAACAGTTTGTCCTTGAGGATCGGGCCTCCGAAAGTGAAGCCGTATGTGGTGTTGCGGTCTTTCTCGCGTGCACCAGAGATTTGCTCGCCCTCGATGGCATCGCCACGCATGTTCTCGTTCTTGTGATAGATGTATGCGCTACCCTTGAAGGTGTTGGTACCGCTCTTGGTGACGGCGTTGACACCACCACCGATGAAGTTGGTCTGGCGCACGTCGAACGGAGAGATCACCACCTGAAGTTCCTGAATGGCGTCGATAGAGATGGGGTTGCCACCGCCAGGGAGATTAGAACTCAAACCGAAGTTGTTGTTGAAGTTGGCACCGTCGACAGTGAAGTTGGCCGTACGGCCATCAGCACCGGCAAACGACATGCCGTTGCCGCCGTAGGGCGACAGGCGCGTGATGTCGGTGATGCTGCGGGTCACTGTGGGCATGTTGGTGATCATCGTGTTGTCGATGTTGGTTGCTGCACCAGTCTGCTCCGTGGTGAACTTGGTGGCCTTCGAGACGACGATCACCTCCTTCAGCTCGTTGGTAGTCTCGCCGAGCTCTACCGGCAGATTGTAGGTCTCTGCAAGTGCGAGTTTGACGTCGGTGTACTCCTTGGCTTGGAAGCCAATGTAACTGACCTTGACCGTGTAGGGACCACCGGGGCGCATACCATTGATGGTAAACAGGCCCTTGCTGTTGGTCACTGCCTGGTACTTGGTTCCTGAGGGCGTGTGCACGGCCTCGATGGTGGCGCCTATGGCAGCATCGCCATCGGCCATAACCTTACCACTCAAACCAGAAGTTGTAATCTGAGCCGTCATTGAGGTAATGAAGCATACCACCAATGCAACCAGAACAAGCAATCTTTTCTGCATAAGTTTGTAAATTAAGATTTAATAATATGGGGCTACGCCCCGTTGTTCTTTGTGATTGTTTGCAAAATTAATTTAAAAAACCGAAGAGTGTGTTACAAACGCATGAAAATCGCTGTTTGCAACACACTTTTTGGTCTGTCATGCTCCTTTTAGGGTTTCCACCTCCTGCAGCCACAGGACCGACACTGCATCACTGGGCATGCGCCAGTCGCCGCGTGGGCTTAGGCTGACGGAGCCCACCTTCGGGCCATCGGGCAGGCACGAGCGCTTGAACTGCTGGTTGAAGAACCGGCGGCAGAACACGCCCAGCCAGTGGATGATGGTGTCGTCGTCGTAACGGCCCACACTGTCGTCGTTGCCGTTGTCGTTGCCAAAGGCTTTCTGTGCCAGCAGGAAGATCTTGCGGGGACTAAAGCCATGGCGGAGGAAATGGTAGAGGAAGAAGTCGTGGAGTTCATAGGGCCCCACGAGGTCTTCTGTCTTCTGCTTGATCTGTCCATTCTCATCGGCGGGTATCAACTCGGGCGATATCGGAGTGTCAATGATGTCGCGCAAGACAGAGGCCGAAGCATCATCCACGGTCTGCGCCACATGACGTACAAGATCCTTGATGAGCGTTTTGGGTACCGAGGCATTGACACCGTACATCGACATGTGGTCGCCGTTGTAGGTGGCCCAGCCGAGGGCAAGCTCCGAGAGATCGCCCGTGCCGATGACCATGCCGCCCAACTGGTTGCTCAGGTCCATGAGTATCTGTGTGCGCTCGCGCGCCTGTCCGTTCTCATAGGTCACGTCGTGTACGTTCATATCGTGCCCGATGTCTTCGAAATGCTGCGTCACGCTCTTGGCGATGCTGATCTCGCGTATGGTGACACCCAGGTCTTTCATGAGGTTGATGGCGTTGTTGTAAGTGCGGTCGGTGGTGCCGAAGCCCGGCATGGTCACACCGACGATACCCTTGCGGTCCATTTTCAACTTGTCGAAGGTCTTCACGCATACCAGCAAGGCCAACGTGGAGTCGAGGCCGCCGCTGATGCCGACGACCACGGTCTTGGCGTGGGTATGCACCAGACGCTTGGCCAGTCCCATCACCTGTATGCTGAGTATCTCGTCGCAGGCCTGCCGCATGGTCTCATCGGAAGGGGTGAACGGCTGCGGTTCGACGTGGCGTTCCAAAACAAAATCGCGCAACTGCGCAGGCTCGGCTTCGACAAAACGGATGTCTTCTCCGATCATGCGACGTTGCGCGTTGACGAACGTGGTGTTGTTGCGGCGGTCGGCCCTAAGGGCCTCCACGTCAATCTGGGCTTCCACCACCTGCCCTTCGAGCGAGAACCGCTTTCCCTCGGCCAGAGTGCGGCCGTTCTCGTATATCAGTGCGTTGCCTCCATAAACCACATCCTGTGTGCTCTCGCCGAAGCCTGCCGAGCTGTAGACGTAGGCACTCATCGTGCGGGCGCTCTGCTGCGAGAGAAGGCTGGTCAAGTAGTCGTGCTTGCCAAGGAGCTCGTCAGAGGCCGACAGGTTGAAGATGATGTCGGCACCAGCTAGGGCCAAATGGTTGCTGGGAGGCGTCGGAGCCCACACGTCCTCACATATCTCAACACCGAAGACGGCTCCGTCGCCGGTGCGGAAAAGTTGCGGGGAAGGCGTCACCGTCACAATGCGGCCTGCATAGCGGACCTGCATCTCGCGCAGGTCCTGCAACGAGGCGAACCAGCGCTTCTCGTAAAACTCATTGTAATTGGGGAGATAGGTCTTGGGGATGACACCCAGAATTTTGCCTTTCTGGATGACGATGCCACAATTGAGCAACAGGTCACCCGCTACAACGGGAGCACCCACAATGCAGATGATGCCCAACTGTCGGGTGAAATCAAGCAAAGCCATCACGCAACTTTCTGCTGCATCTAGAAGAATCTGTTCGCGGAAGAGGTCTTGGCATGTATAGCCCGTGACGCACAACTCGGGGAACACAATAATCTCCACGCCACGCCCTTCTGCTTGGGCTATCATTGTCTCTATCTCCTTTGTGTTATACACACAATCGGCCACCTTCACGGATGGCACTGCAGAGGCCACTTTGATAAATCCGTACTTCATCTTAGCAAATGATTGCTCCTTTCACCAGGAAATATTAATATTGTGCAAAGTTAGCCAATTATCCTTAATTTTCCAAATAAAAAAGCATTCTTGCCTAAAAAACATATGTCTTTTTACGAGATTCTTACAAGGAACATAGCCTTTTGTGTACCCTCATGCTCGGGTAACTCTCTAATATAAAGGGTAAAATCTAAATACGAAACTTGAGTTATAGATCAATGTATGTTTAATGCGGAAACAGGGAGTTAGCAAACTATCGCAAACACTGATACCTCCATCATCTATTTGGTGATCGTTATTTCACACAAAATATCAGGACAAAGAGTCGCTGGAGAATCGCTTGAAATCAATCACGACTACTTTTGCTCGCAAATACGCGATTTTTCGAGGGTTTTACACAAATGTCTGACAATCAGGACGCTAAGAGAAAATAGGCCTTGTGGAAAACTTTGCGAGTGCTCAGGGTTTCGGAATAGGTATCTAATGAA
>CAVIOP010000193.1:0-3771 GCA_963644485.1 bacterium | reverse complement strand
AGAATATGGTGTCACCCTTAGCCCGAAAGGCAACATTCTGTGCATCCTCGTCTACCCAAATGCCTTGAAGCATCTTTTTGGCAGCGAGGTCCTCCTGCGGTTTGTCATTTACGTTGGGCTTGCTATTGCAGCCTGTCATCAAGGCAATAAAAGCAAGAACCAGTATGGTCAGTTTTTTCATTACTGATGTTTTATGCACCTGGCCTTTTCTATCGGCCAATGCAGTGATATTCAAAGCCCGTTTCTTCCAATTCTTCTGCATCAAAAATGTTGCGGCCGTCAATGATGAGTTTCCTGTTCATAGACCGTCCTACAACTTCCCAGCTGGGCAAACGGAACTCTTTCCACTCTGTGAGCAGCAATAGTGCGTCAGCTTGCAATGCAGCTTCATATTTGTCGCGGCAATAGATTACTGCATCACCGACCCTACGGCGGCACTCGTCCATGGCCACAGGGTCATAGGCACGAATGATACAACCGGCTTCTTTCAGGAGGCGTATCATCACTAAGGCGGTCGACTCACGCATGTCGTCGGTCTCGGGCTTGAACGACAGTCCCCATAGGGCGATGGTCTTGCCTTTCAGCGATTCGCCGGGGTAAGCCGCTTGCAGTTTGCGGAAGAGTACCGACTTTTGTTTTTCGTTGACACGCTCCACTGCCTTGAGTACTTCCATCGAATAGCCATTTTCGTCTGCTGTCTTGATAAGCGCCTTGACATCCTTGGGGAAGCACGAACCACCATAGCCACAGCCTGCATATAGGAACTTGCGGCCTATGCGGGTGTCGCTGCCTATGCCCTGCCGAACCATGTTGACATCAGCTCCGACACATTCACAAAGGTTAGCGATGTCATTCATAAATGAGATGCGTGTGGCTAGCATGGAGTTGGCTGCGTACTTGGTCATTTCTGCACTGGGAATGTCCATAAAAATGACTCTAAAGTTGTTGATGAGGAACGGCTTGTAAAGCCTTGTCAACAAAGTCTTTGCCTGTTCACTCTCTACGCCAATCACAACACGGTCAGGACTCATGAAATCCTTAATGGCATTGCCTTCCTTCAAGAACTCCGGGTTGCTGGCTACATCAAAAGAAATGTTGACACCCCGCTTGTCGAGCTCCTCCTGAATGGCAGCTCTTACTTTGCGGGCTGTACCCACGGGAACGGTACTCTTGGTCACCACAACTATGTATTTGTTTAGGTTTTGACCGATGGTGCGGGCCACTTGCAACACATACTTCAGATCTGCTGAACCATCTTCGTCGGGAGGCGTTCCAACAGCGGAAAAGACGATGTCCTGGTCGTTGATAACATCGGGAAGAGAGGATGTGAACTTCAAGCGTCCGGCTTTAACGTTCTTCACTACAAGTTCATCGAGGCCCGGCTCGTATATGGGGATGTCACCATGGTTGAGACGTTCGATTTTCTTTGTGTCCACGTCTACACAGGTCACCGTCACTCCCGTGTCGGCAAAGCAGGTGCCGCTGACTAGGCCGACATATCCTGTTCCTACAATGGCAATATTCATTATAAACGTTTAAGGTTCTGTTGTTCTTATTCGAAGACTTCTGCGTCACGGAGACGTGGTGCCTTGAGGTCTTTTTCACTGGTAATCACATCTTTGGGGTTGATGGGCCATTGGATGTTAATATCAGGGTCGTTCCAGCAAATGCCCGCCTCGTGCTGAGGAGCATAAGTATTGTCTACCTTGTAAGTGAAAACGGCCTCATCGCTTAGAACCAAAAAACCATGAGCAAAGCCGCGGGGTATAAACAGTTGCCGCTTGTTGTCCTCTGAAAGCTCCACCATGACATGCTGGCGAAATGTGGGGGAAGACTTTCGAATGTCGACTGCTACATCGAGCACACGCCCCTTGATGACACGCACCAATTTGGCCTGTGAGTATTCTCCTTTTTGATAATGCAGTCCTCTGAGAACACCATAGCAAGACTTTGATTCGTTGTCTTGAATGAAGCGAGTGGGGCCTATATGGTCTTCAAACTCTTTTGCTTTCCATGCCTCGAAGAAATAACCGCGACTATCGTCGAACACCTTGGGCTCAATCACCCAAACTCCTTTGATTTCAGTTTCTTTATATTCCATTTTGTCAGAAAAGATGTATTTTGCTACAAAGATAATCATTTCATTTGAATTGAAATATCTTCTTCAACAATATTATTCGATTTTGGTTTTTTTTGCGCAATAACTTGCTCTATCCCGTATTTTTTACTAATTTTGCGTTTGTGATTGAATTGGATAGACATATTGAAATATTGCTTTTGAGCAATGATTGCGTGATTGTTCCAGATTTCGGAGGTTTCATGGCGCATCATGTGGACGCTCGAAAGGATGGTGCGGATGGCATGTTGTTGCCGCCCGCCCGTACTATTGGATTCAATCCCAAGCTCACCATCAACGACTCCCTGTTGGCACAGTCCTATGTGGAGTGTTATGATGTCAGTTATCCAGAAGCTTTGGTTCGTATTAGTGATGAGGTTAGGGAGCTGAAGCAACACCTTGAAAATGATGGCAGCTATGAGCTTCATGGCATCGGCGTCATATCCCTCAATGGAGAGGGACGCTATGAATTTGAACCTTGCGAGGCTGGTGTTCTTACCCCGTCACTTTATGGTCTGTCGGGATTTGAGATGCAGTTGCTACGTGAGTTGGACGATAGGTTGGAGAAAGATGGAGAGAACAAGTCGTACAGCGCCAAACACTTGGACGTTGACCAAACGCTGACGGAGAAGGTTAGCGGTGACAATGAGTCTGACGTTGAGAAAGCTAGAGGGCAGAATATTGTGGCATTTTGGCGTACCGTTGCGGCAGCGTGTGTCGCAGCATTGGCTTTTCTGTTGTACCCTTCTTCTTTGGGCAACAATAGCCAGGTACTGACCGCAGGCGCTGTCAATGTGGAGCTTTTACAACAAGTCTTGCCTAAGATGGAAGAGGACACTGCAAACACCGCGCCTAGCGAGGCTCGAAATGTAGACAAAGTGGCTGGTAAAGCTGATACGCAGGATATAGGCGCTACAGAGTCGCAGTCCTCCCGAGAAGGCTATGTTATAGTTCTCGCAAGTCGTGTCAACTTGACCAATGCTGAGGCATATGTGGAAAACTTGAAAAAGCGGGGTTATACGGAAGCCAAGGTGGCGGACAATGACCACAACACGAAAGTCGTCTACGGATTTTATGCTAAACAGGAGGAGGCTTTTCGCGCTCTGAGGGACTTAAGGGATAAGGCAGAGTTTGCAGAGGCTTGGGTAATGAAACATCATCAGTAAACATCTATGAAAAACTTTCGTTGTCCCCAATGTCAACATGTAGTTTCGTTTGACGAGACAACATGTGAGTCGGGGCAGGTCATGGTCATGAAGTGCCCGTCCTGTGGCAAGAAATTTGGGGTGCGTATCAAGACTCCGCAGAGAGTTGAGCCCAAACAAGAGCTATCAGCAACGGAGCTTGAGACGATTGGTGAATGCGGACAAATAGTAGTTATAGAAAACAATTATTGCTATCGTCAAGTCTTCTCTTTGCACATGGGAGACAATCTCATTGGCAGACAGAGGGAGAACTATGTTGTGGACTGCGCCATTGAGAGTGGTGATTTAAACATCGATTATCGACACTGCGTCATTACTGTAAGTCGCAGGAAAAACGGGCAATTTCAATATGTGTTACGTGACAAGCCGAGTAATAAAGGAACTTTTGTAGATGGCGTTCGTCTGGAACCGAAGGAGAGGCGTATCATTGAAGATGGGACTGTCTTTACC
>CAVIOP010000192.1:0-3815 GCA_963644485.1 bacterium | reverse complement strand
GTCCCTGACTGTTGATGTCGATATCCTTGGTCTTGGCCATGGCCCGCGTCTTGCCGATGATCTTCTTCAGTCCTTCAAACTCCTGTAGCTCCACATCGGTGAGCTTCAAGAGCTCGTCGTTATAGAGATGATTGTCCTCGAAGCCATTTTGCACCACTCGCTCCACATACACCTTCTTGAGTTGCTTCATCATCGAGTTGACATCGTATTGGCTCATCTTCGAACCCTCGATGGCGATGACCGGACAGAAGTTGAGAAAGTCGCCCATAATCTTGCGGTCTTCAGCACGCTGCTTGCCCGCCTTGGCAGATACCTTGGCAGTCTCGGCCAATACCTGCAGGGCACGGTCGGGTGCAAAGTCGAAGACGTAACACTGGGTCTTCATCCTCCCGTTGTGGGTGTAGGGCGTCTGCACGCGGAAGATGGTCTGCATGTAGGTGGCGGCTTGCGTCTTGTAGGAACCCGAAAGCATGAGCACGGCCGTCCACGCCTTGACGCTGACACCCGTGGTGAGCCTGCCACACGAGAGGGTGATGGTGTAGGTCTCGTCGCTGTCGTCGCCGATGGCGTCGAGCACGTCCTTCAGGGCATCCTTCGAGTTCTCTTCCTCATCGCCATCGCCAGCCACATTCACGATGCGGAAGTTGCCAAACACCGGATGGCTTCTTAAAAGTTCCGACAGGGCTAGTGCCGCCTTGACGCCCGGCACCATCCAGAGGGTGTGGCGGAAGATATCTTGAAACGTCTTATTGCTATAAGGGTAAAGGCTGCCCTTGTCTTGGCAGCAGAGCAAGTCGAGGAAGCGCTTCACGTCTTCGAGGTGCACCAACGCCCCCTGCGCGTCCACCCGGAAGAACTCATGGAAGTTGAAGGCAATGTCTTCGTCGGCATAGTCGTGAAGCAATCGACCGAGGTCGTAGGTATAGATGTTGAGCTGTGGCAGGCTCTCATAGGGATTGGGGTCGCCTTGGTGCAGGAGGTCCCATTCGCTCTTGGCCCGTTGCTCCATCACATAGTCCCAAGTATAGATTTCCTCATCCTTGAAATCGTCGAAGAGGTTGAAGGGGGTGCCCGAGAGGCGCAGCACCTTGGTCGTGGCCTTCACCAGCTCTCGGAGCACGGCCTGGCCAAGGTCGGTCTTCGTCCCCTCGTGGGCCTCATCCACAATGAGCATGTCCCAAGGGGTGGAGAACACATCATCATTCTTGTCGAACTTGCCGCCCACCAGTTCCGACCCTCTGAGGTCTTGCATCGAGGCGAAATAGACATACTTGCCTTTCTCAGCATTGCCGTTGATGGTGAAAGACTGGTCGGCATGGTGGGCCAAGGCTTCGATAGCCAGCCCCTTGTTTTTCGAGCCATACGCGTAGTCGCCACGGTCATAGAATATCTTGCCGAAGTCCTCAAACCACCCCTCGTCGACCACCGGACGATGGGTAAGGATGAGAGTGCGTCGATAGTTCAAGTCCTTGACCACCTGGAGAGCCGAGAGGGTCTTGCCAAACCGCATCTTGGCGTTCCACAACATCTGGTTGCCTCGCTTGAATTGTTTCTCGGTCTTGCGGATGGCATCGGCTTGCTCGGGGCGGAAGACGATGGGCTCGTGCACTTCTTTCATCTCGGAGGAGAGCAGGGACGTGCGCCCCTGCTTCACGGCACCGATGGCTCGCTTCACGGTCTCGAGGTCGCAGCAAAACCATTCGTTGGCATGGTTGGCCTTGTCAAACAGTTTGCGCTTGATGCCCGAGCGCAGCAGCACCTTGTGCACCTCCTTGTCGTTGAAGGCGCAGAGCCTGCCCTGCCGCAGGTAGACGGAGGTCTCGGTGTAGAGCAGGTCGTAGGCGATGCCGGCGGTCTGGGTGTATTGGTTGATGCGCTCCTTGGCGGCTTGGTTGAGGGCGTGGCAACAGGGTTTAAGGTCGAGAGTGCTGTCGTCCTTGCAGGTGGCCTCGCCAATCTTGAGACACCCGCGATGTGCTTCGTCGTTGATGCGAAACACATAGATGAGTTTCATCTTGAAAGCAGATTCGAAGTTCATGGGCTATGATTGCTTGATAAGGTCGATGAATCGGATGCGTTTTCCTCTTTTGCCAGTGATAGGGTCGGTAGCTCCCCAGTCTTTCACGAAACAATATGTGCCGTTGTGCAATCGGATGTCGTCTTTCTGACATCCCCTGCAAGGCGTGGTGGTTATCTCGTCTTCGCCAAACAACGATGTGGAGACGGTCTTGTTCTCATGGCAGGAGTCGGGAACGACTCCCCGCAACCCATCCATCTGCCAGACGTTCCACGAGATGATGTAGGCGATGTAACGGATGGACTTGTAGAGCGGTATCTTGCCGAACTTCTCCTGATAATATTCGATGAAGGAGAGGAGCATGGCCTTGCGGGCCAAAAGCAGGTTGTCGCCTTGCCACTCGTAGGCATAGATGCTCTTGTAGGCCTCTTGCACCAGGGTGAGCCATTCGGCAGAGGTCGTGGTGTTCTCGCCGATAACTCGCAGTTTTCGGTCGAGCAAGCCGATGCGTTCTTTCAGGGGAATGGCTTCGCCTGTGGTGGTGTCGTATCGGCTCACGATGTAAGGAGCCTCGCCACAGGTGATCTCCAGGCGGGTGGCGCGCACATAGTCTTTCCAGGTCTTGCCCTCTGGAAAGACGATCTTGCCGGTGCGGGTCACCCAGGCGTGGGTCTCGTCGGCTGGGTCCGCCTGATGGTTGAACACGTCGGGGCGACCAAACCAGGCCTCATCGATGAGGTTGTTTTGGGCGTTGCAGATCCAAGCGGGCGTAAAGACTTCGGCCATGTCCTTCGACCGGGCGGTCTGGAGGTCATGGTGCTTGCCGTTGCGGGGCACGACGACATGGGCGTGCTCGCCAGTGATGAGTGAGGGGGTGATGGGGTCGTGGTATTGATAGCCGGGGCCCAGATGAGCATAGTCGTCGGTGGCCCAAAAGATGTTGACCTGCCCGGCGGACGAGCTCAACGTGTGGTCTTTGAGGAGCATCGACAACAACTCTGGCGCACGACTCCATAGGTCATCCTCGTGGATGCCAACTTCGGTGGTCATGAGCTATAGCTTATGGGAGCGCAAAAACTATCTCATCAGAGAAAACGGGCTCTGAACAAACAAATGCCTAAGGAAGGAGACAAAAAGAAGCGTAGGCTTCCCTCATCTACATCCTTAGGCATTTGGCGTGGCCCGTACAACCGAGATAAGTTCCGCCCACGCTATAGCATGGGCGCTTACGAACTTATTCTATTCAGTTGTACATCTTATCTATCGCCAAATTTCAAGGATGTTCCGAATAAATAGTAAACGCGTAATTATGATTACTTTAATATGTCAATATGTTCTGTTTCTGTCTGTTTCTTGCTTATTTTTATGGTTTAACATGATGGTGTTGGAGGGGGAACTTAGCAAACGCCCCCACGTTACCATTCCACTAAGATTTCATGTTGCAAATGTAACTAAAAAATAAAGGCAAAGCAAACTTTTAGGGCATTTTTTCTGTGCGAGACTGCGCGAGCGATGTTCTCTCGCTGTCCCCATGAGGTGGATGGCGTGAGCGGTTTATATCTGTTTATCGCCTGTTGGTTTCTGAGTGGCACTGAGGCGCCACTGCCCGTCTTGCTTGGGCACGACCGTCGTGAGCTCGCTCACGTAAGGGCACGACCAAGCAAGACGGGCAAGCCGACAGGCTCAGAAAACCAACAGGGGTTTAACCCGGTTTTTGTCAACCCCTCCACTTTGTCTTGGAAATTCTGAAAAAACAGGCCTCTCCGGACTGCACCTTCTAGAGAAGAATTCAAGGCTT
>CAVIOP010000191.1:0-3880 GCA_963644485.1 bacterium | reverse complement strand
AGCGTGTTCTACACCCTAAGTGAAAACGGTGCCACACTCTCTGACATCTGCAACCAGTGTAAGATCTCCTACTCCATAGCCACAGGTAACCTGTTTGAATAAAACAAGGACAACTCGTCATGGATTTCTAGCCGTTCGCCCCACACAAAGCTATGGGCATACAATGCTAAAGGGTGTCCTCCTTGTTGGAAGACACCCTTTAGCATTCTTGTTTACCCCTTATCGCAGCGGTCTTTCAGGTCCTCCGCGCTTCACCATGCGCTGGAACGCCTGGCGGTGAAACTTCTCTTCGGCACGTATAATATTCCACACGACACCGGCAGGAAGCATCTTGCAAAATTTCTTGTGATATTCCTGCTGCAGTTGCTTAATCTGCAGGTCGATGAGGTCGCATTCCCTGATGGCTTTCTCGGCAGCCTTCTGGTCGCGGGTGTCCACATGCTGGTAACAACGCATCTTGTTGAAGAGCGTGCGCTGCTTGTTCTGCATCTCCCGAAAGAGAGGGAAGAACTCCGCTGCCTGCCGAGGATTGAGCCCGGCCTCGATAGTAATGAATTGCTCCAAATCGGCCTGAAACCTGGCAGGATTGAACTTAGGCTTGTCTTGAGCCTGCATCTGCAGCGTCATCAAGGCAACCACCAAGACGAAGAAGAACCTTTTTAGCATAAGCATCACTGTCACTTTCGTTTGTTACTTTATGTCTGCCATGTAGGCATACATGTCATCAGAATCGAGCATGGCATAGTCGGCAAAGGCATCAGCCGACGAATAAGAGGATGTGGCCGTAGCCGGCGAAGCCGCGCCAGCCAACTGCTCCTTGTCTGACACAGTCTTACCATTGTGCAAATATGTGCCCACCCCCATCATGCCTACGACAACGCTGGCTGCCACGGCTGCGATGGCCTTGCGGTAGCGCTTCCACAGGGAAGGCTTCAAGTCACAGACCACAGCCTGCCTGACAACGGCCTGGCCTGGCAGTTGGTCCATCATTCGGACGGTGAAGTCGTCGAAATAACCTTCCGGCACCTTGAAAGGCGCCTTACGTCCAAAAGTAGCCTCAATATGCTTATCTACCTTGTCCATATTTTTCTTTTATATGTTAGACGTTCCAAGAACGCAATGGTTTAAAATATTCTCAAAAATATTCACTTTTAACATGGTTGTCGCTCCCGTTCAATCATGTCGATGGAAATATTCCTCTATTTTCTTCACGGCGTGATGGTAGCTTGCCTTCAGCGCTCCCTCGCTGGTGTCGAGCACCTTGCTCATCTCCGAATATTTCATCTCATCATAGTAGCGAAGGGTGAACACGGTCCGCTGCACATCGGGCAGTGTGGCGATAGCTTCCTGCAACTGAGCGGCAGTCTCATCACCGTCAAAATATTCGTCGGCCATCAACCGGGCGGCAACGGAGGGGTTGTCGTCCGCACTTACCTGTGGGCCATTCTTCTGTTTGCGGATCATGTCGAGCGACTCGTTGACAGCTATGCGATAAAGCCAAGTAGACAACTTCGACTTGCCCTCAAACGCCGACAGACTGCCCCATGCCTTCATAAAGGTGTTTTGCAGCACATCGTCAGCATCCTCATGCGTCAGGACTATATGGCGAATCTTCCAGTATAGGGATTCGCTATAGGTTCTGACCACTATCGAGAATGCCGCCCGTTGCGTTTGCGGGTTTCCCAGCATGCTGACGATTTTGTCTTCGTTATATTCTTCCACCAATATGAAAAGTTGTTTCTACATGAAATCATGAATTCGCTCAAGTATCGGGGCGTCGTATCCATAAACGTCCCGATAGCATTCCCAGCCTCCGTCGTCGTTGGGGTACAATGTGAAATACAAGATGAAAATCGGAACGCACGGGGCGACCTTCACTTGTCCCACCAGACGCTTTCTGTCCAGCGTGTCGAGCACAGCCTGCTGTTGCGCCGTCAGTGTCTTGGGATTCTTGCCCAGCGGAGACACATCGGCCTGGATGGAATATCCGATACGACCCACCATCTCCTTTTGGTCATCGCCCAGCAGGAAGCCTGCCAAAGCGAAAGGACGCTCCAACCGCACACAACCATGGCTTACATCACGATCGTTTTGACAGAACACATCACGATTGGACGTGTCGTGCAGGAAAATCGAGAGTCCATTGTCAAAACGGAAAATTAGCCTTCCTAAGGAGTTGCCTGCACCACCTTCCTGCACCACCAGATAGGCACCGCTGAGCAACATGTCGCTGGTCACCCGGCTCACTGGCACCGCCTTCCCCGTCTGTCGCTCACGGACGAAATAGCGGTGTGACGCAAACCACGGCGCGTTTCCTGCGTGATGAACGATGCTGCTCTTCACAATGCTCTTGGGCACAATCCATTGCGGATTGACGTCCATTCTTGTAATGTTGCTCACTATCAGTGGCGTCTTGGTCTTTGTGCTTCCACATCCCATACGCATGAAAAGCGTACTGCCCTTGTCTTTTGCCAAGAGACGAAACGAAGGAATATTCACCAAGACATACCGCTCGTGCTTGTAAATCTCATCAGGCAGCCTCCAACGACACCGCTCCATATTGACCAATATGAGATTGCGGCCATACTGCCGGGACAAGGCTCCGTGTAAGCCCTCTTGCAACTTGTAGTACATGGGGTTGCGAGGCTGTATCTCCTTCATAAACTCCACCAGGCTGTCGCATTGCACCTTATGAAACGCTTCCCGGTAAAATCGTTCACGGGGGCGCTCAACCTTGACATCAAACAAAGTCTTGTAGGACACGCCAACAGAATCGCTATCCTTCACGTCAAGCCGGTTGTAAACCCTGTTAGGGTCGATGAAACCAAAGCGTTGGCCAACCACATACCTAAGATAAGCCCTTGTCAGATAATACTCCAGCCGTGCAAAGACCTTGCTTGCCTGATTGGCTCCACCGTCAAAGTCGAGTTCTCTTGCCCTTCGCAAGTCTGCCTCAATCTGTTCGGCACCAAAACGCTTGGGAGAAAAGCCCATCCGTCTCACGCAGTCTAACTGGGCCAAAAGACTGTCAGCACGATGATCAACCCCCAAACGGGTAATCCAAACAAACTGCCCGCCATTCCGATAATAGGTTCTCAAAAACCTGTCGGCTTGGCAGCACACCTTATCTGCCATCATCAAGCACTCCATTTCACGACTGACCTTTTGGGAGGCAACGACATAGTCGCCTACCCTGAGAGAGTCGTAATCGCTCAGCTGCAAGTCGTTGTTGGGATTGCTTTTATCGGCACAACTGGTTGCCAACAAAAACAACAAAAGGAATGGAACAAGCAAAGCGGCCCGGAAAATCCCACCACCAGTTTCTACCGTATGGAAATTTTCCGCACTGTCTTGCCCACCTTCACAATATAGCATCCTTTCGACAGATTGAGGTTATAGCTCTTATCGGATCCGTCGACCTTCACACTCAAGACCCTCACACCTGTAATGTTGTAGACATAAAGCGTCTGTCCGGAAGCTCCGGTCACCCGCAACACTCCTTCGCCACTGACAGAAACCGTCACCTGCTGTGTTTCGTTGTCAACTATCTCGATGGACGAAGCAGCCTTCACCGTCTGGGAAAAGCCACCCATAAACAAGGCCAGGAAAGATGCAACAAGTATCTTTTTAATCATACGCGTACTCCATTTGCGGCCTATCCAGCCTCTTCAGCCGAACACACCTATTATAATGTCTTTTGCAAAGATAGGGAATTTCGTATAGAAACACCGAATTAATCGGCCACTTTTCCATTTCGGTTAAGAATAATTAACCTAAATTATTCATAGAGAACGAAGATCTATGTGGTGCCTTAGGCACCTTTTGTTTTAACATTCTTGCTAAGGCAAGCGGCAGAGCCGAGCGAATCATCATTAATAGA
>CAVIOP010000190.1:0-4127 GCA_963644485.1 bacterium | reverse complement strand
GCCCATTTTCAGCATATAGATTGTCCGCTTTCTTGACAGCCTAAGACCATCGGCAGCGTTGCCCGTCAGAGTGACAACATCATCTGCTCTTTTGGGAACAATATTTATGACCTCTACAACGAACATGATTTCCGCCTGATGCAATATGGTTGGTTTGCAAAAGGTGTAACACCACTGGAGCCAACTCTTTTCGATTGGGGGGGCTTACTTTTCAAAAGACAAAGCCCGAAGCACGGTTTTACTAGGCTTCGGGCTGGGTATCCATTCCATCACGGACACAGCATGGAAGAATAGTCAATAGCAACAGGCTTGCACCAGTTTTCTCCGAGATGCGCCATCTAGCGTGCGATAACAGGGGCATGTTTGATGCGTTTTCTTTCAAAAGAGTCGGCCTTGCCTGACTGCGTGTCAAGCAGATGTCGATATTGAAGAAAAGTTTATCAAAAAGAGAATAAAGCGATGATTTTACTGTGATTTTTATTTCCTTTGCAATCACAAACGATCCATGCACATGAATAATACGGCAATACTTACCATCACGGGTAGCGACAGCACGGGCGAGTCGGGCGTTCAGGCCGATATCGCTACCATCTCGTCGCTTGGAGCCAAGGCTGTGTCGGTCATCACGTCGGTGACGCTGCAGAACACGCTTGGCATTCAGCATTTCTATGATTTGCCGTCGGAGATTGTCGGCGGCCAACTCGATGCCATTGTCAACGACGTGATGCCCGAAACCGTAAAGATAGGCATGGTGCGCAGTGTGGACACGGTAAAGGTGGTCGTTGCGGCCTTGAAGCGGTACAAACCCCAGTCGGTGGTTTACGCTCCCGTTCTGTTTTCCAGCCACGGCGACCGGCTGATGGGCACAGAAACGATAGAGATTCTGCGGCAATGGCTTTTCCCCCTTTGCAAAGTCATTATTGTGCGCCGGCGTGATAGCGACCTGTTGTTGCGCGGATACATAGCCGACAACGTGTGCTTTCTCGACGATGCTGCCGACCACGGTAGTGTCAACCTGTTCGCGTCGGCACTGGCCGTTTATCTGAGTCAGGGCAATGGTATGGCAGATGCCATTTCAAAGGCGCGTGCCTTTGCCAGCAACCGCACGCAGACCGCTGTGAAGCTTGCGGGCCGTAGCGGTGAATTGTATGCCGATTTTGTGCGCATGGTGAAGGCTGAATCATCCACGAAGACCGATGTGGCGCATTATGCCGACGCGCTCAACGTCAGTGCCCGCTACCTGGCGCAGGTGTGCCGCATGGTGGCCGGCAAGTCGCCCAAGAGCATTGTCGACGCCTTTCTGGTGGAGGATATCAAGGCGCATCTGTCGGCCACGCGCGACACCATCCAGCAGACGGCTCTGGCTTTCGGCTTTGCCAACCAGGCGCACTTGTCCAAGTTCTTCAAGAAACTAACGGGCATGACCCCTACCGAATACCGCGCTGCTGGCAGGGATTTCGGTGAGGACGACCATGAATGAACAATTATTTATAAAAGGTAAATACAAAATGGATAACAGACAAGAACTGAACCGCAACTTGGCACAGATGCTCAAGGGCGGCGTGATTATGGACGTTACGACGCCCGAACAGGCCAAAATAGCCGAGCAGGCAGGTGCGTGCGCCGTCATGGCACTCGAGCGCATCCCAGCCGACATACGTGCGGCAGGCGGCGTGGCCCGCATGAGCGACCCGAAGATGATAAAGGGCATACAGCAGGCTGTGTCGATACCTGTCATGGCTAAGTGCCGTATCGGCCATATAGCCGAAGCGCAGATATTGGAGGCCATCGAGATTGACTATATCGATGAGAGTGAGGTATTGTCGCCAGCCGACAATGTGTATCATATCGACAAGACGAAGTTCAAGGTTCCATTCGTCTGCGGCGCCAAGAATTTGGGCGAGGCCCTGCGTCGCATTGCCGAGGGAGCGTCGATGATTCGCACCAAGGGCGAGCCCGGAACGGGCGATGTGGTGCAGGCCGTGCAGCACATGCGCATGATGCAGAGCGAGATACGCCGCTTGGTCGGCATGTCGGAAGATGAGCTGTACGAGGCGGCTAAGCAGTTGCAGGCCCCCTTCGACCTGGTGAAGTTTGTGCACAACAACGGTAAACTGCCCGTGGTGAACTTCGCCGCTGGCGGCGTGGCCACTCCCGCCGACGCTGCGCTGATGATGCAGCTGGGCGCCGAGGGTGTCTTCGTCGGTTCGGGCATCTTCAAGAGTGGCAACCCCGCCAAGCGCGCCGCTGCCATCGTGCAGGCCGTCACCAACTACAACGATCCGAAGAAGATTGCCGAACTGAGTGAGGATCTCGGCCCGGCCATGGTGGGCATCAATGAGGACGAGATCAAGACCCTAATGGCCGAGAGAGGAAAATAAGCGTATGAGAATAGCAGTGCTTGCCCTGCAAGGGGCTTTCGTGGAGCACGAGGCGATGCTTCGGCGCTTGGGAGTCGACTGTTTCGAAGTGCGCCAGTTGGCCGATTGGCGGCAGCCAAAGGACGGGCTGATTATACCCGGTGGCGAGTCGACCACACAGTCGAAGCTCCTCCATGACCTCCAGTTGCTCCAGCCCATACGCGATGCCATAACGGGCGGCTTGCCCGTGTTTGGCACTTGCGCCGGCTTGATATTGCTTGCGAAGACCGTAGAAGGCGAAGACCGCAAGCGGTTGGCCACCATGGACATCAGCGTCAAGCGCAATGCCTATGGCCGCCAGCTTGGCAGTTTCGCCACCGTGGCACCTTTTGCCTCGGTGGGCGACATCCCCATGACCTTCATTCGCGCCCCTTATATAGATAATGTGGAGGGCGATGCCCAGGTCATGGCCGAGGTCGACGGCCACATCGTGGCAGCGCGGCAAGGCAACCAACTGGTCACGGCGTTCCACCCGGAGCTCAACGATGACCTCCGAGTGCACCAATATTTCTTGTCGATGATCAATCCTTGATGGTTGCCGACAATCTTATGGGAGAGACATCTGTCACAGAGTCCCCTTTGTGCTGGGGAGTTCGAAGTGGTAGATGTCTCTTTTTACTGCCATCTTCAAACTTCTGGCCAAGGCCTTGAAGATGCCTTCTATCTTGTGGTGCTCGTTTTGTCCTTCGGCCTTGATGTTGAGATTCATGAGCGCAGCGTCGCTGAGACTCTTGAAGAAGTGGAAGAACATCTCCGTGGGCATTTCGCCTACTTTTTCGCGTTTGAAAGTCGCGTCCCACACCAGCCAGGGCCTTCCGCCGAAGTCGAGGGCCACCTGGCAGAGACTGTCGTCCATTGGCAGACAATAGCCGTAGCGCTCTATGCCCCGCTTGTCGCCCAAGGCCTTGCGCAGACACTCGCCCAGGGCAATGCCCGTGTCCTCGATGGTGTGGTGCTCGTCCACCCAGAGATCGCCTTTGGTATGGATCACGAGGTCCATCATGCCATGCTTGCCGATTTGCTCCAGCATGTGGTCGAAGAAGCCGATGCCTGTCGATATGTCGGTCTTGCCCGATCCGTCGAGGTTGATTTCCACTTGGATTTGCGTCTCCTTGGTGTTGCGCTCCACTTTCGCTATGCGCTCGCCGGCAAATAGAATCTCTGCAATCTTGTCCCAGGTCATGCCGTCCTGGCCTAAGATGAGCGCCTTGCACCCCAAGTTGCGGGCCAGCTCGGCATCGCTGTCGCGATCGCCGATGACCCAAGAATGAGCCAGGTCATAGTCATCGCTTTCCATATATTTTGTCAGCATCCCAGTGCCCGGTTTTCTCATGGGTGAATGGTCCTCGGGGAAGTGGCGGTCTATCAGTTGGTCGGCAAACGTTATGCCTTCACTCTCCAGCGACTGGAGGATGAAGTTGTGGACAGGCCAGAAAGTGTCTTCGGGGAATGATGCCGTTCCCAGCCCGTCTTGGTTGCTGACCATGACAAGTTCAAAGTCGAGATGTTTGGCGATAAAACCCAAGTTGCGGAACATCCCTTGGGTGAATTTCAGTTTGCTGAATGAGTCGACTTGTTCGTCGTGTGGCTCTTCCACGAGTGTGCCGTCGCGGTCGATGAAGAGTAGTCGTTGTGCCATGCTTTTATTCTTTAGTTTGTGTTGTTTCTTTGATTTTAGTTTTTATGCTGCCATAGGCATAGTAGTAG
>CAVIOP010000189.1:0-4147 GCA_963644485.1 bacterium | reverse complement strand
AGCAGATAAACCTCAAGAACTACCGCCAGCGCTTCGCCCTCTGCGGACTGCCCATAACAAAGGTAGGCATCAACTTCGACTCCACCACGGGCAACATCACCGATTGGGTGATATGCCCACCGAAACAGTCTCCCACGGAGTGATAACCTGCTTCAGGCGTGGTCTAAATTCGAATCTTGAATAAATACGCAAAGTGGCGGCAACCATCTGCAAGGATGTGTTGCCGCCACTGTCTTTTTTCTATGTTGCCTGCGTCTCTATGCTTCGACGCAAAGGCTACACGGGGATTTACTCGACCTTGTTGCCGTTTTCATATACTTTGGTTCCGTCAACATACACTGTTGTAGTGTTGGAACCCTCATCGCAATTCCACATCTTTTCTTCACTCGTCTCACCAGCAACCATTCCGCTTTCCGTACAGTTGTTGATGTTTACGGTGTAGCTACCGGTTGTGTTCCATGAGCCATCAATCTCGATAGCAGCCTTGCCTTTGCCTTCAGGAATGTTTGTAGCATTGAAGGTGCACTTGTTGAATGTTGCCGTCTGAACAAGGTCGCTGCCCTCGTTATAGACCTTCACGCACTTACCCATGGTTTCGAAAGTGCAGTTGTTGAAGGTGATATTTTGTGAGCCGTAGATCCAGATGCAGTACTCGTAAGTCGATGCCTTGAAGGTACAGTTGTCGAATGTGGCAGTGACAGCATACATGGTGGGCTTACCCTCGATGATGCAGTTGCTGTAAGCCACGCTGTTCGAGTGATAGATGCCAATGTAATTACCAGTACCGTTCTTCTTGTAGGTGAGGTTCTCAAACTTGACGTTCTTGATGCCGGAGGTAGCCGAGTAGGCCTCGAGCACGGCGTTCTGCGTCTCGCCCTTGATGGTCACGCCGTCAGCAATGCTTGTGGGGAGCGTGAAAGCGTCGGAGCCGCTAAGCGTGATGATGGCGTTCTCGCTGAGTGCAGCGGTGGCCAGGTCTTCGGATGTGGTGACGGTGTACACAGGGCCAAGCTTCTGGTTGTAGTCGCCCTCGTAAGCAGGGTCTACCTTGACGGTGAACGTTGCGGTGCTGGCCAGGAGGTTACCGACGATGTTGGTGCGGTAGTTGCGCTGCAGGGGGATGTTCTGCAGACCGTCCTTCAGCTCGATGGCCTCGCCTGTCGCAGGCTTGAAGGTGAAGGCAGCCTCAGCCACGGTAGCAGCAGCACCTGTGGTCTCGTCGTTGGGCAACACATAGCACATCGACAAATAGTTGTAGTCTTCCTTCGTGCCGTCGCCGTCGATGTCTACGCTGAGCTTTTCTGTCGGAATAGCAGCAGAGGCGTAGGTAACGTCGGCTGAGCCAGAGACAGTACCATCGAGAACATTGAGCTTGGTGGCAGCGTTCTTGATGGTCACGGCCGACTCTGTGATTACAGTTCCAGCCTCGGCAGCAGCAGCCAGGTCATCATCGGTGTCGCCCACGTTGATCTGTGCAAACGGACGGGTGAGGGTAACGCTCTCCGACATGTTGCCCGTCACGGTGACGTCTACGGTCTTGAAGAAGGCATCGCGTGTCTCGTCGTTGTTCTCGCCGTCATAGCTGACAGTCACATTCATGTCCTCGCCAACGGTGTAGGCCGTGCAGTTGCTGTTCTGTGCCCAGAAGGCCACCTTGTAAGTCTGTCCTTTGGCAAGGGCGAGCGTCACGGTGTGGCCGGTGAGGAGGTCGGTGGCGGTCTCTGACTTCAGAGCCTGAGTGGCGATGGCGTTGCCGTCCTTGTCAAACACGCGGTACATCAACTTGTCGGTGCCTGTTCCGTCGCTGATGGCGCGGGTTGCACGGATGTTGGCCTTGGTGTCGGCGCTGATCTTGAACGACACGAGTGCCTGGTCGGTTGCAGTCTCCTCTACGTCACTGCTTGAGCACGATGCTGCCAGCATCATCACCGAAGCGGCAGCCATTCCGAAAAGAATTGTCTTTTTCATCTTCTTACGGTTTTAATGGTTAGAAATAAATATTGTTGTTGTTCTCTTAATATATTAGGTTGTATTCGCCGTCGTATTCGGTCTTCACGTTTACGCCGCCACTGATGTTAAGCGTCAGGAACGAGCCGCGCACAATGGTGTGGCGGCTGCGCTGCAGCGGCACGTTGATGGGCTGCGTGGTGGACAGCAGCGTGCCTTGTGCATCGTAGATGTCGAGTTGCACGGTGACGGCGGTGGCCTGGTGGTTGACAAACACGTAGTCGAAGCCGAGCGATGCCTCGTCGCTGTTGAACTGCGATATGCGGCCCTCGAAACTGATGCCCGTCGTGGCATCTACGGGTTTGTCGGAAAACAGGCTGTAGGTGCAGGGCATGTAGCCGTAGTAGCGAAACACGAAGCGGTAGTCGCCTATCGTGCCTGCGCGTGCCGTCTGCGTCTTCTGCGTCTTCTGAGCCTGTTGGGCCTGCTTGCTTAGGAAGGTGGCCACGTCGTCGGTGACAAACTCAAACTTGGCCAGCGGCCGCTCCATCTGCACCGTGGCGTCGACCGTGGCCTGCGAGGATGCATCGTCGGCACCGGTGGGCGCAAGGGTCACGGCGGCGGTGCCTCGGAAGGCGTCGCGATAGTCGGTGTTGCCGGTATGGGGGGTGTTGAGCGCAATGGTGTGGAAGTCGGTTGGCGAGTAGAAGGCATGCTGGCCACCCGCCTCACTGTCGAGGTCGGCCCACACGGCCACGGTGTACTGTCCGGCAGGTGCCTCTATCTGCAGGTCGGTGTCGTAGCCACCGCTCACGTCGCGCGTGAAGACATACTCGCGATAGCCGGCATCGGCATCGGTGGTGTTCTCTGTGCCCTTGGGGTAGAGCCGCACGATGTAGCGCATCTCGCCCTGCCGGGGTGCCACCGTGGCGGCCACCTGTGCCTGCGCACGGCTTTGCATGTTGACGACTTGTTCCAGTTGGGGCATGTCGGTGCTGAAGCGCAGGTGCAGCAGGGCTGTCACGTTTGAGGATGTGTCGGGAAACTCATGCACGTCGCAGGCCACAAGCATAGCGAGCGCTGCGGTCATAAGGAGCAGCGTGGCCATGCACCGGCGTAGGGTGCTTGCGATATGTTGCAATAGGTTGTGTGGCATGGTTTTCTCGGTTTTGTCGTCGGGGGAGGGATGGCTCAGGGCGTGTGGTTCAGGGCTGGGTTGTGGGCGGTGTGCCGCTCGTGCGCAGTGGGAAGCGGTAGCATACGGAGAGTGTCAACTGGTCGAGGCCGAAATAGGTCTTCCGCTCGGTGGCTATCCACTGTCCGTTGTGGTCGTTGTCAAACTTGTCGTGATGGAGGGCGTAGACGCCGGCTCCGGCATAGGCCTCTACGCTCCACCGGCTTCCGCGCCCCAACGGCAGGCGGTAGCCAACCGACAGTCCGCCGCCCAGTGCGGGGCAGTGGCCGCCATGGTCCTGGGTGCGGTAGCGGCCCTCGAAGGCCACATTGTAGTAGGCCAGTCCTAAGTGGGCACCGGCAAAGAAGCCGTTGTTGGTGGGATTCGTCCAGTATCTCGCGCCGGGATAGAACGACAGCGTGCGGTATTTGCGGCGCGACTGGAAATAGTTCCAGCCGGCATATTGTATGGGCAGGTCTACCGACCAGTGGCGGGCCACATCCATCTCCACCTCGGCGTTGGCCACGGCAAACGACCAGGCCACGGCATTGGTCTTCAGATAGATGCCGCGCTGCAATGGCGTGTCGGCATAAGCTGCACTTGGGGCAATGTGGTTCATTGTCTCCTCCGTCTGCGAGTGCACTGCGTGCGCCGTGCCACCCAGCATGCCGGCTATGCAAATGATGGTCTGCAATGCCTGCTTCATACTTAGCGCTTTGCCCCCTTAAAAAGAGTCGGTTTAAAGTTTGATGGGGGCAAATGTAATACATATTACGCACAATCCCCCCCCGAATGTTAATTAATATTAAACCGGAGTAATTTGTGCAAATATTGCTGTCCGGTAAACTCAAAAGAGCATAAATACCCAGCCCGAAGCCTAGTAAAACCATGCTTCGGGCTTTGTTTTTGGAAAGGAAGCCCCCAATTTAAGTTTCGGATTTACACTGCGTGAGCCGCGAGCTGAACAATGTTTTGCGTGAGCCGCGGGCTGAAAGCCCAGCAATTACCTAGCCCAGGGCAAGCGAA
>CAVIOP010000188.1:0-4177 GCA_963644485.1 bacterium | reverse complement strand
CGCTTGCCCTGGGCTATGGAATTGCTGGGCTTTCAGCCCGCATCGGCTCACGCAGTGTAAATCCGAAACTTGAATAAGGGACAATAGACTTTTGACCCTTTCCTACTTTGTTTCTGACTACAATGACGGACGAAAGACAAATCTCCTTGGTTTTTTGACGACAATAAGGGACAATAATAGACAATAAGGGACAAAACGATTGTCTATCATTGTCCCTTATTGTCGTCAAAAATCCGGGGGCTCGGCGAGAGCCGCAGCAAACGATAAAGCTCCCCAAGCTGCTGTTGCAACTTGGGGAGCCCGTTATGTCGTGTCAGCGGCGGAAGCCGCCGGCAACCTTCAGCCGAAAGCCGATTACTTCATCATGACCTTCTTGGCCTTGCCGTTCTCAACAACGATGTAGAGACCGGGCTTGCTCATCTTGGCGACGCGCTGGCCGTTGATGGTGTAGATGGCATCAGTCATCACAGTGGTGTTGGTCTTGATCTCGGCCACACCGGTGATAGGACCGCTCCAGCCAGTGTTGTCACCGGCAGCCAGGAGCTTCAGACCCCAGTCGACGACGGAGAACCATGTGCCGGTGAAGGCAGCCTTACCCGTGCGGAGCGAGTCGGAAGTCATACCGATGGTCAGCTCGTGGTTGTTCACCTCGGCTTTCCAAGTCTGCAGCTGCCAGCCGTAGCCCTGTCCGTTGTTGGCAGTGGTGATGCCAGCGAGTGCCGTGTTGGTAGGATCGTTCTTGTAAGCGATGACAGCGTCAGCCCAAACCTGACCGAACTTGTCAGTAGCGGTCACGATAGAGTCGTTGCCGTCGGCAGCTGTGTCACCACCGATACCCTGGTCGTTGTGAGTGTAGTTGAAGGTCTGAACAGGAATCTCCATCCATGTGGTGTCGGTAGCCTCAGTGCCGTTGGCAGAGAAGACATAGGCGCCAGTGCCAGAGGTACGCGTGTAAACAGAGACCTCGTAGGTACCGTTGGGCAGACCGACGACCTTCTGGTCAGCGTAGTAGTTAAGACCACTTGAAGCCCAAGAGTCGAAGTAGCGGTGTGAGGTGTTGCCAACGCTCTGGTCATAGTACTGGCCGCTTGCAGTGTTGGTGTTACCGATACCCTTGTCGATGTTCCAGCCGTCCTCAGCAGCAGCGTCGGGGTTCTGGATGTTGCCAGTGTAGTCGGTAGCGTCAGGATTCTTCTCGTAAGCCTCCTGAGCCTGAGCCTTGGCGATGGCAGCATTGAGCTGGGCGACGAGAGCCGTCACAATGGCCTCGCTCTGGATGCTGTCGCCGTTAGTGAGCACTGACTTCTGCTCGGCGAGCGTGTTGGCGAGAGCCTCCTTGGCAGATGTAGACTTCAATGTGTTTGACACAGAGTCGACGTTGTGGGCGGCTGCGTAGTAGGTGACCACATAGCGCTTCAGCTCTGCGATCTTGGTGTCGATGGCAGTGTAGGTAGCCTCTGAAGAGGTGAGATAAGCGTTGGTCTTCTGCCAAGCGAAGGCAGCGATGTCATGTACGGGAGCGTATGAGCTCTCGTCAGCGATATCGGCAGAGACGGTAGGAATGGTCTTACCCTCGGCCATGACCTCGGTGTACTTGGCCTCAGAGGTGTTGCCCAGAGAGATACCGTTGTTCAGCACGGCGAGGTCGCCAGTGGTCTTGTAAGTGTCGATGCTATCCTGCACAGAAGCCTTGTCGGCAGCATAGTGCATGCTGGCCACGAGAGCCTCGGCAGTAGCAGTCTTCTTGGCGATGGCAGCGGCGATCTCCTCGTCGGTAGCCTTGCCCACGAAGCTGAGCTTGAAGTTGGTGGCGCAGAACCAGCCGCTCTGGTCGCCGTTGGCACCTGTGCCGGCAGCACCGATGGTCAGCTTGCCGTCGTGCACGAGCACCTTGCCTGTGGTCAGTGTGGTCCATGCACCGTCGTTGTTGTCGCTCCAGTTGCCAGAGGTCAGAGCCTCAGAGTTAGACTCCTCGAGGGCGCTCTTGGCGAAGACGTGCTGGTCGGTGACATAGTTGGCCTGTGTGATGAGGTCGGCGCTCACAGTGTAGTAGCCGTTGGGCAGGCCCGTGACATCCTGGTTGACGCTGATCTCAGAGAAGTTGGTGCCCCAAGCATTCCAGCAGGAACGGTTCTGTGCGAAGTTCAGACGCTGGTCACCGCCAGTGAATGATCCCTTGTACCAGCCGGTAGAGGTGAAGTCGGCGTTGCTGCTGCCGTTGCTGTAGTTGGCAGTGCCGTCTTCCTTGGTAGCGTTGGGATAGGTGCAAGAGCCGTCGGCGTTGAGAGTGGGCTCCAGACCATCCTTGATGAACCAAGTGTTTGTAGCATAATAGGTGAAGTCGGAAGGATCGGCCTCTGTGGCCTCCTTGCTGGCGAGGTAGGTCTTGATGGCAGCGTCGAGAGCCTCGATCTGAGCGAGGATTCCGGTGGTGGTGCCATTGGTGATGGAGTCCTCGGCAGCGTTGATGGCAGCGTCGAGAGCCGCGAGACCGGGATAGGCGCTCTCACGCATTTTATTAGCCTTTTCCTCGAGAGCCGTTACCTTGTTGATGGTCTCTTGTGCAGCCTGGAAGCGTGCCAGGTCGGCAGCACCCTTGTTGTAGGCAGCCTCAAGAGTCTCGACGTCTGTTGCTTCCTGTGCAACATAGAGCTCGTTCTTGGCATCCTCAATCTCCTGGGTGATGCCCTGGTAGTCTTGGAGGTCAGTCTCACACACGTCCATCTCGGCGAGCAGCTCGTCGATGTCGCTCGCCAGGATTTCCTCGCGGGTCACGTCGTCAGTCTTTTCCAAACGGATGTCGTCGATGCAGACAAACGGGTTAGAGTTGGAGCCACCGCTTGACTGGAAGCCGAAGATGATGGTCAGCGAGTCGGTAGCGGTGATGTCGATGGTGTGCTTGGTCCATGTCTGGGCGTTGAAGCCATCGGTGTCCACCACAGTGTCGCGGCGGCAGATCACCTGTGACAGGTTCTTCACACCGGTGTTGTTCTTGCTTTTCTCATAGTTGGTGTTATAGACCCAGTAAGACAGGGTGTACTTACCCACGGGCACGTGTACGTTCTGTGTGTAGGTAGCCTTACCGCCCCAACCTGCGCGGAGGTAGAGGAAAGCCACGTTGTCGTCGCCCTGAGCCTCATCGGGCTTGGTGGGAGGAGCAGCCAGATAAGTATCGCCATCGTCAGCGATAGGCACAGCCGTTGCGCCAATGGCATAGGGAACTGAACCGAAATAGGTCCACTCGGCCACCGTCTTGCCGTCGGTCGAGCTGTTGGCAGCCGTCCAACCCTTGATCTGGCCGAAGAAGCCGTTCCAACCCTTCAGGCCGTCCTTACGCGATTTGGAGCTGATGCCGCCCCAAGCGTAACCGGTGCCGTCGGCAGCCTCCCATTTCTGGCTACGGCCGGAAAGATTAGTTGACTTGTCGACGATGGGCTTGGTGGAGCCGTCGGCCTGCCACGTCAAGTCCTCATCGAAACCGGGATTGACGATGTACTTGGTGCAGTCGTCGCCAACCTGATCTTGCGCGAATGTCGGTGCAGCCAACATTGTTGCAAGAGAGAGCAGTAATACTTTTCTCATACGTTTGTAAATGAATAATTAGAAGAAGATTGTATAGTTAATCAACATAATACGGGGCAAATTTACACCTTTTTTATCTAATATAGGGGGGGAATATGAGTAAAAGAGGTGTAATTTTAGATATTTTTAACGGTAGACACAGCAATCTGCCGCTTGCGGCGCGTGCGTCCCCGCATTGGATGATAGTTGCGTGTTTTTATACGGTTATGGCATCCCGTGTGGCGCAACGGCGACATCTTTGCATCCAGATACGGGGCAAAAAGGCTCCGACGAGGACGGCCAGGTGATGAAGGCCGACAGCGTGACCAACCTGCAGGACGAGGCAGCCTACTACAGCATTGTGGCGGCATATAATAAAAAGGTGTATCTCTACTACGGCGAGGTGAAGGAGATGCTCCAGCCGGGCGACAGCCATACCTTCGGCTTTGCCTTCCAGCGAACGCACAGCGACGGCAGGAAGGTGACGGCACGCGTAAACCTTGTGGTCGACGTGGTCGGCTGACGCGGGTCTCGCTGTTTCGGATTTACAACACGTGAGCCGCGGGCTGAAAGCCCAGCAATTACTTAGCCCAGGGCAAGCGAAGCGGCGCCCTGG
>CAVIOP010000187.1:0-4220 GCA_963644485.1 bacterium | reverse complement strand
CTTGCTAAGGCAAGCGGCAGAGCCGAGCGAATCATCATTAATAGACCATTAATCTCTCGTTAATCTTTCTTCTTTAATCTCTCGTTAATCTTTCATTCTTGCTAAGGCAAGCGACAGAGTCGAGCGAATCCTTTGCGCCGAACGGAGATTAATGAGAGATTAATGGAGATTCGCTCGGCTCTGCCGCTTGCCTTAGCAAGAATGTTAAACAAAAAAAGCGTAGGGCATGCCCTACGCTTTAATATGTCGCCCCCGTTGGGGCTTGCACACATGGTACATACGCCCCGTTGGGACTGTCCGTGATGTCTGCGCGGTGTGTTACGCGGTGCGCGCGTTACCTCACCACCACCTTCTGGTTGTTCACCACATAGACGCCGGCGGGCACGGCCAGTGTGCGGCTTGCGCCCTGTGCCAGCTGTCCGCGTGCCACGAGCTGTCCGCCCACGGTGTAGGTGGCGTAGCGTGTGGCGCTGCCTGCCGTGAGGGTCATGGTGCCGTGGCCGACGCTCACCGTGAGGTCGACCTCAGTGGCACTGACATCGCTGATGCCCGTCGTTGTCACGTCGTTCTCGTCGAAGACCACTGCGGCCTTGGCCGCGTTCTGCACGCTCGCTGCGGTGTCGGTGGTCTTGTAGTAGGAGCGGAAGGGTCGCACGTTGACGGTATTGTATTGGGTCAGCTGAGCAGAGTTCCAGAAGAGCTCCTTTGCGAAGTACCACACGCCAACGCCATTGTCGTCTTTTGCCTTTGGCGTCACGCCGGCGTAGGTGCCGTATGCCGTCCAGCTGTTGCTGGTGCGCTCGAGGCTCTCGGTCACGCCCGTGTTGTCGGTGGTTGTCGTCCCCTTAGGTGTCTCCACAAACTGTGCGCCGGTGATGTTGAACGCGAAGCCCGGCGTGGTGCTCGTCACATAGTAAGGCTTGTTGGCCTCGGCCTTGCCGTCGGTGACCGCTGTGGCCACCATGGCGTAGGTCACATCCTTGCCCGACTCTGCCGACACGGCCGTCACCTTGCCGTAGCCCGTGATGTTATGGAAGGTCACCGAGTTGTCCGTGACATCGTCCGACGTCTTCAGGTTGCCGTTGCCGTCGAGCGCCACGCTGAAGGGCAGCACCGATGTCATGTTCGTCACCAAGGCCTTGCCGTTGGTTCCCGTGCGGGTGTACGATGCCTTGCGTGTGCCGGTGGTGAAGCTGTAGGGCGTGAAGAACGGTTGCTGGTCTTGCAGCACGATGTCGCCCGTAGCCTCGTAGCCTCCGGCAGTGGTCTTGGCCACGGTGTTCGCCACGTTGCGCGTGAAGCCCACCGGCATGAAGTAGAGACAGTTGTCGGCCGTGCCGGCGTTGAAGGCATCCCAGTTGTTCTCGCCATCGGTCGTCTCGGCCGAGACGGCGGTGAGGCCACTCATGTCCACGTAGAGGATGCCGCGCAGCGGGTCGCTCTCGCCGAAGCCGTAGTAGTTGCCTGTCTTCATGGCCTCCTTGATGGCACTGATGATCTTGGTGTTGGTCAGCACGCCGTCTGCTGTGTCGTTGGTGGGGGACAGTGAGGTGACGGTCACGCCCACATAGGTATGCGTCTCGTCCAAGGCGTTGTCGGAGGTGAGCGTGCTGGTTGTCTTGTTGGGTGCGCCCTTCTGCGTCTTCGTGTAGATTGGCGTCACCGTCACCACGGCCATCTCCTCCGCCACCACCGGCTTGACGGTGATGGTGTAGAAGCGGTAGTCGACGTGTCGCTTGCCCGAGCCGATGTTCGAAGGCATGATGTTCCATGTGGGCATGTCGGCCGAGTAGATATAGACCTCCTGCTCCGTGTTGGCCGCGAGGCTGACGGTCTGCAGGCCGCCGGCGCCCGCGGTATAGTCGAGGTCTTTCAGCTCACTTGCTTTCCCGCTGGCCACCTCAACGATGTTGGTAGCCGAGAGCTTATTGGTACCGGCCACGTCGGTATTGACGCGTGCGCCGGGGTAAGGCGTGGCACTGGTCGAAAGACCGTCGGTGGCGTTGAATGCCGTGCTGCCCACCAGACAGTAGTTGGAGTATCCGCCCGTGCTGGCCAGGTTGTTGTTGTTCGAGCCCTCGGTGTACCACAGCGTCTTCTCCTCGTTCTCCGCGTTGCGGAACACGATGGTATAGGGCGACGTAAGGGTCGTCGGCACGAGCACCTTTACGGCCTCGCCATTGTGGAAGGTGTAGTTGGTTGATGTCACCTCGTTGGAGCCCACCACGGTGGTGCCGTTCTGGGCGGCCACCTGCAGCGTCTGCACCTCGGGGTTGAGCGGCATCAGCTTCAGGTAGACGTTGTAGAGGGCGGACGCGCCGTCAGCCAGTCCGCTGATGCTGAAGTGGATGGCATCGTTGTTGTAGTCGTCCACGGTGAGGGTGGCCGAGGCGTTGTCCTCCGTCAGCTGCAATGTGCCGTCGGTAACCGCGGCGGTGTTCTCACGGTTGTTGACCGTAGCGGTGAAGTTGCTGGCAGGAAGCGTGGTGGTGATGGTGCCCGTCGAGGCCGTGCGTGTCTGCAGCTTGCTCGTAGACGAAGACGAACTTACCGTCCAGCCGCCGTTGCTGTAGCCGATGTAGCTGCGGTTCTGGTTCGGACCCGGGCCCTGGTTTCCGGATGAGCTATAATAGAAGTATTTGTTGTTGCTGCTATAATACCAGCTGGTACTTGATGAGGTAGACGCGCTCAAACTGTTGTTGCTCAAAACGAGGGAATAGCCACCGCTTGTGATGGTGTAAGTGGTATTTCGGTTATCGCCGCCGCCATGCCAGTCGTCAGACCCGCCGCCACTTGAAGAACTGCTTGTCACTGTCCACAGGGTGGCCTCAGCGCCATTGGTGCCGCTCACGAGGCTGCCGTTGCTGAGGTTGAGGTAGTTGCCGCTGCCGTCGGTGATGATGTATTCGCTGCCGCTGCTCACCGATGACACATCGGCATAGGCATAAGTGGTGCTGGTGGTGGTGCCGGTGGCCGCATGGCGCAGGAACTTGAGCGTGGCACCCACGATGCGGAACTTCTGCGGTGCCTCCAGATAGTAGTCGCCGTTGGCCGTCAGCACGAAGTACTGGCCATCGGTGGTCTCGTAGGTCTGGGTCTGTGCCGTGCCATCGCCGTTCACGAGGCTCACAGCCTGCAGGTCGGTGACGCCGGTGCGGCTGAACGACCATACGCTTGCCTGCGAGTTTTTGCTGAACGTGCCGAGGTCGAGCAGACCGGTGTGCAGGTTGAGCGTGCCGTCGGTGTTGGGTATCTGGCCGGTAACGGGCTGGTCGATGACGTAGGTGACGTGGAACGACTTGAGCACGATCTTCTGCGACTTACCCATGTCGAAGCGGAAGTAGAGCACATTGGTGCCGTCGGCCAGCGTCTTGTCACACGAACCGTCGGAGGTGAACATGGCATCGCCGGTCACCACTTTGCCGTTGGCATCGTAGGTGTACTGTTTCACCGCCGAGCCGCTGGTACACTGGTCAGTAAGGAACTCCATCTGGTAGCGCGCAAAGCGGTAGCCCTTGGGTGCCACCACCTGGACATAGACAGAGGGATAAGAATCTGAGGTATTGACTGACAGAAGCGTGTCAGCGTCGACCGTGGTGAAGATCATGTCGTTGTCGATATTGGCCAACAGGCCGTCGTCATTGCCAGAGAGGGTCGAGTCGTTCGACGTGATGACCTGCACATGGGCGATGTCGTGGCGGAGGAAGCCGAAATAGCCGCCGCCGCCCGAATTGCTTGCAAACAGGCTATGGCTCGAACCCTTGTCGAGCGAGATGGTGGTGCCGAGCTTCGTGGTGTTGTCGGCGGCCACGATGCTGTAGGAGGCCGTGGCCACCGCGCTCTTGTTGCCGTCGCCGTCCACGGCGATGGCCTTGATGGTGGTGGTCGTCGTCACGGTGATGGCGCTCGTGTACGGCGTGCTCCCGGTCGTCGGCTCCGTGCCGTCGGTGGTGTAGTAGATGGTGGTGCCGTCGTCCGCCGTCAGCTCCACCGTCTGTTCGACGGAGTAGGTGCCGGCGGCGATGCTGAACGTGGGCATGGAGGGCGCCGTGATGTCGATGGTGTAGGTGGCCGAGGTCACGTCGCTCACGTTGCCGTCGGCATCCACGGCGATGGCGTTGATGGTGGTGGTGGCAGAGACGGTGATGGCCTCAGTGTACTTCGTGCCGTTCTGGGCCGAGGGCGTGGTGCCGTCGGTGGTGTAGTAGATGGTGGCGCCG
>CAVIOP010000186.1:0-4230 GCA_963644485.1 bacterium | reverse complement strand
ATGCAGAATCATTATCTGTTTTTAAGTTACTATTACAACAAAAATCAAGTGGCAACAGCGGTGGAGTTGGACAAAAAGACAGGAATTTATACATATACGCCAGTTAACATTGATGGAAACCAGGCGTTATCAGTAGACTTGTTAAACGCTTTTTATCTGGATTGCAACTATAAACAGAAATTAAAAAACGACATCAGCATTTATTACATAAAAAGTGCAGACTATTGCGGAGCGAATTTAGCAGAGATGGCTCATGAAAGTGTCATTCATAACTTTGTGGTATCTGAGAAATTGGAATATAGTGTGACATCACGCAATACTAAGTACAGAGGGACCATTGCTCCTTTTATCAATTATCAGAATAGTGCGTCGCGGCGTGTAAACTTTCAGTCGATAAACGCATTGGATTATGGACTGTCAGCTTCTGCTTATGTGGAACTACCATGGTCATGTCGTTTTAACACTGAGTTACAAGGTACTTGTCGAAGAGGCTACAATGACAACAGCATGAATGTGGAGGAGTTGATATGGAACATGGGGTTGGTAAAAACATTTAAGAACAATATGTCGATTAGTCTAAATGTTGCTGATCTGCTGGGACAAAGAGGCAATTATTATAGGCTTGTTACAGCCCAGGCCACAGTGGAGTGTGTACGGGATATGCTTCGGCGGTATGTGATGCTGCATTTTGTATGGCAGTTTGCCAAGAAAAAGCATTAAGGACCATATTACCATAATATCAAGGACTTCTGCTTCAAAGATGGAGTTTGCCATTTCATCTCTTATCAAATCTGCAGAAAGAAGATAAACAAATAAAAAATATGCCTGAGTTTCAAGTCAAATACCAAATCAACTCCATGGACTGTGGTCCAGCTTGCCTTTGCATGATAGCTCAGTACTATGGAAAAAGGTTCACGTTGAAATATTTTCGTGATAGATGTCATATCACGAGAGAAGGTGTTAGTCTTTATAGCCTTAGCCAAGCAGCCGAAGAAGCAGGGTTCCATACTCTATGCGCGCGCATTACCGAAGAACAACTTGCAGAAGAGATGCCATTACCTTGCATCCTCCACTGGAACAGCAACCACTATGTTATATGCTATCAAGTCAAAGGAAAGGGAAAGAACAGAAGGTTTAACGTTTCTGACCCAAGCTTAGGCAAGATGAAATACTCATCAAAAGAAATGCACAAGCATTGGGTATCAGGAAAATTGGATGGAGAGGATGTCGGAATAGCGATGCAAATTGAACCGGGAATAGACTTTGAAGCCATCCTACCTCAGATCTCAGAAAGTCATTTGGGCTATCGATTCTTCTTGAAATACATCTCGCCTCACAAGAGGGAGATTGCTCAATTGCTTCTCAGCGCTATTGTGTTGATGGTGGTTGGATATTTCCTTCCATTCATATCTCAGAGCATAGTTGACATTGGCGTAATGGGACGTGACTTGAATTTCATCATGTTAATGGCATTCACCCAACTGATAATATCCATTTCGCAGACAGGGATCATGTTCCTTCAAAGTTGGGTGTCACTCCATATGAACACCATAATTAATATTCGCCTGATATCCGATTATCTTCGAAAACTGGCCAACTTGCCTCTTCAGTTTTTCGAGATTCGCAGCATGGGCGACATCCTCCAGCGTATTGGTGACCACGATAGAATCAAGAATTTCTTGATGAATGACATGATTAGTATCATGTTTTCATTAGGAACATTTATCACATTCTTCTGTGTTCTGGCTGTGTTTAATTGGAGAATACTTTTGGTCTTCATGGTGGGCAATATCACATACATCGTATGGATATTGTCATTTATGAAATACAGAAGAGAAATAGACAACAAAACATTCCAACAGTCTGCCGACCTGCAAAACAACATGGTGCAGTTTATTCAAGGAATGCAAGAAATAAAATTGAATAATATCGAGAAACAGAAATGCTGGGAATGGGAACATCTCCAAGCTAAACTATACAAGCTTAGCCGACGGGCATTGATGATAGGGCAAATACAGTCTGTTGGCTCTACTGCTTTCTCAACTACCACAAGCATCATTCTCACCTACCTTACTGCCAAGATGGTCGTGACTGGAGAGATGACCATTGGCATGATGGCATCCCTTTCCTTTATCATTGGCCAGGTTGCTGGGCCTATGAGTTCTTTCATCGCATTTGCACTTGATTATCAAGATGCTAAAATTAGTATGGAACGATTGAGCGACATACACGAACAGGAGAGCGAACATCAAGCTATTGCAAACACTGCAATGGAACTGCCACAGGACGGTGACATCTCTTTGAACCATCTAAAGTTCAGCTATAACGGGTCTGTCAATGAACTTGTCCTGAATGATATCTCATTGTTTATACCTCACAATAAGGTAACTGCTATTGTGGGGAAAAGCGGATGTGGAAAAACTACATTGATAAAACTCCTGGAAGGTTTCTACAAACCCACTGATGGGGATATCACAATAGGCAAAATGTCTTTGTCATCTCTTAATAAGCATTTATGGAGAGAACAGATCGGATCTGTCATGCAGGATGGTTATGTTTTTTCGGATACCATTGCAAACAACGTGTCCGTTTATGACAAAAAAGATAAAGAACGTTTGGAATACGCTTTAGATCAAGTCAATCTGAAACAATTCATAGAGTCACTGCCACATGGTTACAACACAAAAATCGGCAGTGAAGGCTTGCAACTCAGCCAAGGACAGCGTCAACGCATATTGCTTGCTAGGGTGATATACAAGAATCCAAGATATATTTTTTTGGACGAAGCTACCAATTCCCTCGATACCCAAAACGAATTCGAGATAATGCGTAATATCAAATCTGCTTTCAGTGGCCATACCACAATAATAGTAGCTCATAGGCTGAGCACCATCAGATACGCCGACAACATTGTTGTGATGGACAACGGATGCATTGTGGAACAGGGAACTCACGATTATTTACTAGGTATTAAGGGCCATTATTACAACTTGATTCAATCACAATTAAATCAATTGGTATGAAGGATTTTGAAAATGATTTTATAGAATGTTCTGATGATTTACAGGAAATCATTGGCAGGAACAAACAATGGATAGGAACAGTATTGGTTTTTGTGTCAGTGGCATTTTTGATACTGTTCTTCATGGGCCTTTCCCTTATTTCTTATCACAACCAGAGTCTTCTGCAAATTCTGTCACAACCCATATTGCATTATTTTGAGATGGTTTAACCATAAATATACACCCTATACTCACTGGGCGTGCAACCGACATTCGCCTTAAACCATCGGGTGAAGTGCTGCGGGTATTTAAAGCCCAATGCATAAGCTATTTCGTTTACCGTATGCTTTGACGAAAGAAGATCCGTCTTGGCCAAGTCTATCACTTTGGAGCGAATAAAAAAAGAGGCCGTCCTTCCTGTCTCCTTTTTCAGCATATTACTAAAGAAAGTGGGCGACATGTTTAATTTATCAGCGCAATACTCAACACTTGGCAAGCCATTCGTCTTGACTTCTTCTGAATGGAAATATTCATCCAAAAGACATTCAAACTCTACCAAGTAATCTGCGTCTTGATTTTCACAGGCCACAAACTGATTGTTGTAAAAACGATTACAGTAGTCAAGAAGAGTCTTAATACCATCAATGATGAGCTCCCAGCTATGCTCATCCATAGGGCGCCCCAATTCATAGCCTATCCTATGAAAACAATCCATTACGATCAGCTTCTCTTCCTGGCTTATGAGCAATGCTTCATTCGTGTCGTATGAGAAGTATTTGTATCTGCGCTTTACATTTTTCAATGGTGTGTTGCGCACCAAATCAGGGTGGAACATCAAGAGAAAGCCTAACGGCTGAAAGGCCTCACCATCATCGTCTGCGCCAAACACCTGATCAGGAGAAACAAACATAAGTGAACCTTTTTTGTAATCATAATAATTCCTACCATACCGCAACTGTCCACACTCTCCTACACCCAAATACACTGCATAAAAACCAAATAACATTTTTACATGGTGTAATGGCTTTACCTTGGAGAAGTCAATTAATCCTACCAATGGATTTTGAGTTTCGATCGCTGCCCATTCATTATAAGTCACGATGTCCTTTGCATAGAAAAATGTATTCATACCTTCACGTGAGATTGTTTCTTTTGCAAAAATAACACATAAATAGGAGAGAAACAAGACCATAACAGAAATTGGTAGATATTTCAGAGCTTTGTATAC
>CAVIOP010000185.1:0-4265 GCA_963644485.1 bacterium | reverse complement strand
CGCATCTGACGTGGAGGCCGTAAACGAAAGTTACCAACTCGACCGCATCAAGAAGAGCCATGTCGACTACAAAGCAAACAGACAAGCGATAACCTTCTCGAAGGACGGGAAGAAAGTGTACGACATCATCTTCCAAGTGAGCAACAACGACATCGCCTTCCGCTATCAGCTTTATCCTCAGGGCGAGACACGTTGCATAGTGGTGAAGCAAGAGGCCACCTCCTATCAGATGCCCCAAGGCACCACCTCGTTTCTCTGCCCGCAGATGAAACCGATGACAGGATTTGCGCGCACCGCCCCCAGCTATGAGACCAACTATGACCTGGATGTGCCTGTGGGAGAAAGACTCAGTGCTACAGGCTATACCTTCCCTTGTCTTTTCAAGAATGGAGACAATGGCTGGCTGCTGCTCTCCGAGACAGGGACCGACGCCGGGTATGTGGGTTGCAGGCTGTCGGGCCGCGCAGACGGCTGCTATCAAATCGCCTTCCCGATGGCTGAAGAGATGAACGGCCAGGGATCAGCCTGTCCCGCGCTCAACCTGCCCGGCACCACGCCTTGGCGCACCATCACCCTTGGCACAGACCTGAAGCCTATCGTGGAGACCACCGTCCCCTTCGATGTGGTGTCACCTAAGTATGCGGCCTCCAAGCAGTATGAATATGGCAAGGGCACTTGGAGCTGGATCATCGGCATGGACCGGTCGTGCAACTTCGACGAGCAGAAGCGATACATCGACTTTGCTGCCGACATGGGCTATCAGACAGTCCTTGTGGATGCACTCTGGGACACTAAGATCGGTTATCCCAAGATGGAGCAATTGGCCAAGTATGGCAAGCAGAAAGGCATAGAGCTCTTCCTTTGGTACAACTCCAACGGCTCGTGGAACGACGCACCGCAGGGGCCTCGTGGCATCATGGACAACACTCTGAAGCGCCGGGAGGCAATGGCATGGATGCAGAAGACCGGCATCCGTGGCATCAAGGTCGACTTCTTCGGGGGTGACAAACAGGAGATGATGAAACTCTACGAAGACATTCTCATCGATGCCAACGACTATGGCATCGAGGTCATCTTCCACGGCTGCACCTTACCACGAGGATGGGAGCGCATGTATCCCAATTACGTGGCCAGCGAGGCTGTGCTGGCCAGTGAAAACTTGCATTTCTCCCAGAGCATGTGTGATGCCGAGGCCCGCAATGCCTGCATCCATCCTTTTGTACGCAATGCCGTAGGCAGCATGGATTTTGGCGGAAGCACGCTCAACAAGTATTATAATGGTAACAACAAGACCGGAACTCACCGCATCACTTCCGATGTGTTCGCCCTTGCCACCGCCGTGCTTTTCCAGTCTCCCGTGCAGCATTTTGCCTTAGCTCCCAACAACATGACCGATGCTCCTGCGTGGGCCATCGACTTCATGAAGAATGTGCCTACTACATGGGACGACACCCGCTTGATTGACGGATATCCCGGCAAATATATCCTCATGGCCCGCCGTCATGGCGACAAGTGGTACGTTGTAGGCATCAATGCCGAGAAGCAGCCCTTGAAGAAACGTCTCTCGCTCGACATGATCCCAGCCGGCACACAGATTCAGGTTTATAGCGATGACGCCAAACTTGTGGGTAGCAAAAAGGTGGTGAAACTGGGCAAGAAACAGACACTCGACGTTGTGATACCCTGTAACGGCGGTATCGTGATCGAATGACATCTCGCAGAGTTTCTCCATATTTTTTCCGTTGACTTCTCAAACAAAAGCCACAAGGACATCTGTTTCTACGACTAAAACATTATCTTTGCACAAAGAAATGCAATAGTCATGAAACTGAAACTCCGCCACAACACACTGATGCGGCTTGTGTCAGGTGCCGTCCTGCTCATCGGCGTCCCGGGACTTGTGTTCCTTGTCCTGTGGCCTCTGACAGGATGGCGGTGGGCCTTGGCGCTGCCCACGGCATGGCTGCTGCTGATGGTCTACGGTTTCTTCTTCGGCTGGCGCCACCTCGTGGTACGCTCGGCCACCTGCAACTCGCCCCTGCTACCACAGTCGTTCGACGGCTACCGAGTGGTGCAGTTGTCGGACATCCATATCGGCACCTTCCTGCGCAACCGCTCGTTCATCGACAAGATGGTGCGTGCGGTCAATGCCCAGCGACCCGACCTGGTGGTCTTCACGGGCGACCTGGTGAACGTCAGCGCACAGGAGGTCATCCCCTTCCAGCACGCACTGAAGCAGATACAGGCACGCGACGGGGTGTTCTCGGTCATGGGCAACCACGACTACTGCGAGTACGGCGAGGACAAGAGCGAGAGCAACATCCGAAAGAACCAGACGGTGCTGAAGTACCTGGAGCAAAAGATCGGCTGGCGCCTGCTCATGAACGAGCATGTCACTCTGCAGCGCGACGGTGCCAGCATCGAACTGGTAGGCGTCGAGAACATCAGCCGGCCTCCCTTCCCCGACTACGGCGACTTGGAGAAAGCGCTGGAAGGCACTGTCCCGGGAGCGTTCAAGATACTGCTGAGCCACGACCCAAGCCACTGGCGGCGCAACGTGCTCCGCAAGACCGACATTGCTCTCACCTTGTCGGGGCACACCCATGCGGGGCAATTCAGCCTGGGGCGCTTCTCGCCGGCCAAGTGGGCCTATAGCGAGTGGGGTGGCAAATACACCGAAGACGGAGCCATGCTCTATGTGTCGATGGGTATCGGCGGCACCGTGCCCTTCCGCCTCGGCGCATGGCCAGGCATCGACGTCATACAGCTGAAGTGCGAAGAATGACTGCTCACCGAGGTCATGCCATCGGTTAGCTTCACTTTGCCATTCTGCCGTACATCCTGCAGCAGCTCCCCACGGCATCAGCGTAGGGTCGTAGAGGTTACGCGAAGGTACTATTTTATGTCAACGCAAAAGGCACAGCCGTCTGACTGACGGCTGTGCCTTTTGCGTTGATTGGCTGCTGCCGGCGTTTACACCAGCGAACCGATGATCTCCTCGCGGCTCTCGGGCAGCAGGTCGATGACGGGTATCTCGGGCATGGTGTAGCAGCCCGGCTGCAGGCGCTGGGTGGCACGCGCCACGTCGACGAGCACCTGACCGGTGAGTGCGGGATTGTTGATGCTCATGTCGAACGACATGCGCTGGTTGGGAGTGGCTCCGCTGGTGCCCTTGCGTGTCATGTGTACGCCGTGACCCATGTCGCGCACATCGTCGACGCTCTTCACAGCAAACACGTGAAGCTCGTCGTGAGCAAAGTAGTCGTCGGCCTTCAGTTCCTTCTCCACCTCATCGAGCGTGGCACCGTCTTCCAGCTCCACATAGACCATGCGGCGGTGGATGCCTTCACCGAGCGGAATGGTCATGCTCAGCGCATTCTTCACGCCCTTCTTGGAGCGGGCCACCACACTGTGTCCCATCGACATGCCCGGGCCGAAATTGGTGTAGCTAAGTCCCTTGGGGGCAAGAGCCTGCAGCAGCACGCGCACCACAGAGTCGGAGCCCGGATCCCAACCGGCAGCAATGACCGACACGGTGCCCGTCTTCTGGTTGTTCTCCATCTGGCTGTTGCGATAGCTCAAGATAGATGTGTGGATATCGAAGCTGTCCACGGTGCTGATGCCCAGCCGGGTGATCTTCTCGGCATACTCGGGGCAAAGGCGCGTCGGCGTGGCAAGGATGGCCACATCGACATCTTTCAGCTTGGTGATGTCGTCCACCACCTCATAGGGTTCCAGCTCCAGGGGCTTGTCACTGCCGCCCTGACGGCGCACGATGCCTGCAATCTCAAAGTCAGGTGCGGCCTCCAAAGCCTGCACACTGTAACGTCCGATGTTGCCGTAACCTACGACAGCAGCTCTAATTTTCTTCATATTTGCGATGTTTAAGTTTTTGTGTTGTTCTCTCACGTTGCAAAATTACATCATTCCCACGGAAATCGTGACATTTTGCGTCGTTTTTTGACACCTTTTATGTTTTCAGCAACTTTGGGTGACTATTCAGCGGTAGGTATATGAACCTCTCACACCACCGTATGTGCGGTTCCGCATACGGCGGTTCCTATTTTGGGCACCATTCAGAGTAAACCCAGCAAGTGTCGGATAGCCTGCATCCTTAAATTCTGCGTAGATGCAGCCATATGCATTACGAGACTACCGCTAATCCTCCAATAGCCCTTACAATATCCCCATTGTTTAGCATGTGCCGGGCACGATGCCGACGGTCTTAGGCTGTCAAGAAAGCGGACAATCTATATGCTGAAAAT
>CAVIOP010000184.1:0-4284 GCA_963644485.1 bacterium | reverse complement strand
CGTCCTCATCGCGCTCGCGGCGGTGCTTCCTACACAGCTCTTCGCACAGACGGGCACCACCATCGTGTTCTCAAAGAACACGGCAACGGGACTGATTGCCTCAGGTGCTGCCAATAGCGACAAGACGAAGCAGAACTTCGCCTTCATGCGCCACAACATCGCACACGTGCAGATCGAGTCGTCAACTTATAACACAGCACTCAATAGCAGCGGTGCTGGCACGTTCGCCGAGGCCAACAACAACATGCTCTTCTACACCAAAGACAACACCGACTATTTCACGGTGACTACTCCCAAAAACAGAACGTATTCCTGCATGGCCATCATCGCTCCTAAGGGCTACCGCTTCACCCGCTATGAGTGGAGCATCGATGCCGTGAAGACGGGCGAACCCTCAGAAACATCGAGCTCCGATGTCACCACAGCTTCTATCTGGCGCTACACCTATGACACAGACGGCGAGCAGCAGGAGACCAACGAGAAGTGCTCGCTCACACAGGGCACTGACGTCTTCAGCAACACGCTGACCAATGGCAGCAATGTGCTCTACTTCTGCTTCGATACGGGCTATAATACTGGCGAGAGCGATACAGACAAAGTCACCATGTTCGTGAAGTCGCTGAAAGTGACCTACACCATCGACCAGCCGTTCTTCAGCCAACTGCCCTCTACAAGCAGCGACTGCAACATACACACTGGCCTGCTCGACTTCGGTGAGTTCAAATCCTCGCATAACGATAATTATTCCAAAGGTGTCACTTATAACACCTTCAACAAGACGGCCGTCGTCACCGACCTGCAGGAGGTGAGCCTCTACAGCAATAATGGCAGCACAACCGAAAAGGTCACCAGCCCCACGATTGTCACCGTCGACGACAACCAATACTATGTGGCTGCCACCAACGGCGACTACTACATGGAGGCTCCGGCTAAGTTCCGCATCGTGGGCGCCACGCTCAACTTCCGGAAATATGAGGACAAAATAGAAGATGTAACCAGCATCACCAGCGGCTCCGCATACGTCATCACCGACGGCAACGGCTACTACCTCAACAACAACGACGGCACCATCAGCGTGGGCACAGAAGCCAGCTCGGCTACGCAGTGGACCGTCCAAAATAGCAATAACAGTTATACCATCCAGAATGGTTCTTACTACTTGGCACTCGACGACGACAATAATAATAATCTCGAACTGAGCGCCGAGAGCTATGAATGGCGTTGGAGTAGCAGCAACGGATTCTATCACAGCAGTGGTAGAGGCGGCAACCGCTACTACTACTACTACAATACATCAGATAAAACCTGGAAGGTACATGGGACAAGTTCAAGTTCAAGCAGTACCACCGTTTACTCCAACAAACTGCAAAGCGTAACCATCGGCGGCCCCTTCACCGCCAACGCCTACAAGGCCGATAACAGCAGTGCCGACCAAGAGCAGAAGTTGAGCAGCAGCAACACCTCTGCCACCATCTCTCTCTCCAACTACAACAACGACGCCATCCACTTCTCAATCAGTGGCCTGGCCGACGGTGCGGCTGCCCTCTACAACGTCAGCCTGCAGCTGCTGCCGCTCAACCCCGAGCTGCAAAACCTCTCTGTGGCCACCCAGGATAATAACGACGACCTCTACGGTGCCACGGCCTTCACTGCGGAGAACTACGAGTTCAACAGTGGCAATGAAGTGATGATAGTGGTGCCCGTATCCGAGAAAGAAAAAGTGCACACCCTGACCTTCCTGGACGCCTACAACGAGAACCGCACCAAGTGGTACACCACGGGCAAGAACGAGTCTACAGGCCCTGCCGACTACTCCAACTATTTCCTCGTGAACAGTGCGGCCGACAACGGCACGGACGACGCCGTGAGCCTCGACATCACCAAGACCACATACCCCACCGACCGCACCACGGCCCAACAGGCCGGCACCGTGAAGCTCATAGCTACCAACATCGAAGACGTGTACAACGGCACCGCCACCACGCTCCAGGACAACGTGTTCAAGAAGACCGATGCCAATTACCAGGAAGCCAAGGTGACCCCCGATGCCGAGGAAGCCTCCACCTATTATATTTATACGGCTGACGTGCCTACCTACAACATTCTGCCCAGCGCCATCGGCACAAAGCACATCGACTACCGCTACTACACGCTCAAGGTGATCTGCAAGTCGTCGGACGAGACTCCCGAGGTGGAGATTGTGCCCCTCTACACCGCTACGCTGAAGGGTAAGAACAACAAGAACACCGGCATCCTGGCCGACAAGAGCGAGACGCTCGACACGAACACCACGTTCTACGGCGTCAAGGTGACGGCCAAGGCTTCTACTGAAGGCGCCCCCGCCAAAGGTATCCTCAGCTCCGAGCAGGTGGTGAACGCGGTGAAGGAAGCTGTGAAAGAAAAGTACAGCATCGACTCGCTGCGCGGCATGCTCTATCTCGACCTGAGCTCGCTGACGACTGTCGACATCGACAAGTTTGACGTGGCCTTCAACGCCTCTACCGCCGACAACTGCCTCTACTTCATGTATCCGGGCTTCCACCGCAGCGGCATCACGAACGCCATCGCCAAGGAGTCGGCCACAAGCAACGTCTACAAGGCCGTGAGCAACATCGTGGTGAAAGACCAGCAGCCGTTCTTCACGCCTTATGACTTCACCACCGGCACCTACACCGCTTCTTACACTCGCGAGAGCACCAACGGCAAGGCCAAGGTGAAGAACATGGCTGTGGTGCTGCCCTTCAGCATCAGCCTCGACGACAACGGCCACGTGAAGACGGCCAGCGACAATACCGACGCCACCATCACCTATTATAACCTCACCAGCCAGGGCGAACTGAAGAACAGGAACGAGGAGAGCGACGGTCTGACCTACGGCGCCAAGATGACTGCCATCACCGACGGCACCGCCGAGGCCAACAAGCCCTACTATGTGAAGAAGAGCGACGATGCCGAGGCAGGCTTCTCTTACACCATCACCGACGCCAAGTTTGTGGCTACGCCTGCGCTGAGCGAGACCGACAACAGCGAGAACCTCACCAACCAGGCTACCGACGACGCTTGGAAGGCTGTGGGCACCTACGCCGGCGTCACTCCCACGAACGCCAACGACAAGTGGTACTTCGCCAAGGAGATGCTGTGGAAGTCGGGTGCTCTGAAGGCCAGCAGTAAGTTCAACGTGCTGCCGTTCCGCGCTTACTTCGAGGGCGAGGCTGCCGCCACAGAGGACGTGAAGCAGGCTAAGATCGTGTTCAGCGACGACGACATCGTGACCAACGGCATCAGCAACGTCAACGCCGAGAACAACGGCCTGACCATCGCTGCCGCCAACGGCGCCATCACTATCAGCGCTGCTGCCAACACACGCTACGCCGTCTACACCGCTGCCGGACAGATGGTGGCCTGCGGCACGCTCGCTGCCGGCGAGAGCCGCACGGTGAAGGCTCAGCCGGGCCTCTACATCGTGAACAACGTGAAGACCATCGTGAAGTAAAACCATACTGTTCATCTTAACACAGACAACACATAATGATGAAGAAAACATACATTGCGCCTGCTACGGAGATGATTGCCGTGGCACAACAGGGTCATCTGCTCAATGCCACCATCACAAAGGAGAAGGAGGACAACTGGGCAGAGGGTAAGGAGAACTTCATGGACGACAACGCGTCGGCATCCAATTCCTACAACATCTGGGACAACTGGGATGAGGATTAACACGAGGGCATCATACACACCACAGCGTATGGCCCGGTTCATGCAGACCGCATCTTACACATAAGATAACCGAGAGGCCTCTGCTCGCCCACACACACGGCGGGTAGAGGCCTTTATTGGTCTTTAAATCATCAATTATACGCTTATCACATGAACAAAACAATGTACAGCGCACCTGAGACGAGGATCATCTCTGAAGACTACACCTCTTACTTGAACGCTGCCTCTACTACGGAGGAAAACTACGTTGATGCCAAGGGGAACAATTTCATGGAGCCGACGGTCGACGAGAACAGCTTGGGAACCGGCAGCTCAAACCCATGGAGCGGACGTGATGACGATGACATGTAAAGCTCAGGAGACGACATGTGCAGGATAATAAAAGAAAACATAAGCGGCCCTATGCTCGCCACACGGTGAGCATGGGGCCGCTTTCCTTTATCCGTGCGGCCGCCGTCCCCATACCCCGTTGTCGTGCGACGCGACAACACACCCCGTGAGCCGAAGCAACACATAACGCGACGCGTGAGCCAGAGCGATGCGACAACACACCGCGTGAGCCAAAGC
>CAVIOP010000183.1:0-4523 GCA_963644485.1 bacterium | reverse complement strand
CCCCTTGTCTGTGTATTTGTAGACATCATCTGGGTTGCTCTGTATTTCCAGGCAAGGGAAAGCTACGCCTGGTGAATAGGCCAGACTCAAGTCGGTCTGCGTGCGGTATGGTTTGGTGGGCTTTACTTCGATTTTGCCGGGCCGTTCGTGATGGTGGTATTCCAAGGCGGCCTCTTTAGTAATTTTTACCATAGTTTATGTTTTTGAAAGTGATTTCTTTTACGCTTAACTGATGGCAAAGATAATAAAAAACGGAGGAACAAAATCAAGTTTTTCACTATTTTTAGTATCTTTGCACCCGATATGTGTCCGTTCTTCGTAGAACACGAGACAGAAGGCGATTCAGAACGTCTCCCCAAATAACACCCAATAGTTGTTTAATCATGAATCAACCAAACTACATCCTGAATCATCGTGAGGATTTGCGCGAGCAGATTTTAAAGGTAGCTATGCGCGAATTCACCACCGTAGGCGTCAAGTCGGTGAAGATGGACGACATCGCACGCAAGTTGAAAATTTCCAAGCGCACGTTATATGAGATATACGAGAACAAGGAGTCGCTTCTTATGGAGTGTGTGGAACGGAGGATGCAAGTGTTTGAAACCATGATGGAGCGTTTCTGTGCCGAAGGCAACAGGCAGGTGATAGACATCCTCCTGGAGTTCTATCGTCTGCAGATGGAGGAATTGCGTGACATGAACCCGCTCTATTTCGAGGACCTTCACAAATACCCCCGTGTGGTGGACTATATCGAGCGGGCCAGGAGAGAGCATGACGTGCGTAGTATGGACTTCTTCGAGCGAGGTGTGCAGGAGGGCTATTTCCGTGGTGATTTCAACTATGAGCTGATTAGCCGGCTGGGAAACAGCATGATGCAGGACGTAATGGAGTATAAGCTATATAATCTGTACAGCCTACAAGACATTTTCCGTAATGTCGTTATGCTTTTTATACGCGGGATGTGTACGGCAAAGGGAATCAATGAGCTGGACCGTCAGTTGGAGGAACTGCAATAGCAGGGGCGTGAGCTTAGTCACCGTAGATCCACAACTTGGTGAAAAGACAAAACTGTCCCCGTAAGGCAGGAACTAGTGTTCTTGCCTTACGGGGACTTGTGTGTTTGCCAAAGGAATACTTTCTATTGGGTGTAGAGGTAGCGCTTGATGGATCGCTTGGGCGTCTTCTCAAACTCTTCGTTGTGCAGGCGGATGGCCGACAGATGACAGTAGTTGGGCAGTATGGCGTTGAGCTGCTTGCGGTTTTCCTCCATAATGTTGACCAAATCGCTCTCGTTGAAGCCCATCTGCTTTGCTTCGTCAAAGTCGGGGAATACCAAACCGACGAGCTTGTCGCCCTCCTGGATGACTACGCTCTCGTTGACCATCGTCATGGAGTTGAGCTTGTCTTCAATCTCCTCGGGGTAGATGTTTTGGCCGTTGGAGCCCAGCAGCATGTTTTTGGAACGGCCTTTGATGAAGACGTTGCCTTCGTCGTCGATGGTGCCGAGGTCGCCCGTGTGGAACCAACCGTCCTCGTCAATGCAGGCTTGGGTGGCTTTCTCATTCTTGTAGTATCCCAGCATGACGTTGGGTCCCTTGCACAGGATTTCGCCCGGTACATTCTGGGGGTCTGGGCTGACTATGCGTACTTGCATGTGCAGGGCTGCTTTTCCGCAGGAGCCGGGGACAAAGTCCTTGTGGTCGGCGTAGCAGATGATTGGAGCGCACTCCGTCGCTCCGTAGCCCACGGTGTAGCGGAAATGAATCTGGTGCAGGAAGGCCTCCACCTCCTGGTTGAATGCTGCCCCGCCAACGATAACCTCGTAGAACTTGTCGCCGAATGCCTTGGTTACCTGCGCACAAATCTTCTCGTACACCTTTTTGTTGATGCCTGGCATTTTCATCAGCAGGCGTATCTTGGGATCTTGGATTTTCGGGAAGACTCTTTTCTTGATGATTTTCTCGATGATCAAGGGTACGGAGATGATGACACAGGGCTTTACCTCTGCGAAGGCAGCGGCGATGATAGCCGGTGAAGGGATGCGGGTAAGGAAGAATATATGGCACCCCTTGGTAAACTCAAATATGAACTCGAAAGCCATGCCGTACATGTGTGCCATGGGGAGGATGGAAATGACATTATCACCCGACTTGATGTGTTTGCCCAGCACATGCTCGGCAAAGTCGGTATTGCTCCACAAGGCTCGGTAGGGCAACATCACACCTTTCGAGAAGCCGGTCGTTCCGCTGGTGTAGTTGATGAGAGCCAGCTCGTCGGGACTTTGCTCCCGGTAATAGCTGATGTGTTCCTTTCTGAAATATTTGGGGTATTTGTGTCCGAACATTTCGTTGAGGTGTTCGCGGGCGTAGGTCAGCTTGTCGGTACGCGATAGCACCAGCGAATAGTCGGGTATGTATATGACGCCTTCCAAGTTGGGCATCTTAGTAGTGTCGACCTGGGTGGCCACCACGTCGCCCACAAAGAGGAGCTTTGCATCCGAATGGTTTACGATGTTGTGTATCTGGTCGGCGGTAAACTCATGCAGGATAGGTACTGCTACTGCGCCATAGGTGAGCACAGCCAAGAAGGCACATGCCCAAGCCGAACTGTTGCGACCGCATAGTGCCACCTTGTCGCCACGTTCCACTCCGGAGCTTTCAAACATGATGTGTAGTTTGGCAATCTTGCGTGCCACATCGTGGTATTGCAATGCCACACCCTTGTAGTCGGTCAGAGCATCCTGGTCCCAATGGTCAATGATGCTTTTTTCTATTAGTTCGTTAAAGCTTGGTATTTTTTCCATGTTCTTGTTTTTCGTTGTTATGCCTCCTTGTAAAGGTGTCGTTTGATGGATTTCTTTGCTGTTTTTTCGAACTCCTTTGTCTGGAGTCTTATCTCGCTTATTTTGCAAAAACCGGGTAGTTGGGTGTTGAGCTCCCGGCGGTTCTGCTCCATGATGTTCTTGAGGTCGTCCTCGGTAAAGCCCAAAGCTTCGGCTTCGTGCATGTCGGGGTGTACCAGTCCCACGAGCTTTTCGCCTTTTTGTATGATGAGGCTCTCGTTTACCATGGCCATGGAGTTGAGCTTGTCCTCAATCTCCTCGGGGTAGACGTTTTGTCCGTTCGAACCGAGTAGCATGTTCTTGATTCGCCCAAGGATGAACACGTGTCCGTCGGCCGACATCTTGGCAAGGTCACCCGTATGAAACCAGCCATCCTCGTCGAGCGCGGCCTTTGTGGCCTGTTCGTTCTTGTAGTAGCCTTTCATTACGTTCATGCCCCGCGTTACGATTTCTCCTGCCACATTTAGCGGATCACTGCTGGCAATCTTCACGTCCATACGCTTGACGGGCTTGCCGCACGAGCCGCCTACGAAGTCATGGTAGTCGGTATAGGTAATCAGTGGAGCTGTCTCGGTGGTACCGTAAACCATAGTGATGGGGAAATGTATGTCGGTAAGAAAATTTTCCACTTCACGGTTCAGGCCCGCACCGCCCACAATCACTTCGTAAGCATTTCCGCCAAACACTTCCATTACGGTTTTCAGCAGGTGGTCTTTCACCTTCTTGCTGATGCCCGGCATTTTCATAAGTAGTTTCAGGCGGTTGTTGTTGAACATGGGGAACACCTTTTTTCTGACCAGTTTTTCAACGACTAGTGGCACCGACGCGATGATGTCGGGGTGTATGTCGGTAAAGGCGGCCTGTATGATGGTGGGGCTGGGCAGCCGGGTAAGGAAAAAGAGGTGGTTGCCCAATACCAGTTGTATGAGGAACTCGCATACCAGACCGTACATGTGAGCCATGGGGAGAATGGCAAGCACGCGTGCGTTGGCCTTCAGCTTGCTTTGAAATTCGCCCTGCAGAAAGTCGATGTTGCTCCATACGGCTCGGTAGGGCACCATGACACCTTTCGAGAAGCCGGTTGTTCCGCTGGTGTAGTTGATCATGATCAACTCTTCGGGCTGGTCTTCATGGTAGCTTATGTGTTCCTTTCTGAAATATTTGGGATATTTCAGTCCGAACATTTCGTTGAGGTGTTCGCGCGCGTAGCTTAACTTTTCAGATCGGCTTTCCACCAGCGAGTAGTCGGGAAGGTAAACTACACCTTCCAGGTGAGGCATCATGTCGTAGCTCAGGGTGGTGCTGACCACATCGCCCACGAAGAGCATTTTTGCTTCCGAATGGTTCACCACGTTGTGCACCTGTTCGGGACTGAACTCATGCTGTATGGGTACGACAACGGCTCCGTAAGTGACGATGGCCAGGAATGCACATGCCCATGCCGAACTGTTGCGGCCGCAGAGGGCTATCTTGTCGCCCTTGCCGATGCCGGAACATTCGAACATGATGTGAAGTTTCTCTATCTTTCTGGCCACATCATGGTACTGCAGAGTGATGCCCTTGTAGTCGGTTAGGGCATCTTTCTCCCAATTCTTGATGATGGCCTGTTCTATCAGCCGATTAAAACTGGATGCTTTGTCCATTGCACATATACGAAATTTATGTGCAAAGGTACAACCAA
>CAVIOP010000182.1:0-4688 GCA_963644485.1 bacterium | reverse complement strand
CAGCAATTGTATGAAGATACTTTTTGTTTTTTGATACCTTTGATGTGAGGCAGCAAGACCGGAAATGTGAAATCGCCGAAAGAACTCGTCTCAAAGATTTGATGGTAAAGCTCTCTGAGTAGCAGTTCTGGCTCTTTGGGAAGTTTTTTTCTGCCCATACATTGGCGAAAGTCAACGTAAAAGTTGAGTAGCAGACTTGCACTGAGACAGGATTGCTTGTTGTTGGGATATGTCTTGAAGAAATCAGGGAAGTTTACTAACTTCTGAGCCTTGTTCGTTTCAGTGGCAGTAAGCTTTCCCTCCTTGTGTGGCAACAGTTTGCCGTCGTAGAGCGAAGACAAGATGGGGAGCTTGGCAAAGATGGTGCATTCTTGGTTGTAGTGCACGAGCTGGTCGTCGACAGGCAGTGTGTCAACGCTTCTGATGGTGGCTAGGTCGGGAAAGAACTTCTTGAACAGAGGTTGTAGACCGAGAAAGTCGATGGCAACAAAGTTGGCGTAGTCACGATATGAAGAATTCTTCATGGCATTGGCCTTACACCTCATCTCTCTGAAGTAGAATCTAAAGGGCTCCTTGAGTTCATCTGATTCATAATAATACTCACTCCATAGGAAACATTTTTCCCCCATGATCTTTTCCATCTCACTGTCTATGAGATAGTGGTTTCGAAGCACCTCACGCCATACTTCGATTTCACGCTCGCTCATATTCTCAAAGATGAGGTTGAGGTTGTGTGGGTCATAGAACAGGGCCAGCAGGCGCACCCAGTTTTCTTTAGGCTGAGTTTTGCTCTTCATGAACGTGGCTATGATCGGAGGAATCTCTGTCTTTCCGTTGTCGCACTTGAAGCGGAAATCATATTTTTTGAAGAGTGAGAAGATATAGACGCCCTTTGTTTGCAGTGAGCTCTTGGTATAGGTTGTCAGGTGGTTGTAAATGGCTTTGGTCTCTGCCAAGGTTGGTTTGTGCAATATGCAAATGGGAAGTTCCATCTCTTTTTGCTCTTGTATATTGAATAATGATGATTGTTTTGGCATAGTTGCTAGTCTTTACGAGTCAATGGGATTTGCTTGCCGTTATCCCAATATGAACTGGATGTCCTCCTCAGACAGATGCTTGGCTGTAGAGGTGTCGGCGCTGATGAGCCCCTCGAAGAGGTCGGCTTTCTGTTGTTGCAGCAGTTGAATCTTTTCTTCAATTGTAGCTCTTGTGATGAGAGAGTAGCTCAGCACATTGCACTTTTGTCCGAAGCGGTGCAGGCGGTTGATGGCTTGCTCCTCGGCGGCCTTGTTCCACCAGGGTTCGAAGATGAACACCGTGTCCGCAGCAGTGAGGTTGAGACCCACACCGCCTGTCTTCAGCGTCATAAGCATCACGCGACAGCTCGTGTCATTCTGGAAACGCTCCACGATGCTGCGCCGGTCACGGGTGGATCCCGTCATCGAGCAGAAATCGATGTTCGACTGTTCGAGACGTTCGCCGGCCAGCTCCAGTCCGGCTATGAAATTGAAGAACACCACCACTTTGTGTCCGTTCTCCACAGCATCCTCTACGGCTTCCATGAGCTGTTCAAGTTTGGGTGAGGTAATCATGTTGTCGCTCAGGCTCTCGGGCACAGATGCGATGCGCCGCAGCTCGCTGAGTGCTTGGAACATGACGAACTGCGATTTCTGCACACCCTCAACAGCTATTGTCTTGCGCACCTGTTCGTAATAGTATTGTCGGCGGCGCTCATAGAATTCGGCCTGCTCGGACGACATCTCCACATAGAGCGTTTGCTCGATGCGGTCAGGCAGGTCCTTGAGCACATCGCATTTCAGGCGGCGCAGCATGAAAGGGAATATTTTGCGGCGCAGGGAAGTCATGGCATCCTTGTCGTCATCGCGTTGGATGGGGTAGGTGTATCGTGAGTTGAAGTCGTCGGCCGTGCCGAACATCGTCGGATTGAGAAAGCGGAATAGCGAGTAGAGCTCTGTGAGGTTGTTCTCGATGGGCGTGCCGCTGAGAGCCAGCCGGTGGTCGGTTTTCAGCAGAAATGTGGCCTGGGTGGTCTGCGAGGCTGTGTTCTTGATGTTTTGGCTTTCATCGAGTATGACCATATGGAAATCCTTTTTGCGCAGTTGCTCAATGTCGTTGCGTACGAGTGCATAGGTTGTGAGGATCACCTGGTGCTTCATGGCCGCTTTGAGGTCGCGGTCACCTGCATAGTAAATGTAAGCGGAGATTTGTGGGGCAAATCGCTGCAACTCATTCTGCCAGTTGAAGAGCAGGCTTCGCGGCATGACGATGAGGGTAGGCTTCTTCGCCTTCGGGTAGACAAGTGTCAGCAGACCGATAGTTTGCACGGTCTTTCCCAGTCCCATGTCATCGGCGAGACAGCCTCCGAGGTTGTTGTCGTATAGATATTTCATCCACTTGATGCCCTCCTGCTGGTAGGGACGTAGCGAGGCTTGCAGCTTGGGGGTCTTGAGCTCCTGCTTGGCCAGTGTGTTGAACCCTTCGTACACCTTGCGGTGGTGGCGGAATACCTCGCCTTCCAGTTGGTGGTTGAGCAGGTCTTCTATCTCGGGAAGGTCAAAGAACGACACCTTGATGCTGCCGTCCTTGCCTTTCTTGCGTGAGAAGATGCGCTCCAGGCGACGCATATAGCCGTCGTCGATGATGGCACGGTTGCCGTCGGACAGTTCCACGTAGCGTTTCTTGGAATATTGGGACAACAGTTGGCCAAGCGTGAACTGTTCTCCGTCGAGTTCCACATTGGCTTCGCCCTCGAGAAAATCGATGCCCGACGAGAGGTTCACTTTCAATTTGGGCAAGATGGGGCGCACCTTGTAGTCGCGCAGTTTGTCTGCACCGATGAGTTGGTAGTCGCTCAGCAATTGTGGCAGGGCGGACAGTAGGAACGGTGCTGCAACGCTCTCGGGTATGACAAAGAGGTAGTCGTCATTGTAGTACACCTGCTTGGCGGCCTCGCGGTTAGGGGCGTGCTTCACAATCAGCTGTCGTAGGGTCTCGGCATAATCGTCGAGCTGCATGTTGGCCACTTGGCGCACGATGATGTGGTGGTCGTCCGTGAGCGTGGCGATAGTGTTGACGTCAAAGCGTTGCAGGAAATCGACAGACAGTCCTTTGATTTGTTCTGTCAGGCGCAGGTAGAGTGTGTGGTCGGTGTCCACCTTCTCAAAGAATAGGGTGGGGCGTGGTTTGATTTCTTGCTGTTGTCGCTCTATGGTGTAATCCGCATATATGATCTCAATGTTGTCTATGTATGAATAAAGCACCGACAGGTATTCTTGCACCATGGAACTGGCAATGGGTGCGAGGAAGAACTTCAGTTGGGCATAATTGTCTCCAAGGGGAGCCGTTGGGTATAGAGTATGGTCGACAAGGGCAAAACAGTCGGAAAGAAACAGGGGCTCTGTGTCGGCTTGAGATGCTACGATCTCTCCATCGGTTGCGGCAAGCGACAATGTGGGTTGCAACATAGTCTTTTTGCCATCCTCTTGCGAGTCGAGCTGCAGGATGACCTGTGTATTGTCTTGGTTCACCTGGATAGGCTTGCCGTCGGAAAGCACAATATTGTTGCACCTGATCAGTTGGTAGAGCAACTGAGGATGTTGGTTTAAGTTTACGCCACTTGTGCTGTTTTCCGCCGCTCCCCATTCCACATGAAACAAGTCGCGTTCTCTTATGCGTTCGATGCTGCGTAGGGCCACTGCTTCTTCGCCATTCATGTTGCGGTAGTCGGCATCTATGGGTTTCATCTTGTTGTCTACAACGCTTACCCAAATGTTGCCGTCTGGCTTGCGGTCTATCATGAAATAGCATTCGCTTGATTTTCTCCTGTTTGACGGATGCCTATGTTGATGGTTCGATTTTCTCAGACCTGCTAAGAAGTTGTCCAGTTCCATGCGTGTGTGTTGAATTGTTTATGTCTTTTGAGGATATGTTTCTTTGAGGATCTAAAGCTCACGGTATATGCGCTACTGTCAAGGATTTCCTCATCATGGTGATATTTGCTGTATTCAAGTACAAAGTTACTGATTTTTTGGAGGATGATGGATGGTTTGGCCTGTTTTTGTGAGTTCTGTCGTCTGTCCGTTAGACAATGTTCATGCCTAGCATACACAAAAAAGGGCACGATTGCTCGTGCCCTCAGAATATTAGTCGCAACTATTGAACCACAACTTTCTTCACGCTTCCATCGCTATACTTCACGATGTTCAAGCCCCCCGTTGGAGCAGTTAGCCGCTGGCCATTCAAGGAGTAGCGAGCGACTTCCTTGATATCGGCAGAAGTGGACACATTATTGACACCTGTTGCATTATACTCCACGATATTTTCAAAATCGCCCCAACCATCTGCGAGCAAATAATCTTGATAAGTTCCTTGCGGGACATACAATGTACACTTCTGTTTATCTACCTCATCAAAAACATCAGCGTCTATAGAAACAGGTGTTTCCCAACTGACATATATACTTGTCAGACTTCTGCAATACTTAAAGGCTTTATAGCCTATCGAGGTAACGCCGGAGGGTATCACTACGCTCGTCAGACTACTGCAACCATAAAAGGCCCAATTGCCTATCGAGGTAACACTAGAGGGTATCTCTACGCTCGTCAGACTACTACAATTTTCAAAGGCATTCCAGCCAATCGAGGTAACACTAGAGGGTATCTCTACAC
>CAVIOP010000181.1:0-4689 GCA_963644485.1 bacterium | reverse complement strand
TCGCTTGCCCTGGGCTAAGTACTTTTGGGCTTTCAGCCCGCATCGGCTCACGCAGAGCGCACACGTTCGAGCAACTCGCGGAAGTAGTCCTTGCCGAATACGGCAGTTCCCTGCTTCAGTCGCTCGTCATCCATGGCAAAGCCTTTCTTGATATACTCGCTCAGTATCTTTGTTGCCCACTGGCGGAACTTCGTAGCCTTGGTTGAATTTACCCGGTAGCCCACGGCAATGATGGCATCAAGATGGTAGAAGTTTGTTTGATACGTCTTACCATCTTCGGCAGTATGTGCAATTTTTGCACATACTGAGCTCTCAAGCAGTTCTTGCGTTTCGAAGATATTCTTGATATGCTTTGTTATGACACTTCTGTCCACGCCAAACAGTTGTGCCATAGCCTTCTGCGTGCACCAAAGCGTTTCGTCTTTGACCACTACCTGCACCTTGCCCTCGTCATCAGGCATCGTGTACAGAAGAAATTGTATTTCGTTGCTCATTGTTGTTTCGTTCCTTTATGGCATATGTGCAAGTGGCACTTGCAAGATTCACACCTTATTAATATGTTCGTCTTGTTTCCTTCGCAAAGATACAATTAATCCTCCAAATTGGGGGCGGACTCGGACGGATATTTACGGCAAACAAATTATAGTGAAGTGCAGCCAACTGGCGTTGCAAACACCCCGGTTTCGTCACGGAGTTGTTTGAACTTGCGTTTTGCTACGTAAGATGGAAAGATACAAACCAAAAGAATTGCCTTATTACCCGTAGTTCTTTCTGTGTAAGAATACCAGGCAATAAGGCAACTCTTATTATTGTCGTTCCCTAAATCGGGTGTATGAGGTTAAGCTAAACTTAACGAGACTTGGTTGCGCCAAGTCCGAAGGCGCAATAGGTGAGGTAAAGCACACATACAAGTATGACAAAGATGCCTCCTATGATGCCTATAGCATCTGTGGCAATGCCAATGACCGGAGTGACTGCTCCGCCACCAGCCACTGCGGTTATCATCAAGCCTGAAATCTGGTTGGCCTTGTCGGGACGCGCCTGCACTGCCATGGAGTAGATGATGGGGAATATGCACGATGCAAGGAAGCCCACCGCACCTATGCAGCAAAGGTTGAGCACCGGCAGTTCAACAAAGGCAAGCACAAGCAGGGCGGCAATGGCCAGCACTATGTTGACCTTATAATATACCATCTCACTTATCTTGGTCATAAGAAATGCGCCGATGAATGCTCCCACCGTACGGCAAAGGAAATAGACTTGGGGAGCCATGCCGGCCTCCTCCATGTCCCAGCCGAAGCGCACCATCATCACCTTGTTGCTGATGAAGTTGGTGGCCACGTCAACGCCCACGACAAAGAAGATGCCAAGGAAGAGCAACAATATTCTCCTGTCTTTCAGCAGCGCCAACGTGTCGGCAAAGGACGAACCACCCTCCACGCTCTCGCTCGTCTCCCTCTCTATCGGAGTGAGCACAAGCCACACGGCCGACAGCAGCGTTATGGCTCCCATGATGGGGAAGCAGTAGTACCACAGACGGTTGTCGCCATCGCCAAACACGTTGACGGCAAAAAGCACGATGTATGGGCCTACAAACGACGACACCGCCTTGACCACCTGACCGGCGGTGAGAGAACTGGTGAGCAGCTTGTCGTCGGTCACCACGTTCTTAAGCAACGGATTGAGCGACACCTGAAGCACGGCATTGCCAATGCCAAGAAAAGCATAGGCCAACATGCAGGTGACACTGTTGTAGGACACCATGGGCACGACCATTCCCAATATCGTGACTACCATGCTGAACAGCACCGTGTTCTTGCGCCCCCATTTGTTCATGGCAATGCCCACCGGTATGCCGAGGAAAAGGAACCACACAAAGACGATGGAGGGCACAAGTCCCGTCACGGTGTTTGACCATCCGAACGCATTTTGCGCATAGCTCGAGGATATGCCCACGATGTCGCAAAAGCCCATTACGAAGAAGCCGAACAAGACTGGCAATACCTTCAACATGGTGTTGCCGCCTTTCTTCATTTCTGTATTACTCATATTTTTATTTTGTTGATGTTTTCTCTCTTTGTGCAGTCTTTTGTAGGGGGGACGGGTTGAACGCCAGCCACGCTTGGCGGTTATTCGCTCTGGCAATACACCTCCAACAGCTTGCAGGCGCCCTTTGCCTCTATCCTTGTGCTACTGATGGCGGCAGGCAGCAATACCGTCTCGCCCTCTGCCACGTGCATCGGCTCCAATCCGTCGCACGCAATGGCGCATTCGCCCTCAAGACACATGTAAACTACAAAAGAGTTGTAGGCGGAGTAGTCGCGCAGGAGGGTTCGGCCGTCAAGGTCTATGACATTGGTAGTGAAGTAGTCGCAGCGCACTACCGAAGCCACGCCTTCCGTTTCCTTCACGTATGGCTGCTTGGCGAGGTGGCAAGCGTTGAAGTCTATCACGTCCAAAGCCTGTTGGGTGTGCAGCTCACGTCCGTTGCCGTCTTTGTCCTTACGGTTGTAGTCGAAAATGCGATAGGTGATGTCGCTGTTCTCCTGTATCTCCGCAATCCTTATGCCCTTGCCTATGGCATGTACGGTGCCCGATGGTATGAAGAACACATCACCCTTCTTCACCGGAACGCTCTGCAAGATGCCATCCAATGTGCCTTGCGCCAACTGTTCGAGATACTCCTCCTTGGATGTCGGTTCCTTGAAGCCCATGATGAGTTCTGCTCCCGGTTCGGCATCCACGACATACCACATCTCTGTCTTGCCCAACGAGTTATGGCGCTTGCGCGCTGTCTCGTCGTTGGGATGCACCTGTATGGAAAGTTTGTCGTGCGCATCGATGTACTTGACGAGCAGGGGGAAGGTGCCGCCAAACTTGTTGTAGCTTGGCTGGCCCACCAGCGTCTCCTTGCATAGGTCCATCAGTTCATGCAGTGTCTTGCCCTGCATCTCTCCGTTGCCCACCTTCGACTGGCGTTCGCCCACATCGGCTATTTCCCAACTTTCGCCTCCCCAGATTGTGGGTTTGTACAATGCTTCGAATTTAAATGGATAGAGTTTCATACCTTTTTGTGTTATGTTATGTTTAAATGTTTCTGACAACACCTATAGGTCTGCCTATGGATTGCAAACTTAAACATAATCTCCGAGGAAAACATCATGCCAAGCCTAGAAGTGGCCCTTTTGGCCTAATGTCTTGACCCGTGTCAAGGCCTCCAGATAATAGTAGTCGGCATAGATGATGCTGGCGTCTATCTCGCTCCCTGCAGGGTGGTGGCCAGTGCTGTGCATGAGAAAAGCCACATTGCGCTTGCCACTCTGATACTTGTCGGTGCTCAACTGCGCAAGCGTCTGCAAGGCAAAACTGCGGTATTCCTCTCCCTTGGCTTTGTCAACATACTGCTGCAGCTCAAGCAAAGCGTCGGCCACGACACAAGCGGCACTTGCATCCTTAGGTGCGCCAATGCCACGAGGGTCGTCCATGTCCCACAAGGGTATAAGGTCGTCGCTTGTCTCCTTCAATCGTTTGATGTATATGTCGGTCACCTTTTGGGCAAAGTCCAGGAACATCTTGTTGTGGGTGTAGCGATACACCATGGTGTAGCCATATATGGCCCAGCTCTGTCCCCGTGCCCACATGGAGTTGTCGGCATAGCCCTGATGGGTCACTCCCTTTATGAGGTTGCCGTTGATGGTGTCATAGACAGCCACATGATAGCAGCTGCCGTCCGGGCGGAAATGGTTGCGCATGGTGGTCTTGGCATGGGTCACCGCCAAGTCGTAGAGCAGTTTGTCGCCTCCGTTGCCTGCCGCCCAAAACATCATGTCGAGGTTCATCATGTTGTCCATGATGGTGTTGTGCGGCCAGTTGTTGGGCTCCACCTCACGTGGCCAACTCAATATCGTTCCTACAATGGGATTGAAGAGAGTGGCGAGCGAGTCGGCCGATGCCAATATCACGTTCTTATAGTCTTGCGAATGGTTTTGCTCGTAGCCTTTGCCAAACGAGCAGAACATGAGGAAACCTATGTCATGGTCGTAACACGGACGATAGGCTATGTGGCGCAAAGCCTCGGTAAATCCCTCGGCGGCCTTGCGCACGGCCTCGTCGCCAGTGTTCTGATAGTCCATCCAGAGTATGCCGGGCCAAAAGCCGCCGCACCACTCCTCGGCCGTAGCCCTGCGACAGTTCCAGCCTTTCTGTTTGTCGCCATTGAGTATGTTGCGCGGTTCTTTTGTGTAGTCGTATGAGCCGTCCTTTTGTCTCAGCTCATCCAAGGCACGCGTCACCTGTTTGTGGCAATACTGCAACTGCTTGTCCACATCGAGCGTTTGTACCTTCTTCGCATCTTGTGCTTGAGCACTTGATGAAATTCTTGTTTCCGTCACGGCCATGCTCGCTTGCGACAGACCAAGTGCGAACGCTATTAAAAGTATTCTGCTTATTCTCATTGATATTATTCAGTTCTTATATTTATTATAAATACGTATGGAACATGAAGAATACTTACTCAAGTTTCGGATTTGGTTGTTATGACCCATAAAATTAGGAAACGTACATGAACGGCTTTCGCCAAAGGGAATGAAAAGGAAAACATTATCGAATGAAAAGGAGGCAGTTATGGAATACTACATGAACCGATGCTGGCAGAACAATGTCTGCGTGAGCCGATGCGGGCTGAACAAT
>CAVIOP010000180.1:0-4745 GCA_963644485.1 bacterium | reverse complement strand
TCTCCTGGCCTTCGAAGGCAGCCTTGAGGTCCTCGGCACACTTGTTGAGGGTGCGTTTCCAGTGGTGCTCCATGCTGTCGTCCATCGGCAAGATGACCGCTACCGTCTTTTGGAGCCATTGCGTCTGGCTGTTACCATTGGACACGTCCTTGTCGTCGGAGCACGACAGGGCGCAGAGGACGATGAGCAACGCCGCCACCAACCGGCTAAATGCCTTCATATTCATACTCTTTGTTGATGGCTTGGGCCTTTATTGTGTCCATGTTGATATTGTATTCATCCATTTCAATGGAGGACGACTTCCACTCGGTGTAGCCGGCGCGGAGGCCGTAGGTGGCAGCGCGCGGAAACTGATAGCCCGCCACCCACTTCTCGAGATATAATTGGAAGATGACGTCGATGTGCTTGAGCATGCTGCCCAAAATGTTGTGGCACAAATCGCTCTGGTCCACGTCGATGCCTACGGTGTAGAAGCGAATGGGGTATTCGCGTAAGAAGCGGAAGATGCCCTTGGCGGATCCGCCCATGATGGGGAAGACGAAATTGTAGCTCTTGCACCAATCGTACATGCGCACATAGGCTGAGTCGGCCATGTTGTAGCCGCTGTTGGAGTTAGACAGGTAGAAGCGGTCTATGCGGAAGTCGGTGGTGTCGGCGTCGGCAAAGCCGTCGCAGAAGCCGTCGGCTGCCTTGGAAATGGCGGAATCGGAGGAGTTGGCCAGCGCCACGATGGGTTTGAGGCTCATCTTGCCCGCCACTACGCCTGCGACGTATGACACGCCGTACATGGAGATGTTGAACGTGCTCACGCCCTTCATGTTGACGTCGTCGCTTTCGAAGAACAGGATCTGCTGGCGCGCGGTGTCGACCGGCGAGGCAGCGAACATGTCGTGGAGCGTCTCGCGGTAGGACGACGATGCCAGCACAAGGAGTTTCTTGGTGGTGCTGAGCGTGTCGGCCTGCCACTGGCTGATGATCTTCTCGGCCTCCAGCATGTTGGAGGGGTTGTAATAGTTGACCTTGGTGTTCTGCAGTTTGCCGTTGCTGAGGCAGTTTATCAGTCCCTTGTAGATCAAATCGTTGTAGCCGTCGTCGCCCCAGCCGCCAGGTTCAAAGATGACTGTTATCTCCTTTTCGGTCTTGCCAGACAGGGTGTCGTTATAACAAGAATCCGTGCACGCCCATAGGGCATGCACGAAAACTGCTATAACCGTTATGAATCTTAGCGGTTTCAATATTATAAATAATGTATTAGTCGGTTCCTACGAGGCCGAAGGTCCTGACCTGAATGTAGGGTTTTTCCGGGCTTTTGTAGACGATGTCAAACCAGTCGATGTCGGCGTCGGAGAGGCGCACGGCATAGATGCCGCCACCGAAAACGAAGTATTTCCAGTCGTCGATCCAGTAGTAGGTACCCTTCTCGATGGTGCGGTCAGCCGCCTTGAACTTCTCTGCAAAGTTATCCCAGTTGCCCTTGATGATGTTGGCAGCCGTCTTGGCAAGGCTGGGGCTTGCGAAGTTCCCGATATACAGGGTTCCATAGGTGCCGCGCACCTTGCTGATGTAGACCAGGAGTCCGGAAACGCCTTGAGAGGCCTGCCTGATGCACACCCACTTCTGATCGCCCTCGCGAGCCGTGCCCGTCGTCTCGATGTCGCCTTCGTAGTAGGGAGAAAACTTTTCGTTGAGCGGCCACGCCTTGCTCTTCAGGAACACAATCTTCGTGCAGTATTTGTTGTTGAAGTTGTTGGTTTCGTCGGCGAAGGTAATCTCGGCAACAGTCTTACCCGGCTCGTCTATCTTCTTGAGATAGACAGTGTTCTTCACTGTGCCCGTGCTGTCCTTGAGCGAGGCTTGGAGGTCGGTGGTGGAACCGGCGAGCGGGCTCACCTCAGTGTCGGGAGAGAGCCAGCTCCTGAATGTGGAGTCGGCAGCGGCGAAATCGGCTACGCCTATGGAAAGTTCGGTGGTGTCGCCATTGTTAAGGATAGCACCGTTGACACGCTGCACCATATTGCCCTGCGCGTCGAGCTCTACAATATTGTCCTGGAAATACTTCAGTTGGTTGAAGGAAGTCACATCGCCTGACTCGGGAACGCTCCCCTTGTTGTCATCATCGTCGTCCGAGCAGGAGGTAACTGAAGCCATGCATACGAACATGGACATCATCAGTACATAGAATTTCAAGTCTTTCATACCAATATATAATAATAGTGTTAGTTGTTAATTACCGCGTTGAGGATGTCAAGGGTCTTCTGGATGGAGCTGTCGCCGTAGGGGTGCTTCACGCCAATGCCAGCCTTGTTGTTGAGGATGTTGATAGCTTCGCCTGCCTTGCACTTTTCAGAATAGCTCTGCAGCTCAGCGTACTTGGTCTTGAGGTCGGCAAAGGATATCGACTTAACCTGGGGCAGGAAGCGCTGCGTGAAGATGAAGCTCTTGCCGTTGGACTTGAACGTCAGCGTTACCAGCACCACGAAATCGGGCATCTGGCCGACGGAGTAGGCAGAGGACTTGTCGGTCACAGTATAGGGGAAGTACACCTGCGGCGAGATGATGAAATCCTTGCCGTCGGTATTGACCTTCCTGCCGTAATAGTAGTAGTCGGCACCCTCCTGTTTGACCACGGCGCAGTTGGTAGTGGTCTCTTCCAGCGCAGTAGCCATAAATTTGGTGTGAGGGAGGCAGAGGTACTTGGTCTTGTTGTTAGACGATATCGACGCGTATTGTGTAGTTGTCTCGTCATCCTTCACAATCTTCATGGTGGGCTGCGTTATGCCCATTAGGTCGAGGTAGTTGGCGGTGTGGCCTGCCTTTACTGAAGGATAGACACCGTATTCGCACGTCACGCGCACGTCGCTCACATCGGGGAACACGTCGGTATTGATGTTCAGTTTGATGCTGGTGGGGTCGAAGAAGGTGACCATGCGCAGGTGGTCGGTGGTCACGCTTGAGCTGCCGTAGGTACCGTCTTTGAGGACAGAAAGGTTGATGCGGCGCGCGTCGCCCATTATCCTGTCGTCAGAGACATAGACAACGGGGTCTTCGACAAGGCTCCATACGCCCTGGCCGATGTGGGAATCGTAGTCTGCAAACCTCTTCACAGCCATCGTCAGCGGAGTGACGCTGTTGGTGGCGAGGCTGGTGATGTAGCCCGACAGGTCGATGTCACCGGTCATGCTCATCTCTATCTTGCCGGGCATGGAGTCGATGACGTTCTCGCGATAGGGGTTGTCCATGATGTAGTCGTAGGCGTAGGCTGCCACATTGCACGCTGTGCCGAGGTAGCGGCAGTAGGTGCTGAGCGAGCTACCGGTGAGTTGCTTCTCGATGGCGGTGAGCGAGCTGTTCTGCACGTCGCCTATCATGCCGCCCACCTTCTGCAGCAGGCTGCTGACACCGCTCGACGAAGAGACGCTCTTGGCCTCAGCGGAGGAGTACTTGCCAGTGATGTTGGCAGAGATGGTGCCCTCGAGAGAGATTTTCTGCTCCAGCTCGGTCTTACACCAGATGCTCATCTCGTCGCCCGACGTCAGCCAGCTGCTGTTGGTGGGGCAGTAGGCGGACATGTCGATGTCGAAAGCCGTCCATCCGCGGGCGAGCGTGGAGGAGGTGGTGTAGGGCGTGAAGTAGGACCTGAAGGTGCTGGGGTTGGAGAGGTCCTCGCACAGCAGGTTCTTGGTGTTGGACACCGACTTGTGACTATCGGGGATGGCGTAGGCCAGCGAGTGGTAGAACGGGTACTTGTTCTTGGTGCCCGAAGTGCCCAAATTGACGGTAAACGAATATTTCGAGCCGTTGGTGTTGGAGTTGGTCACATAGTGGAAGATTCGGAGCGTGCCGAGGTACTTGTTGTAGAGGGCGAAGTAGTTACAGTCGTCCAGGCCCGCGTTGTTGAGCACGCTGAAGGCCATCTCCCAGCCGTCGGCTTTCTTCACGTCGTGGCGTATCTCCTGCGGCAGGGTCGTAATGCTCTCGTCAGCCCAGGGCAGGTTGACCAGTCGGGAAGCACCTTCGGAGAAGATCTGCACCGAGTCCATGTTTTCCCAGTCGGTGGCAAACTTGGTGCTGGCGTTGAGTTTGTCGGTGAGGGTGTAGGCACGGTTGAGCGACAGCGTTATCTGGTCGCCCTTCTCGGACATCACCACAATCTTGCCTGAGTTGGCCTGGCTGGCGTCGCCGCGCTTGAGCGACAGGCGCAATACGGGGTGGCCGTTGACGGTGCTGTCAGCATCCGTCACTATGGCCCACTCGGGGCAGACACCGATAGACTGGATGCCCGACGTGATGCTGTCGAGTATCACGATGGTCTCGTCATTGGCGTTAGGGACATCCAACTGGTAGAAGTAGTTGCCGGCGACATAAGAATTCCCGTTGTCGTCGTCGCTGCACGACTGCAACGACAAGCACGCAGCAAAGGCTATCGCCATTGCCATTATGCCCTTTCCAATTAAATTTCTTCGCATAACGTTAGGTATTTGATTTTTAAGAATTCTGACTCCTCGCCATGCGCCAACCGGGGCAGGCAACACGGCCACAGGAGAATGCGAACAATGCTAAGCATAAAACTTTCTGCAAAATTAGACAATTCCCACATAAAGTCAGACACTTTTACCAACTTTCTACTTATTTTTTTTTAAAATACCCGAGTTTCGGCTTTGGTTGTTATGACCCATAAGGTTAGGAAAAGGAGGCAGCTATGGAATACTACATGAGCCGATGCGGGTCGGCAGCCTTGTCGTAAG
>CAVIOP010000179.1:0-4747 GCA_963644485.1 bacterium | reverse complement strand
TCATGGGAAAGGCGGAGACAGACAGAGGGCGCAACATCCTGCACCTCATCGCCAGTGACTACTATCACGCAGACGAGTGTGACTGTGGGCTTCTTTAGAACAACTAAAAAAAACAGAGAAACATGGAACATTTGAAATCACACACAGGTAAGTTCTTTGAGGTGTCTGCCAAGATGGGCAACACCCAGGAGGACGGGACGATCAAGACGGCAAAACACACCGTTGTCGTTGAAGCGGAGACCTTCGCCGACGCAGAGATGAAAGCCCTTGGAGAGTTCATGGGAACAGACGTTGACGTGGTGGCCGTCGGCATCGCACCGTACAAGGAGGTGTTCACGTCCGCCGACGCAGAGAAGTTCTTCCGGGCAAAGCTGGCCTTCATCACCGTTGACGAGAAGTCCGGCAAGGAGAAGCGCACCACAACACTCTACCTCGTACAGGCCGACTCCCTTGCCGGCGCAGTGAGAAACGTCGACAGCATCATGCGCGACACGATGATTGACTACGACAGCATCAGCGTCACCGCATCGCCAGTCGAACAAGCCTTATGCCAATGAACACCTTTGACAACACCCCAAAATTAGAGTGCGAGAGTAGCATCGCTTACATGCGACGCGTGCATGCTTGCGTCATGAAGCTCCCGCCCGACAAGGCCAAACAGGTAGCAGAGCTCGCCCTTGCACTCAACTATCGTGACGGCATGAACAGACGCATCAACAGGCCGTCACTCACCTTCAGTTACAGAACCAAACTAAACAAATCATAACACTATGCCAATACTTAAGAAAACAGACGTGCGCCCTGAGCGCCCAGTAATCGTGATGCTTTATGGTGTGCCCGGATGCGGCAAGACATCCATCGCCACCACTGCCAACAACCCTGTAATCATTGACACCGACCGCGGTGCAGATCGCGCAGTGCAGGTCATCGACACCCTGTCTGCTCAGCGCTGGCAGGACATCCTGGAGGTAGCCGAAGACCTAAAGGAGTACAAGACCATCATCGTAGACACAGCCAAGACCATGCTCGACGAGTTCCTATCGGTGTATGTGTGCGAGCAGAACTACAAGCTGCGCACCAACAGCCTGAAGCGCTTCGGCGAGATGGCCAGCGAGTTCTCCGCTTTCGTCAGCCGCCTGCAGACGTTCGGCACAGACCTCATCTTCATCTGCCACGACAAGGAAAGCCAGGAGGGTGACATCATCAAGCACTCGCCCGATTGCACAGGTTCGTCAAAGAACTTCCTGCAGCAGAAGGCCGACCAGATTGGTTACGTGTCGTCGGTCAACGGCCACCGCACCATTTCGTTCCAGCCCAAGGACAACTTCGTGGGCAAGGACGTGGCAGGCATCGGCTCCGTGCAGATTCCCGACTATGGTTCAGAAGAGTTCGGCACGTTCATGGCCGACATCATTGGCCGTGTCAAGAAGAGCATACAGAGCAAGTCAGAGGCACAGCGCAAGGCTTCCGAGCTGGTTGCCTCGCTCCGCGAACAGCTTGCAGCCGTGGCCGACGATGACGCAGCAGCAGCGTTGCTCGTTGCCTGCAAGGAGCTTCCTGCCGTGATGAAGGCTCCGTTCTTCACGGAGATTAAGAAGACGCTTGCCGAGAAGGGATTCACCTATGCCGACGGCAAGTTCACCATCACCACAACGGCTGAATGATGAGCACAGATAAGCCTCTTGTCAGGGTCACGCAGATAGAGTCGTTCCGGCGTTACATCGAACAGTCCGAATACGACAACTACGAGATTACAGAGCAGTCGGTCATCGACTCTATCTCCGGCTCCTTTCAAGGGAACACCAAGACACGCATCGGCACCGCTTTCCACTCAATCGTGGAAACGGGGAAGCCGGTGTGCAGGAAAGCAGAACCAGGACAGCGCACATACATTGCCTACGGCAAGGAGAAGACGGAGGCGCTGCCCGCAGGCCGCATCTTCGACATCGAAGGCCATGAGGTGACGCTTGACGTTGCACAGTGCAAGGTGGCTCTCGACTACCGCAACGAGCACCCGGACGCCTTCCATGAGTACCGTACCTATAAGGACTATGGACCTGCTGTGGTCACCGGACAGGCCGACATGATTGACTGCCTGGAGATACGCGACATCAAGACAAAGTATTCGTCGGTCAACCCCGACGACTATGTCCGTTCTTGCCAATGGCGGTTCTATCTGGATATGTTCGGGGCGGACACGTTCCACTTCGACCTGTTCTGCTTCCATGGATACAATGAAGAGCACCACGGATATGATGTCCGCGGCCTCGAGCTCACCCGTTACACGCCGCAGATCACGTGCCGACGCTACGACGGCATGGAACGCGACACACGTAACCTTCTCGACCAGTTCCTCAACTGGTGCCAGTTTCGTAATCTAACGCAATATCTTTATAAAACAAAAATCTAAATGCAGATACAAGGAACAGTTATCACGGTGTGCGAGAAGCGCACAGGCGTAGCAAAGAACTCAGGCAATCAGTTTGCCTCGCTCGACTTCGTGGTTCAGATACCAGGCCAGTACACGCGCCGTGTATGCCTCAACATCTTCGGTGAAGACAAGATACAGGAGATGAACCCGCAAGTGGGCGAGGTCGTACTGGTTGACTTCGACATCGACGCCCATGAGTGGCAGGGCAAGTGGTTCAATAGTCTGAAGGTCTGGCGGCTCACCAAGACAGGTGGCGTCACCCAGCAACAGCAACAGAACGTGTTCCAGCAGCCGGCCTATCAGTCACCGCTACAGAGCGCAGCCTACCCCATGAACACCGCCCAGTTTCCCCCAGCACCACCACAGGGAAACACCCAAACCCTGCCCTTCTAAGGAAGCGCTAAGGGGATTACAATTAATCATCAACGCCTTCCATGCTCATGTGGTACAACCTTGGAAACCCATTCGAGGTGCAGACACTACGCACCAGGATGGATAAGATGATACAGGATAAGGCCATGGTAGAGGTTGTGGAGAAGAGGCCGAGGTCACTGAAGGCCAACGCCTATCTCCACGCTATCATGGCTTATTTCGGCCTGCAGACCGGTAACACCGCCGAAGAGGTGAAACGGGAGTATTACAAGCGTGCGGCCAACTACGACATCTTCGTCCGCGTCAAGCACGACCCGTTGCTTGGCATCAACCGCGAATACCTTCGCTCCGTTGCCGACCTTACACAGGATGAGCTGTCGGTGTCGATAGACCGCTTCCGTACATGGTGCAGTGGCATAGCCGGCATCTACATACCTTCTTCTGACGAACATATCGCCCTGCTCCACATGCAACACGACATCGAACAAGCTAAACGCTTCCTATGACAGTTCCAGACAAACTCTTCACGCACCCCTGGCTCGACATCAACGTCTATATGTTCGTCAAACGCAACACCAAGGACGGTGTGCTCGGCGTGAGCCAGCAGCGTATCGCCGACGAGTTCGGAACGACACGCGGAAAGGTGCGATATATTCTTGACAAACTTTACGACGAAGGATTGCTTTTTCACCCAACTTTCACCCAACTTTCGCCCAGTATTTCTTCTACTGCTCAACAAGTTACGACCACCTTTCACCCACCTTTCGCCCAGTCTTCGCACAAAACAGAGAGTTTGGAGGATAGGAAAAAACTTTTCATTTCAAGGCTTCAGCCTTATCTTGATAAGTACGGCAGGGACATGCTCAACGACTTCTACCAGTACTGGACGCAGGTAAACAACAGTGGTAAGAAGATGCTATGGGAGATGCAGAGAGCCTTTGAGATACCTAACCGCCTGGCTACATGGTACAGCAAGAACAAACAAAGATACAATACCAGTTATGAACGCAAACAACAAGAACAACAGCAACGACTCGAGACCTACGCCGACGTTGCAGCAGCTTTCCGCCGACAACAGCAGGACGCATGCCTTGGCAGTGGCGGAGGCCAAGGCTGAAATACTCAGAACCTACAGCGTGAAGAGAGCCATGGAGGTGTCTGCCGACAAGGACAAATGTCTGTTCGGCAACGCTCCGGTCTTATGGGACATCAACAGGCAGATAGGTCGCGGCACGTCAGAGGAATGGCTTGTCTATCACCTTGCCGACCTGTGCGAATATGCCGGTGCAAGGGAGAAGATGACGGGCAACCAGATTAAGCAGGTCGCAGAGCTTGTCGCCGCCGACTTTGGGTTCCTGAAGGTGACGGAGCTGATGCTCTTCTTCCGGCGCATGAAGACAGGATGTTATGGTACGTTCTACGGCACGGTAGACCCGTTCATCATCATGAGCGCACTGCGCAAGTTCGTCGACGAGCGCAACGACGCTATCGCACGGCGAGAGGAAGAACGCCTCAAACAGGAAATAGAGGCTGACAAGGCCGGCGCTGTCAGTTACGAAGAATATCTAAAGACTAAAAACACTTAGAATATATATATATATATCTATGGCAGACTTGAACAGACACGCCGAGGAATGGGCTCGCGCTCATCCGTCGGCATCGACAAAGGAGGCTTTCCTTGCAGGCTATTGGACTTCAACGGAAAACTGGTGCCAACACAAGAGATAATTCAAAAAACAATCACTATGAAACAGACAACAACAATCGACTTCACACAGAACGTCACGACATCCGAGGCGTTCAAGTACATCCTGCGGTTCACGGCGGTTATCGTGCGCAACTTCATCAAGGCCATTGACAAGGCCGCACACCGCTTCCCGTGGGCGTTTATCATCTCGATCCTGCTGGTGAGCATCCTCACATCATACGTCTGCATCGGTCAGG
>CAVIOP010000178.1:0-4753 GCA_963644485.1 bacterium | reverse complement strand
TGAGAACGACATGAACCTTGTCAACGCCGTACACTTTATCGATGAGACGAAGCAAGACGTACAGGAGACTGTTGAGAAGATTGCCCCGAAACTGTCGGCTGATGACCAGAAAACCCAACAGAACCGCATCACACTGAAGAGTTTACTTTGGGTGATGGGCGTGGCTATTGTCGCTTTGATGGCCTATGTGGCCTATCATGTGTGCCTGTTGATGTCATAGGCATGCGTTAGTAAAAGAAAGTCAGTAAAATGGAATTTGCAAACAAAGAATATTTCCTGCTGCTATTGTTGCTCATCCCGTATGTGTTGTGGTATTTTCTCTACCGCAAACGGAGTGAGCCGACAATACGAATGAGCGACACCCGTGCCTATCTCAATGCTTCTAAGAGCTGGAGAGTTCGCATTATCAACTTTCCGATGGGGCTACGGTGTATGGCATTCGTAATGGTGGTCTGTGCCATGGCTAGGCCACAGACACACAACTCGTGGGACAACAAGACGGTGGAGGGCATCGACATCATGTTGGCTATGGATGTCTCAACCTCTATGTTGGCTGAGGATTTAAAGCCCAACCGCATTGAGGCGGCCAAAGATGTGGCGGCAGAGTTTGTATCGGGAAGGCCCAATGACAACATTGGACTGACCATCTTTGCGGGTGAGGCGTTCACTCAATGTCCGATGACTACTGACCATGCCTCATTGCTCAGCCTGCTCAACAACGTGAGGACGGACATTGCCGCACGTGGATTGATACAAGACGGAACAGCTGTAGGCATGGGCCTTGCCAATGCAGTCTCCCGTCTGAAGGACTCAAAGGCCAAAAGTAAGGTGGTTATCCTGTTGACGGATGGAAGCAACAACATGGGAGATCTGTCCCCCATGACATCGGCACAGATTGCCAAGTCCTTGGGCATAAGGGTCTACACCATAGGGCTGGGCACCAACAACGTGGCACGTTATCCTATGGCCGTAGCAGGAGGTGTGCAGTATGTGAATATCCCGGTCGAGATAGATACGAAGACTCTGAGCCAGATAGCAGGCTTGACGCAGGGCAATTTTTACCGTGCCACGAACAACCGGGAATTGAAGCAGATATACAAGGATATTGACAAATTGGAAAAAACAAAGATGAACGTCACACGTTTCTCCAAGCGATATGAAGCCTATCAACCGTTCTGTATCGCTGCTGTCCTGTTTCTCTTGTTGGAAATCCTGTTGCGAAACACCGTGCTGAGGCGCATGCCGTAGGCTGATGGATTAGGAGTATAAAAGAGGAGTATAAGATTAGACAATTCTTGATAGAAGATATGCTAAGATTTGAAGACCCAATATATTTATGGTTATTGTTGCTCATACCGTTGCTCTTCTTGCTTCGGCTGATGGCATGGCGTAAAAGGAAAAAGCAGGCGAGACGCTTTGGCGATCCAGAATTTCTCTCCCAGTTGGCTCCTGATTTCTCTAAGTATCGCCCGACGGTTAAGTTCTGCTTGCAGACGACAGCCTTGGCGGTATTGATCCTGATGCTGGCTCGGCCGCAAATGGGTACCAAGATTTCCCATGAGAAACGCAATGGCATAGAGGCAATTATCTGTCTGGACATCTCCAACTCGATGAAGGCGGAAGATGTGGCGCCAAGTAGACTGGACAAAAGCAAGATGCTTGTGGAGAACATGGTGGACCATTTCACCAATGACAAAGTGGGATTGGTAGTGTTTGCGGGGGACGCTTTCGTGCAACTGCCTATAACAAGCGATTATGTCTCTGCAAAGATGTTCTTGCAGAACATAGCCCCATCGCTCATTGCTACGCAAGGGACTGACATTGCACGTGCCATCCAGGTGGCTATGCACAGTTTTACCCAGCAGGACAAGGTGGGACGCGCCATCATCGTCATCACGGATGGTGAGGACCATGAGGGAGGTGCCGAGCAAGCCGCAGAGGAAGCACGTAAGAAAGGCATCTGTGTCTTTATGTTAGGCGTGGGAAACGTCAACGGGGCTCCCATACCTGACGGACAAGGGGGGTATATGAAAGATGGCAGCGGGCAGGTGGTTATGTCAGCGCTCAACGAGAGAATGTGTCAACAGATAGCTAAGGCCGGGAGTGGCAATTACATCCATGTGGACAATTCGTCTGACGCTCAGAATGAACTGAACGATGCTCTTGCGAAACTGCAGAAGGGTGAAACCGATTCGGTGATTTACAGTGAGTATGACGAACAGTTCCAGGCTTTCGGCATCATTGTCTTGCTATTGATGATTGCTGACGTGTGTCTCCTAGAGGCCCGCAATCCCATGACGAAGAACTGGAGACTCTTTAAAAGAAGTGGAAGATGAATAGAAAATCGATAGGCCGCCTGTTCGTGATGATGGTCATGATGGCCGTGTGTCTGCCTATGCTGGCGCAGAGTGATCGTGACTTTGTGAGAAGTGGCAATAAGTTATATAGGCAGCAGAAGTATGCCGAGGCTGAGACCGAATACCGCAAGGCCTTGAGCAAGAACTCCGGTAACACGCAGGCCATGTATAACCTGGGATGCGCTTTATTGAGCCAACAGAAGGATTCGGCGGCCATTGTCCAACTGGAGAATGCCGGCAAGATGGAGATAGCTAAGAAACGGAAGGCTATGGTCTATCATAATATAGGTGTGATTTGTCAAGGCCATCAGATGTATCAGCAAGCCATAGAAGCGTATAAGGAAAGTCTAAGAAACAACCCTTCTGACAATCAGACGCGCTACAACTTGGCTCTTTGCAAAAGGCTGATGAAGAACCAAAAGGGTGGCGGCAGCAACGATAAAAAGAAGAAAGAAAAAAAGAAAAAACAAGAAGAACAGCAGAACAAGAAAAACCAGCAGCAGCAACAGCAACAGCAGCAAAAACAACCGAAGAATGATGAAAAGATGAGTAAGGAAAATGCGGAACAACTGCTCAATGCTGCCATACAGGAAGAGAAGGCCACGCAACAGCGTATGAAGAAACAAGAACAGGCGGCACAGCGCCGTAGACTTCAGAAGAATTGGTAATTGAACTATGATGACTCGTCATTTGAAATACGTACTATTGGTTGCATGCCTCATGTTTGGCATGCTGAGCACGCGCGCGCAAATAGTAGTGTCTGTGCCGACGCATGTAGCTGCAGGTGAAAATTTCCGCTTGACCTACACGATCAACACACAGGATGTTTCTGATTTTCGGGCGGGTGACATACCGGACGAACTGCAAGTGCTTGCTGGGCCTTACACGTCGAGGCAGGCCAGTTACCAGATGGTCAACGGACATACCAGCAGTTCCTCTTCCATCACATTCACTTATACGATTTATGCTGTGAAGGCTGGCTCTTACACCATACCGGCAGCTCATGCGCGGGTGAATGGCAAGACTGTTTCGTCACGCGCTGTCAAGGTGACTGTGTCGGGTTCGGCGCGTAGCGGATCGGCTCCCAAGATGCATGGTGATGGAGATAGTGAACCCTCAATGCAATCAGCAGGATCTCGCATCTCCTCCAATGACCTTTTCATTAAAGTGACTGCTAACAAAAAACGTGTGCATGAGCAGGAGCCGGTCTTGCTCACCTATAAGGTCTACACTCTTGTTGACTTGACACAATTGGAAGGTAAGATGCCAGACTTGACAGGTTTTCATACCCAAGAGATACCGTTGCCCCAACAAAAAAGTTTCCACGTTGAGCGTGTCAATGGTAAGGCATATAGGGCTGTGACCTGGAGTCAATATGTGATGTACCCGCAGATGACGGGTAGGTTGGATATTCCGAGCATCACTTTTAAGGGTATTGTTGTCCAGCAGAATCGTGACGTAGATCCTTTCGAGGCTTTCTTCAATGGTGGCTCAGGCTATGTGGAGGTCAAACACAATATTGTTGCACCTGGATTGACCATCCAGGTGGATCCGCTTCCTCAGAAACCGGCTGACTTTTCGGGTGGAGTGGGGCACTTCAATATTTCTGCACAGCTCAATCAGACGGAAGTTAAGGCAGGGATGCCAGTCACCATGAGGGTTGTCATTGGTGGTACGGGAAACCTGAAACTAATCAAACAACCTATAGTAAATTTCCCTAAGGACTTCGACAAGTATGACCCTAAGATTACGGATAAAACCAAGTTGACGTCCGGAGGACTCGGCGGTAACATGATCTATGATTTTTTGGTTGTACCCCGCAATCAAGGCGATTATACCATTCCGCCCGTAACATTTACCTATTATGATGTGGATGCCAATGTCTACAAGACCATCAAGACGCAGGCTCTCCATTTGACGGTCAGCAAAGGAAAAGGAAAGAGCGCTTCTGAAAACTTTGAAAGCGTGAAAGACAATGACATTCATAACATCAAGAAAGAAACGGATGTCCAGTATCAGACAGTAGACCTTTTCTATGGCAGTGTGAGGTATTGGGTGATGCTTTCCATGCTTGTCATAATTTTCTTGGTGTTGCTGCTTGTCTTCCGCCAGCGCGCTATTGACAATGCCAATGCCGTCAAAATGCGCGGAAAGAAGGCCAACGCAATGGCTCGCAAGCGCCTCAGGAAAGCCAGACGACTGATGTTTACTAATGATTCGGGTGCTTTCTATGATGAAGTGTTGCGAGCTCTGTGGGGCTATGTAAGTTATAAGTTGAACATACCCGTAGAACGACTCTCGCGCGAAAACATTTCCGTCAACCTGTCAGGACAAGGAGTGGATGAACAAACCATTGGAAAGTTTATTTCGGCCCTTGACGAGTGTGAGTTTGAACG
>CAVIOP010000177.1:0-4785 GCA_963644485.1 bacterium | reverse complement strand
GCTTTCAGCCCGCGGCTCACGCAGACATTGTTCAGCCCGCATCGGCTCACGCATTATAAACCGAAACTTATAAAGTTAAAAGACAGAACGCAGGATGATGGGATGTCCTGCCTGCCGGGTCCTGTTTACGGGCCGCCACGCCAAAAAAACAGGAAAATGCTTGGCTGTCTCGGATAAAATTGCAAAATTTGCAGAACCAATAAACGGACATGATTAAAGAAGATACACATGAGCAAACTTGTCATACAGTTTTTCCACCTCTTCTCGCGACTGCCGTGGCGACTGTTCTTCCTGCTGAGCGACCTCGAATATCTCTTCATATACCATGTGGTGCGCTACAGGCGGCAGATCGTCAGGCGTAATCTCACGACGTCCTTTCCCGAGAAGTCGGCAGAGGAGATAACGGCCATCGAGAAGGGCTTCTACCATTGGTTCTGCGATTATTTCTTCGAGACGCTCAAGATGTTCAGCATGAGCCACGAAGAGATGCTCCAGCACATCGAGTTTTGCGGACTGGACGAGGTCGAAGCATGTTTCGACGAAGGCAAGGACTGTGCCGCCTTCCTCGGCCACTACTGCAACTGGGAGTATCTCTCGGCCACCAGCCTGGGGCTGAAGCGCCACGGCGACGCACCCGTGGGCCTCATCTACCATCCGCTCTACAACAAGACCTTCAACCAGCTCTTCATCGACATACGCCAGAGCAAGAAGGGCGTGTGCATACCCAAGCAGCAAATCCTGCGCTATCTCGTGACCTATCACCGCGAGCACCGCGTCAGCCTCTTCGGATACATCGCCGACCAGGGCCCGAAATGGGAGAACATCCATCTGTGGCTGCCCTTCCTCGGTCACGACACACCGGTCTTCACCGGGGCGGAGCGCATCATGCGCAAGATGCACGACGCTGTGTTCTATGTCGACATGGAGCGGCTGGCGCGCGGACACTACCGCGCCACCTTCCGCAAGATCAGCGACGACGCTGCCCGCGAAGAGCCCTTCGCCGTCACACACCGCTATTTCGCCCTGCTGGAGATGTCGGTACGCCGCGACCCGCAGTGCTATCTCTGGACCCACAACCGGTGGAAGCGCACGCGTGAGGAGTTTGAGCGTCGCTTCGAGATCAAGGACGGCAAGGTGGTCCCACGCAAAAACACCGACAACGCATGAAGACAACCATCACCGTCAATCCGAAATACGAGCCGCTGCGGGCCTTTCTCGAGCGCATACCCACCATGTTTGAACACGAGGGGCGGGAGATCTACAACGACAGGAACGTCATCAAGGTGCTCGACACCCCCAACGGCACCGTGCTCAACGTGAAACGCTACTGCGTGCCTAAAGGCCCCAACCGTCTGGTCTACTCACTGGGCATCCGCAAGCCCAAGGGACAGCGCGCCTTCCGCTATCCGCAGCGCCTTCTGGCGGCGGGCATCGACACGCCCGAACCTGTGGCCTACATCGAGGAGCGTCGCAGAGGCCTTCTGGGCTTCAGCTTCTTCATCAGCCTGCAGTGCAGCTACGAGCACACGCTCAAGGATGTGGGCAATGCCGAGCCGGGCACCTATGAGGCGCTGGCCGAGGCCCTGGGCCGTTTCACGGCATCCATGCACGACAAGCAGCTGATGCACCGCGACTACTCGCCCGGCAACGTGCTCTACCATGTCGATGCCGACGGACATTACCACTTCTCGCTGGTCGACATCAACCGCATGCATTTCGGTTCCGTCGACCAACGGCAGGGATGTCTCAACTTCATCAGGCTGTGGGGCCCCAAGCGGTTCTTCGTGTTGCTTGTGCGCGCCTATGCCGAGGCACGCGGCTTCGACAGCGACGCCTGCGTGGCCTTCGCCCTGGAGAGAAGGCGGCAGTTCTGGACACGCTACGGCAAGAAGCACCGCGTGATGTTCAACCTGGAATTATAGAAGACTATCATCATGGAAAACCGACAACCCGCATACAAGCATTTCATCATCACCCTCTTCAACCTGAAGATCTGGAAAGAAGACAAGACGCACCGCGCCACGCAGACCGCCGACTGGCTGACGCAGCGCTTCGACCTCTTCGAACGGTTCTGCCTGCCGTCGGTGGAAGGGCAGACCAACAAAAACTTCACATGGCTTTGTCTCTTCGACAAGGACACGCCCGCCGAGATGCGCCGGCGCATCGACGGCTATCGGCAACGCGTGCCCCAGCTGCGCCCCTGCTTCTTCAGCGCCGAAGAGGCCGTGGAGTTTCTCAGCCATGAGGAAGCCGTCAACTGCCGCTTCATCCGCCGAACCGTCAGAGACCTGCTCGATGCGGACGACCAGTTCGTCATCACCAGCAACCTCGACAACGACGATGCACTGAGCTGCGACTACGTGGAGCGCGTGCAGCAGCTCTTCCTCAACGACCGGCGCCACACGCTCTACAGCTTCGTGTGGGGCATGCAGTATTTCGTGCGGCTCAACGCCATCGTGCGCATGCACTATCCGCACAACCATTTCCTCACCCTGGTGGAGGAAGCACAAGGCGACTTCCACACCGTGCAGTACTATGGGCATGCCAGTGCACGCAAGATGTTGCCCAACGTGGATGTCAGCGACAAGCCTTACTGGCTGGAAAACGTGCATGGGCACAATGTGAGCAACGAACTGCGCATCACGAGCCGTGTGCGCTACGTGCCCTGCCTGGGTCCTGTCGACCTGCGGCCGTTCGGTGTCGACAAGCGCTTCTCCGCCACGCACAACCTTTACAACTTTGCCTTCAAGCTGCCGGCTTATTTCGTAAAGATTGCCGCCTGGAGACTGAAAAGAAAACTCAACAAGAAGAAATAGCCCCGACCGCCGGCCGGGGCCTTCGCACCGGCACGCCTTGTGCCCAGTGCAGCTTAGTGCTACACGCTCATGTCGGCCGTGGCCTGGCGGAAGGCCTCCTTCTCAAAATATCCGTCGCCCAGTTTCCTGCTCATGTCGAGGGCGTTGGCCTTCATGGCCGCATAGGCGGTCGGCGTAAGGCCGGCCAATGCCTTGTCGATGTCGCGCAGCGAGGCGACAGCGATGCCCAACTGGTTCTCCGTGACAAACGGAGCCAAGGCCGCCTCCTTCCACACGATGACGGGCAGACCGGCACGCAGATAGAGCGAGGTCTTGTGGGGATTGTTGATGCGGAGGTACTCACCCCAGTCGCCTGCACACTCGTCAAACGAGTCGCCGTCCCACACCAGTCCGAAGTCACCTTCCACGCTGCCGATGAGCTCCTCTTCGGGCAACTTGCCCATGTAGGTCACGCCGGGCTTCGGCTGTGCCGCATCCTCATAGCCTGGACCATAGAGCGTGACAGTCCAACTGCCCATCACCTCCTGCAGCCGATAGACGAAGGCATTGCGCCATCGACTGAGATTGCTGGTGTAGACCACACGCCACGGCTGATGGGGCGACACATACTGCTTCGGCGAGGCCTTCGTCAGGAAATCGAAAATCTGAAGGTTGTAGAGGCGTCCCTGGAAGTTTTGGCTGTCCATATAGTCGAGCATCGTCGGGTTGTGGACGATGAGGGCATCGGTCTTGTTGAGGAGGTAACGCTCGCGCTCGGCAGTAATCTTCTTGCGCCTGAAGGCATCGAGGTCGTGCACGATGGTGACGACCCTGGCCCCTTTCCAGTGGGCGAACGTGCAAGCCAGATGGTAAAACTTCTTCATCGGATACTGCAGGCACAGGTTGTCGCCACGGTGGACCGACGTCAGGATGCGCGTCACGCCGCACAGCTTGATCAGGAAACGCGACACAGGATTGACACTCTTGCGCATCGGGGTCAGGTTGTGATAGCCCAGTTGTCTGAACACCTGGTCAACGTCAGTCTTGGCTTTGCTCACGGTGATGACCTCTATGTAATGGTTCATGCTTTGGTGGGTTTGGTTATGTAATGAGAACGTTTCACCTCTTATTATATTATACGGCCGCAGCAAAAAATGCCGCCGCCATCCCATTTTCCGTTTTCATGGTGCACAGACCGGAAAATCATGTCCATATCCTTGCCGGTCATGCGGAAAAGGAGTAAATTTGCACCATCATGATATCAAGTTCAAACCAAAAGCCTATGACCATCGGTGTCATCATTTCGACCTACAACAATCCAAAATGGTTGGAGAAGACACTGTGGGGATACGAGATGCAGACGCGACACGCCGACGAGATCATCGTGGCCGATGACGGGTCGGGCCCGGAGACCGCCGACCTCATCAGGCGCTTTGAGGGGGTGTTGCCCATCCGCCACGTGTGGCACGAGGACCACGGCTTCCGCAAGACCATCATCCTCAACCGTGCGCTCAGCATGGCGGAGAGCGACTACATCGTCGTCACCGACCAAGACTGCGTGCCCCGCTCCGACTTCCTCGCCACCCACGAGCGGATGGCGCAGCGGGGGCGCTTCCTCTCGGGAGGCTATTTCAAGCTGCCCATGGACATCAGTCGGCAGCTCACGCGCAACGACATCGCCTCGGGGCAGGCGTTCAGCCTGTCGTGGCTGCGCCGACAGGGGTTGAAGAGGTCGTTCAAGTGCACAAAGCTCTTCGGCAACGATGTCTTTGCAGCGTTCATGAACCATATCACGCCCACCCGCGCCTCCTGGAACGGCATGAACAGCAGCGGGTGGCGCACCGACCTTCTGGCTGCCAACGGCTTCGACGAGCGCATGCAGTATGGGGGCGAAGACCGCGAGCTGGGCGAACGTCTGACAAATGCGGGCATCCGCGGCAAGCAGATACGCTACAGCGCCATCGTGCTGCACCTCGACCACAGCCGGCCC
>CAVIOP010000176.1:0-4830 GCA_963644485.1 bacterium | reverse complement strand
TCGAATCGTTCGAATGTTAACTTAAAAGAAAGTCGAATATTCGAACATTCGGGAAAGAAATATCTATTTCGAGACTCTAGTATAATTTCATCGTAGGCCTCCTCCCATTTTGCCGCAATACTCGGTCATGTCGTCCACTACGGATGCGAACGACTGGGTATGCAGATAGTCATAGTGCCGCTCCACAAAGTTGATGCCTTTGTAGCGCAGCAGATAGTTGAAGGCTTGCTTGAGCGTCAGCCCATGCCGTTTCCCGAACTCGGAGAGAAATACCACCGTCCATTCTATTTTGTCCTTTATATCATATTCCATATCCGTATTTCCCTAATAGGTTCATGTTCTGTCTTGACTATCCTGCCTGACGGGTCATTTGCGCCCGAAGTCGGCGGGGATGTCGCCCCAGCGGCGCGTGTCCCACTGCACGATGGGCACGCTGACGGTGTGGGAGCGCAGCCACTGCTCGGCGCGCTGGATGATCTGGTAGAGCGGCTCCGTCTGCGCGTTGCGGACGAGCTTGGTGCGGCATTGCTTCTTCTTCACCCAGAGGATGGCGTTGTAGGAGTCGGAGTAGAGCGTCTTGCCGGTGATGCCCAGCTTGTCCAGGAGTGCCAGGGCGTGGACGATGGCCAGGAACTCGCCGATGTTGTTGGTGCCGTGCACGGGGCCGTAGTGGAACACCTGCCGGCCGGTGGTGAGGTCGATGCCCTGGTACTCCATGGGGCCGGGGTTGCCCGAGCAGGCGGCATCGACGGCCCAGGCATTGGCTGTCACCTCGGGCGGCAGCTGCAGAGCCTGGGCAGTGTGCGCCTGTGGCTGAGAGGGATAGGAACGGTCCATGCTTACATGCGCTCGGGCACCTCGATGCCCAGCAGGCCCATGCCGTTGCGGAGCGTCTTGCCCACGTTGGCGGCGAGCTTGAGGCGGAAGGCCTTCTCGGCGTCGGTGTCGGCAGAGAGGATGCTGTAGTCGTGGTAGAACTGGTTGAAGAGCTTCGTCAGCTCATAGCAGTAGTTGGCGATGCCGGCCGGGTTGTAGTTCTCGCCGGCGTCCTTCACGGCCACCTTGAAGGCGTCGAGCTTCTGGATGACCTCCACCTCCTTGGCGTTGGGTGCATAGGCTGTGGCAGCGGCGAGCGTGTCGATGCCCGCCTCCTGAGCCTTGCGCTTGATGCTCTGTATGCGTGCGTAGGTGTACTGTATGAAAGGCCCTGTGTTGCCGTTGAAGTCGATCGACTCGGCAGGGTTGAACAGCATGTTCTTGCGTGCGTCGACCTTGAGGATGAAATACTTCAGTGCGCCCAGTCCGACGATGCGCGCCACCTCCTGCTTCTCGCTCTCGCTCATGTCGTGGAACTTGCCCAGTTCGTCAGATGTCCGGCGTGCCTCGCTGATCATCTGCGCGACGAGGTCGTCGGCGTCGACCACCGTTCCCTCGCGGCTCTTCATCTTGCCGTTGGGCAGGTTGACCATGCCGTAGGAGAAGTGCACGAGGTCTTTGCCCCACTTGAAGCCCAGCCGGTCGAGCAGGAGCGAGAGCACCTGGAAGTGGTAGTTCTGCTCGTTGCCGACGACGTAGATCATCTTGTCGATGGGGAAGTCGTTGAAGCGCATCTCGGCGGTGCCGATGTCCTGCGTCATGTAGACCGATGTGCCGTCGGAGCGGATGAGGAGCTTCTCGTCGAGGCCATCGGCGGTGAGGTCGGCCCACACGCTGCCGTCCTCGCGGCGGTAGAAGAGGCCCTTGTCGAGACCCTCCATCACCTTCTTCTTGCCCACGAGGTAGGTGTTGCTCTCATAGTAGATCTTGTCGAAGCTGACGCCCAGCGCCTTGTAGGTCTCGTCGAAGCCGGCGTAGACCCAGTTGTTCATCTTCGTCCAGAGGTCGCGTATCTCCTTGTCGCCCTGCTCCCACTTGACGAGCATGTGGTGGGCCTCCTGGATGAGCGGCGCGTCCTGCTTGGCCTTCTCCTCAGCCTTCTCCTCGTCCATGCCGTCGGCCACATACTGAGCCTTGAGCTGGGCCACCTCCTCGCGGTAGTGCTTGTCGAAGAGCACATAGAAATCGCCGATGAGGTGGTCGCCCTTCTTGCCGGTCGACTCGGGTGTGCAGCCGTTGCCCCACTTGAGCCATGCGAGCATCGACTTCATGATGTGTATGCCGCGGTCGTTGACGATGTTGGTCTTGACCACCTTGTTGCCGTTGGCCTCGAGGATCCTGGCAAGGCTTCCGCCCAGCAGGTTGTTGCGCACGTGGCCGAGGTGCAGGGGCTTGTTGGTGTTGGGCGATGAGTATTCGACCATGACGAGCGGTGCGTCCTCGCCGGCCTGGCGCATGCCGTAGGTGGGGTCGGCATCGATGGTGGCGAGCAGGTTCTGCCATGCCTCCGGGGCGATGACGAGGTTGAGGAAGCCGCCCACGGCGTTGTATCCGGCCACGGCCTCCGACAGGCGCACGAGTGCCTCGCCGAGCTCAGCGGCGGTGTCCTGCGGCTTCTTGTGCGACAGTTTGAGGAAGGGGAAGACCACGAGCGTGAGGTTGCCCTCGAAGCCCGGCTTGGTCTTCTGCAACTGGACCATCGACGGTGTGGCGTCGACTCCGTAGAGCTCCTTGACGGCCGCCAGGGCCGCCGAGCTGATCTCTTGTTCTATATTCATCTGATACTGTTTTTATTTTGCATTTGGTGCAAAGGTACGAAAAAACTGCACGATTATGGGGCCGTGGCCCTACAAAATGAAAAAAAAGCTCGTCGGGGCAGGCTCTGCCAGCGATGAGGAAATAAAAATCCGCCCATCACCGGCATTTACGAATTAAGTTCGTAATTTTGCAGCGTCAAGACCGCGCGCCGCTCTGTCGGGCGTGTGCGGTCAGGTTTCACAGGATGTTATTATTTTCAGAATGAAGTACACGACAACAAAGCACAAACTGACGATGGTGCTTGTCCTCTGCATGGCATTTGCCATGACCATGACCGCCAGCAACGACAACACCAGCAAGGGCGGACAACCGTCGCTCGCCCTTCCGCAGAAGATAGCCGTCATCGATGCGGGAAGCACCGGCTCGCGCCTCAAGGTCTACGAGATCAAGGCCGACAGCAGCATACACCGCCTGTTCCCCACCAACGCCGAGGAGAAAGCCCGGTCGAAGGGCGGTGCGCTGTCTGATGTGGCCAACCATCCCGACAGCGTGCGCAAGTATCTGGAACAGATGACCTCCCAATGCACGCTCTCCACAGGCGATACCATCCCCCTCTACGTGCTGGCCACCGCCGGCATGCGCCACCAGGACCAGGACAAGGCCAATGGCGTATACAGCAAGATGGCAAGCATCACGGAGAGCATGAACGGCTTCAAGCTGCAGCAGGCCATGACCATCTCGGGCCGCTATGAGGGGCTGTATGCCTGGATAGCCGCCAACTATGCAAACCGTTCGCTCACCGTGTCGCCCGTGGGCACGTTCGAGATAGGCGGCATGTCGATGCAGGTGGCCTTCAGGACCACCTCGACCGCCGTGCCTGCCGACTGCATGGTCACGCGCAAGGACTGGGGCACACTCTACTGCAAGAGTTATCTGAACGGAGGCATCAACGCTGTTTATGCTCAGACACCCGACACGCTGCCGTTTGTGTTCACCCTGCCAGTAGAGGACATCAGTGCCTATTGCGACACCACCTCGTTCGTCGGCTGCAGCACCGGCGTGACCATCGCGCTGAAAGGCATCGCGCAGTACGGTTCGCCCGAAGCCTATGCCCAGTCGCTGCCCCGCTCGAACCGCTACCACTCCTTCATGTGCGCCTATTACGTGCCCTGGGTGCTGGAGAAGCTGCACATCACCGGACGCGTCACACCCGACCTCAATGACACCGACTGGACGGATGGCGCCGCCTACGATATCGTCATCAACCGGCAGGCGCCCGAGCCTTTCGACTACACGAAAGCCCTTTAGGCTGACTGCAACGAACGCATGTTGGGCGGCAAGGGCTTGGGCGAGCCCGTCGTGGCACACACTGCCACCGGTGATAGTTAAAGAAAACTAATTTGATGGTGCGGATATTGCACACGGGCGGCTGGCTCGTGCAATTTTTAGTACCTTTGCACCATTGTATAACACCACGCGCGGCCCCGCGCAGGGGCCAGCGAACAAGAAAAGAAACGACTTATGGACAAACTGATTATCAACTCCTATGAGGAGTTTGCATCACACCTGGGCCAGCAGCTCGGAGCTTCCGAGTGGCTCGAAGTGGACCAGGACCGCATCAACCACTTTGCTGATGCCACACTCGACCACCAGTGGATACACGTCGACGTGGAGCGCGCCAAGAAGGAGAGCCCCTACCATAGCACCATCGCACACGGGTACCTCACACTGTCGCTGTTGCCCTATATGTGGGAGCAGATCATCGAGGTGAACAATCTGAAGATGATGGTCAACTACGGCATGGACAACATGAAGTTCGGTGTGCCGGTCATCACGGGCAGCCGCGTGCGCCTGGTGGCATCGCTGGCCAACATCGAGAACCTGCGTGGCATCTGCAAGGCCACCATCAAGTTCGCCATCGAGGTGGAGGGCCAGCGCAAGCCGGCATTGAGCGGCAACGCCATGTTCCTCTACTATTTCGAGTAAACCGCCATTCCTTTCCGCCGTGCCCGCGTTTCGCCGGCCGGCCGGGAAACCAGCAAACGCTGGCGGCCCAACAGAAAGTTGTTTCGGTTGTCTCTCCGTTGGGGTGTGACTAAAGTTGTAAAGGTTGTATGAGTTGTATGGGTTGTCTTAAAGGAACGGGCTGAAAGCCCAGCAATTCCATAGCCCAGGGCAAGCGAAGCGGCGCCCTGG
>CAVIOP010000175.1:0-4926 GCA_963644485.1 bacterium | reverse complement strand
CCAGGGCGCCGCTTCGCTTGCCCTGGGCTAGGTAATTGCTGGGCTTTCAGCCCGCCTATGGACTTGCTGGGCTTTCAGCCCGCATCGGCTCACGCTTTGTAAATCCGAAACTTGAATAAAATAACAGACAGCATGAATTCTTGAGTAAGCGAGGTGGCATTAGTTTGTATGCCATGCCCCGCCCTGAAGTACGTCCGCAAGTGGCGGCGGATGGCAAAAGCGTCCAAAAGCATGGCAAAGAAATCCAAATGTCAGTGCAGCAGGCCCGTTTGCGTGTTTTTTTTCTTATCTTTGCGCAAACGACCATCGTACCATTTTGACAATATGAAAAAGACTACACTCTTGGCCCTCTGCCTCGCGACGTCGCTCTCTGCCGCCGCCCAGGGGGCAAAAATCAAGACTGTCACGCCCGTTGCCGTCACCGCCACCGCCGGCACGGTACCCATGCTGCCCTACCGTCTCTGGGTGACCTACACCGACGGGAGCGGCGAATACAGGCAGGTGAAGTGGATGAACTCGTCGCTCGAGACCGAGCAGGAGGCCGCCGATGCCGCCAAGCATCCCGCCGGTTCGGCCTACGACGTGCAGGGATATGTCATCGGCGACAACAAGACGTCTGCCGGATACCCCATCACCGCACACGTCAGCGTGGTGGCTGCAGGGGCGAGCGTGCCCGCGCCGACGCCCGTGGCCGAGCCGTTGCCACTAGGCAGCGTACAGCTCATCGGCGACAACCGCCTCACGCACAACCGTGACCTCGACATCGACAACCTGCTCTCGCTCGACCCCCGCCAGCAGGTCTACAACTACCGCGACACCTACGGCCTCTCCACCGAGGGCTATCCCGAGGCCGACGGCTGGGACTCGCCCACCACGAAGCTCAAGGGACACGGCACCGGCCACTATCTCTCGGCCATGGCCATGGCCTATGTGGCCTGCCCCGACAAGGCCAAGCGCCAGCAGATCAAGAAGAACATCAAGCTTGTGGTAGACCAGATGCGCGAGTGCCAGGAGCGCACCTTCGTCTTCGACAAGGAGCTGGGACGCTACCGCGAGGCACGCGACCTCGCACCCGAAGCCGAGCTCCCGAACATGGGCGGCACCTGGCAGGACTTCGACCGCTACAAGGCCGACTATGCCCACTACGGCTACGGATACATCAACGCCATACCCGCGCAGCACTGCGCACTCATCGAGCGCTATGCACCCTACAACAACGAGGAGGGCGTGTGGGCACCCTACTACACCATCCACAAGCAGCTCGCGGGACTCATCGACGTGGCCAACCTCGTCGATGACAAGAAGGTATCCGCCAAGGCCCTCGCCATCGCCAAGGACATGGGTCTCTGGATATGGAACCGCCTGCACTACCGCACCTACGTCAAGACCGACGGCACGCAGGCCGAGCGCCGCAGCAAGCCCGGCAACCGCTACGAGATGTGGAACATGTACATCGCCGGCGAGCTCGGAGGCATACAGGAGTCGCTCTCGCGGCTCTCGGAGATGACGGCCGACAAGACCGAGAAGGCGCACCTCATCGAGGCCGCCTCCTTCTTCGACGCGCCCGCCTTCTATGCGCCGCTGGCCAAGGGCGTCGACGCCATACGCGACCGCCACGCCAACCAGCACATACCCATGATCGTGGGTGCCCTGCGCTCCTACCGCTCCAACAACAACCCCTACTACTGGCACATCGCCGACAACTTCTGGAACCTCGTGCAGGGACGCTACCGCTACGCCATGGGCGGCGTGGGCAACGGCGAGATGTTCCGCCAGCCCTACAAGCAGATGGTGAGCCTGGCCACCAACCCCGCAGGCCCCGACATCAACGAGACCTGCTGCGCCTACAACCTCGCCAAGCTCACCAAGGACCTCAACGCCTACCATCCCAACGACGCACGCTACATGGACTACTATGAGCGCGTGCTCTACAACCAGCTCGTAGGCTCCGTCAACCCGCGCCAGTATGCCGTGCTCTACCAGTATGCCGTGGGCCTCGACGCCAGCAAGCCCTGGGGCAACGAGACACCGCAGTCGACCTGCTGCGGCGGCACGGGAGCCGAGAACCACGTGAAGTACCAGGAGGCAACCTACTACACCGCCGCCGACACGCTCTGGGTGGGTCTCTACCTGCCCACACGGGCCACCTGGCAGGGCATGACCTTCAGCCAGCAGTGTGCCTTCCCCGCCGAACGGTCGGTCATCCGCATGGAGAAAGGACGCAAGGCCTTCACCATGAAGCTCCGCGTGCCCTACTGGGCCACCAGCGGCTTCTCCGTCACCGTCAACGGCCGCGAGCTGGCCGCCAGCTACCAGCCCGGCTCCTATGTGACCGTGCCCGCACGCCAGTGGCAGCGAGGCGACAGCGTGGTGGTGACCATGCCCTACGGCCCTCACCTCGACTACACGCCCGACAAGATGGACATCACGCGCAACAAGAACTACAAGCCCATGTGGGCGGCGGCGCTGATGCGCGGTCCGCTGGTCATGGCCGCCAAGGACATACACTCATGGGATGAGGCCACGCTCCACAGCCCAGCCGATGCCGACCGCCTCGACCTCGTGCCCGACTACGACGCCGACCGACACATCACCCACTATTTCCGTCTCGACGCCCCCGTCGAGGATACCACCTACGTCGACAACGCCACGCTCACCGAGCTGATGCGTGTGGCCGCCAAGCGCCTTGAGGAGCAGCAGGCCTGGGACGACATGCAGACCAAGGTGCCCGAGTATGCGCCGTGGGCCAAGAACGGCATCGATGCCATGCGCCAGCGCTACGAGGCCCTCAAGGCCTATCTCGACAACCGCCAGGGCAACGGCGCCGCGCTGGTCAGCGAGCTCAACGCCGCGCTGAGCATGATGCGTCCCGGCAACCTCGCCGAGCCCTCCGACCTGAAGCCACTGCTTGAAGCCCTCGAGGAGGCTCACGCCATAAAGAACCCCTCCCAACGGTTGCTTGATGCCATGGAATACGCCGAGATGGTCAAGGCCTATGTCAACGACGGCAGCGGCACCAAGGACTTCATACGCCGCGGCCTCACGGGCCTGCGCGCCGCCATGCCGGCCAACTGACAGGCGACCTGCCCACCGGCATAAGACAAGGAAACCCCGGTACGTTTTGGAGACTCCAAACGTGCCGGGGTTTCCTTGTCTGCATAGCAAAATAATGGCGAAAACATTTTGCACCTGTCCGTTTATTGTCTATATTTGCAACAGATAAGGCATGAACCTGAAAACCTGTAAACAACCTTTGCTATGAACATCAACGAACTGACACTCAACGCCAACCAGGTGGTGACGTACCTGCAGAAACCGGCCAGTGACTTCACCAAGGCCGACATCATCCGCTACATCCGCAACAACGGCATACGGATGGTCAACTTCATGTATCCGGGCGGCGACGGCAAGCTCAAGACGCTGGGCTTCACCATCAACAACCTCGCCTACCTCGACACCGTGCTCACCTGCGGCGAGCGTGTCGACGGCTCCAGCCTCTTCCCCTTCATCAGTGCCGGCAGCAGCGACCTCTACGTGGTGCCGCGCTTCAGCACCGCCTTCGTCGACCCCTTTGCCGAGGTGCCCACGCTGTGCCTGCTGGCCTCGTTCTTCGACAGGGACGGCCTGCCCCTCGAGAGTGCGCCCGAGCACACGCTGCGCAAGGCCACACGCGTCTTCAGAGAGGTGACGGGCATGGACTTCCACACCATGGGCGAGCTCGAATACTACGTGGTGGTGCCCGACGACGGCTTCTTCCCCGCCACCGACCAGCGCGGATACCACGAGTCGGCACCTTTCGCCAAGACGGTGGACTACCGTGCCCGTTGCATGGACTGCATCGCACGCACCGGCGGACAGATCAAATACGGCCACTCCGAGGTGGGTAACTTCCGCAAGGACGGCTATGTCTACGAGCAGGGCGAGATAGAGTTCCTGCCCGTAGAGGCCGAGCAGAGCGCCGACCAGCTCATGGTGGCCAAATGGGTGATGAGAAACGTGGCTGCACGGATGGGCCTCACCGTCACCTTCGCTCCCAAGATCACCACAGGCAAGGCGGGCTCGGGGCTCCACATACACATGCGCATCATGAAAGACGGCCGCAACATGATGACACGCGGCGGACAGCTCAGCGACGAGGCACGCACCATCATTGCAGGCATGATGGACGTGGCGCCCGCCATCACCGCCTTCGGCAACAAGAACCCCACGTCCTACCTGCGCCTGGTGCCCCATCAGGAGGCACCCACCAACGTGTGCTGGGGCGACTGCAACCGGTCGGTGCTCGTCAGGGTGCCGCTGGGATGGACCTCGGGACGCGACATGTGTGGCGTGGCCAACCCCGGCGAGCCGGCAGCGGACTACGACACGTCGCTCAAGCAGACCGTGGAGATGCGTTCGCCCGACGGCTCGGCCGATGTCTATCAGCTCATCGCCGGTCTCTGCGTGGCCTGCCGTCACGGTTTCGAGATGCAGGGGGCGAGAGAACTGGCCGAGCGCACCTACGTGGACTACAACATACACGACGAAGCCTTCGCCAGCCGCGCCGCCGCCCTCGGACAGTTGCCCGACAGCTGTGCGGCCTCGGCCGACTGCCTGGAGCGCCAGCGCGACATCTTCGAGCGTCACGGCGTGTTCAGTCCGGCCATGATAGACGGCATTGAGGCCGCACTGCGTGCCTTCGGCGACCGCACGCTGCGCGCCGACCTCGCCGAGGACGCTGCTGCCCTGCACAAGCTCGTCGAGCGGTTCTTCCACTGCGGATAACACGGCCCTCGGGCCTATGCCCGAAATCTTGCTTGACACCAATAAATATTCAAGTTTCGGATCTACAACGCGTGAGCCAAAGCGGGCTGAAAGCCCAGCAATTACCTAGCCCGCGACCCCATAGTGTGCGCCTATCGCTCGCATACGACCCACAGGGCACCG
>CAVIOP010000174.1:0-4931 GCA_963644485.1 bacterium | reverse complement strand
GGGCGGTGCCCTGGGCTAAGTACTTTTGGGCTTTCAGCCCGCATCGGCTCACGCAGACACTGTTCAGCCCGCATCGGCTCACGCAGACTGTGTTCTGCCCGCGGCTCACGCAGACTGTGTTCTGCCAGCATCGGTTCATGTAGTATTCCATAACTGCCTCCTTTGCCTAACCTTATGGGTCATAACAACCAAATCCAAAACTCGAGTTTCTTATTATTACTAAACGATTGGCTTAAATCTAAGGAAAAGACAAAAAATGCTTGCCACCTTGTCACAAATCGCCTACCTTTGCGTAATAAGAACAGAAATGACGACCGAAGAATTCCAAAACGAAGCGGCCCACCTGCGCCCGAGCTTGCTCAGCGAAGCCCTGCAATACGTGCGGCGCAACGACGTGGCCGAGGACATCGTGCAAGACTGCCTGATGCGCCTGTGGGACATGCGCATCGACCTGCGCAGTCCCATGGCACCTCTGGCAAGGGTCGTCACCCGCAACCTCTGCCTCGACCTCCTGCGACGCACACCCCACACCGAGGACGTGACACTTCTGGGCAAAGCCGACGACACCAGCGACACGGCGCAGCGCCACGAGGCCGTGGAGCGCATGATGGACATCGTGACCGAGTTGCCCGTCGTGCAGCAGACAGTGCTACGCCTGCGCCACATCGAGGGACACGAGATGGATGACATAGCCCACACGCTGGGCATGACCGAGGCTGCCGTCAGGAAAGCGCTCAGCCGGGCGCGCATGGCCGTCAGGGACAAATACCTGAAACGCTATCAACAAAACGAGATATGAACGAGACAAAAGCAAGACAACTGGTCGACCGATACTTCGAGGGAGCCACAACGCTCCAGGAAGAGCAGGAGCTCTACGCCTTCTTCACGTCAGAACACATCAGCGCCGAGCTCAAACCCCTCAGACAGATGTTTCTCGACATGTACCAGCTGCAAGACTGTGAGCCTGCACCCCAAGCCAAGGTGGTCAGTCTCAAGAGCCGAAGCCGATGGCGGCGGTTAGCCATAGCAGCGGCCGTAGTGGCCACGGCAGGCATCGTGACGGCCGTGTGGCTGCGGCCGGCCGACGACTGCGAGATGGTGGCCTATGGCCAGCGACTCACCGACCGCGAGGCGGTGATGCACGAGGTGGAGCGCACCCTGACCGATGCGCAAAGTGCCACACCCGATGTGGGCAGCGAACTGAGAGATGCATTCGGACAATACGATGACATGCATTGAACCTCATGCAAGGACAAAAAGAACAAAAACATATATCATGAAAGCAAAACCAATCATATCACTGCTGCTGATGTTGCTGGTTGCCACAGCCGCCGGCGCCCAGTCGGCATCGCTCAAGATAAGCCGCATCTTCGACGGCAAGGTGGTGACCGACGACCGCATGGTGGTGACCAAGGTGAAGGGGCCGTCGCTCAGCAAGTATGGCTTGTGCTACTACCGCAGTGCTCGCTTCGTGGCCACACGCAAGGAGCGCGACCTGTGTGCGGAAGCCGTGAAACAGGACTTGAAGACTGCCGGCCAGGGCTCAACGGTGCAGCAGCGGGCAGGCCGACGCTCATCGGTGATAGGCATGCTACGCCCACAGGGGGGATACAACCGCTTTGTGAGTCTCGTTTGCACCAAGGAGAACGGCGGACGGTATGGCGTGACGCTGCTCTACATGGAGGGCACCGTGGGCAGCATCAGCGAACTCAACAAGAAGATAAACAAATAAAAAACACGATACAGACATGAAAACAATGATTATCACGGCGGCTCTCGTGGCCGCAGTCAGCACACAGGCCGCCGAACCGGGCGACACCATAAAGGTGACCCATGCGCACCGGGTGACCATCGTCAATGCCGACTCGTTGCTCAGCGTGACGGTAGACGGCACCGACGAACGACCCACATACCACTATGAGGCTTCGCTGCAAAACACCGACGGCAACTACGAGAGCGCTTCGGTGGCAGGCCGACTCGTAACCTTCGGACTGGGCAACAAGATTACTACCACAAAGAAGCACGACAGGTATGACTGCCACGACTCGGAGTTGCACTTCTTCTGTGGGTTCAACGGCAACACCGGCTCCGACAACAATGTGAACACCAACCTCTGGGGAGGTGCCAACTTCGGTCTCTACATCGACTGGGGTGTGCATCCCTGGCACGACGGAAGCCGCTTCTCGGTGGGCTTCGGCGTGGAATGGAAAAACTGGCGGATGACCAACCGCAACCAGTTTGTGAAAGCCACTGATGGCAACGTCAGCGTGGAGCCGCTGCCCGAGGGAGCCGACCCGAAGTTCTCGCGCATCAAGACCTTCAGCCTCATCATTCCCCTCATGTACCGCTACGAGAAGAAGGACTGGGGATTCTCCATAGGTCCCGTCATCGACTGCACCACACACTCGTCGATCAAGACGCGCTACACGCTCGACGGTACAAGATACAAACAGAAAGACAAGGGCTTGCACCACAACAAGGTCACCGTGGACCTCATGGCTACCTTTGTGAACCCGGTGATCGACATCTACGTGAAGTACAACCCCTGCGAGGTGCTCGACACGCAGTATGGCCCCAAGTTCCACAGCCTGTCTCTGGGCGTCATCCTCTAAGGCCCTCTCCGCGTACCCCACACCCCACCCTCTCTCTTTCCATCCCCGTCCAGTCATCACGCCGCGCCTGTCGGCGACAAAACGATGACTTGGCGGGGATGTTTTCTTGTGTGTCAGGGAAGACGAAAATGACTTCCATCAAGTAGAGAAATGGCTCAAAAGTGGCAGGTGGCTCATTATTCGACATCGAAAAATCAATTCTACTCCCCCATTCCATGAAATTGCCGCAATTTTGCCTGTGGACGGCACGTTCGTCCGACATACCACCACGTATGGTCGCTACAAATAACAAAAACCGATAAAGTCAACCAACATGAAACACGCTATCACCCTATGCACCTTGGCCTTGCTGGTCAGCGGACACACAGCCATCATGGCGCAGCAAACAAGTTTCAAGCCCGGACAAACATGGTATGACACCAGTGGGAAGGCCATCAACGCCCATGCGGGATGCGTCGTCAAGGACGGCGACTACTATTATTGGATTGGCGACCGCCGCAGCAAGAATGATTGCCTTGGCGTGGGTGCCTATCGCTCCAAGGACCTGCTCAACTGGACCGACCTCGGCTATGCGGTCAAGTTGCAGGGAAACGGACGCGACGACTACCAAGACTTTGCCGCCGGACGGGCGCTTTACAGACCCAAGATAGCCTACAGCGAGGCATCAGGGAAATGGGTGATGAACGTGGTTTGGGAAAACGACAACAAGGGCGAAGTGGGCCTCGTGGCTTTTGCCACAGCCGACCGGCCAGAAGGTCCCTACACACTCGACAAGGTGACATCGACTTACACCAGCCGCACCCGCGACCAGTCCATCTTCAAGGACGATGACGGCCAGCTCTATTACCAAGCCTGCATCAACGGCAACCAAGACATGTGGAACTGTCTCATGACCGACGACTACCTCTCGACTACAGACAGCAGCTGCGTCATCCTCCCCAAAAGCAAGTATGAAGCACCGGCACTTTTCCGTGTCGACGACCTGTACTTCGGACTGTTCTCGGGCTGTACCTCATGGGACCCCAACCGAAGCCGCTACGCTTGGGGGCGCAGCCTGCTCGAGAAATGGCAGTATGAGAAGCAGTTCACGGACAAGACGGGAAGCGGCATGGAATTTTGCACCGACGACGTGCAAGGCAACACCTACCAGTCGCAAAGCGCCTACGTGTACAAGATGGATGGTGACAGCCGAAAACTCATTTACATCGGCGACCGCTGGAACTCCAGCAACTTGGAGAGCTCGAAGCTCATCTGGCTGCCCATCAGCATGCGCTCGGGCGCTCCAACCGTACGGTGGTATGACGAGTGGGACCTCAGCGTCTTCGATGACATGTATCGTTTCAAGCGCGCAGACAAGATCGAGGATGGCGACGAAGTGCTGCTCCTGGAGAAACGTTCCAACCGCTTCCTATCGAGACCAGCCAACTCATTCATCATCGATGACGACAACGATGAGTCGAACATGCGTTTCGTTATCACCACAACCAACCGTCCTTACACCTACCGGTTAATGGACAAGGCAACAGGTCAGTATCTCACGTCGATTTATGGTTCCCTGCGCCTTGGCGTGGCCGACGACAGCGACAAGCAGCTTTGGACCTTTTGGCTGCAGGCCGATGGCACCTACAAGATAGAAAACGTCAACGGACAGGTGTGTCTCACCATCTCGGGCTCAGCTCCATACGCCGGAACTTCCGTCTACCTAGCCAAGAAAGCCGACAACCTCATGCAGACGTTCAGTGTGTGTTTCGACTCCCGGCAATATCCCGACAAGGCGGAGGCCCCCATGTTCACAAACGACTATCTCGACCGTATTGCCAAGGAAAAAAGCCAGCAGGAGGCCGAGGCTCTGGCCATCCGCGAGACGGCCTGCTCACCAGACGCTGACGCCGCATCTCCCATCTATGACCTACAAGGCAGGAGGATGCCCCCAGGAAAGCAATTGCGAAAAGGATGTTTCATAAGCAAAGGTAAAAAGATACTGATCAGATGACACGACGCCAGGCTCCGCCACACAGGAGCCTGGCTTTTTCTTATTTGCAGATGGTTACGATGGTGGTTTCTTCTATCTCCAGATGTTCGTTCACGATGTCATTGATGGCTACGCTAAGGTCGGGCATCCTTGAACTCCTTTTCCAGTTCACGTTTCTCCATCTTTGTGCGGTGGGGCTAATGTCCAGACACCACTTCTTGAAAGCCTGCATCTCATTCTGCTCCTGCGAAATGACCACCGCCCTCTCCGTCTGTTCCGCTTTCAGCCCGCTTTTTTAAGACAACCCATACAACTCATACAACTTTTACAACCTCCATTGGGCCGGC
>CAVIOP010000173.1:0-4996 GCA_963644485.1 bacterium | reverse complement strand
GAATATCCCATACGTTGCTCTTAGTCAATGTCTTAAGCGTAATGGCTTTTTTCTCTTTCATAGTCATTTTTTATATTGCTGCAAAAATACGATTAAAATCCTAAATTGCAAACAAATCATCCTTATTTTTTATTGGTTTCATTATTGTTTTGTGGATGGGCCTCTGGTTGGAGTTTTTGTTGGACTTTTGTAGAAGTCGATATATTGCTGTGCTACTTTCAGATAGTGATGGTAACGCTGGATGTATTCGATGCTTTCCCTTTTGAGCCGTTCTGTTTCCTCCGGGTGCTCCACCATACTCTCCAGTGCTTTGTAGACGCTTTCATAGCAGGGCAGTACGTTGATGATGGGTTTCAGATCCTTGTCGCCCAGGATTTCGTAGTTTTCCGGTTCTCCTCCGCCTATGCATATGATGCCTCGGCTCATGGCTTCCAACGGATTCATGGAAGGCGTGTAGCTATAGAGCTGATCGAGAATGGCGTCGGCCCCTTCCATCGATTGCAAGTATTGTTCAAAAGGTAGCCCTTCAGCAATGCGTAGCTCCACTTTTTCAGGATATTTCTCTTTGATAGCTTTGGCGGCTGCCAGCATGATGTCTGTACCCTTGTAAGCAGATCGTCCTTTGCTGATGCCAATGAAGAGGCGCAGGGGATGGTTTGAGAGGTTTTTGCTTTCTCCACTGGTCGTTTTTGCGGGCTTAATGGGGTAGGGAATGAATGTTGTCTTGTTGGGATATACGGGTTTGTAGCATGCCCAATACTCATAGAGCCCGGCTATGATGCCATCGCAGTCGGTGGCTATCATCTTGTTGAGTTTTTCCTTGGTTGTCCCCACCCAGTCGCGCCTTTCTCTTTGGGCAGCCTTGTCAGTGCGTAGTGTGTTTCCTATGTTGAAATCGCTGTAGCGCAAGGGTTTGCGTGTGATATTTTCATGCACCCAATAATAGTCCATGCCGAAGGCACCCAGAAACACTTTTTTGTTGTGCTTTCTCAGAAACTTGTAGATAGGCCTGATGTGTTGTGCTTTGAGTTCCAGAAACATAGGGTTGATGAGTTGTACCACGTCAAACCCCGTCATTTTGGGCAGTAGGGCAATGGTACGTGCCAGATAGGCTATGCCGCTCAATTTTCCAGGCTTGCGGGATAGGTCGATGTCGCGTGGGTAGTCTTTCCAAAAGTCTCCGTTGCTCACTACGGTCACCTGATGCCCCAACACCCTTAGGCCCTCAGCCAATGTGGCGTGGACGTTGCTGTATTCTCCAATCAGTAAGATTTTCATGCTTTTCATCGTATCGCCAACAATAGGATGCGGCGTCCCACTCTGGTGTTAACCATTTTTCTGAACGCCGTGTACTTTTTTGTATAGTTCTTGTCAGGCAGAGGAAAAAGTCCCCGTTTGCTCAATCGGTCGATAGCTTCATTCAGATGCCGTGCGCTATGCGTCAGTTGGATGATGTTGTAGAGATAGTCCATTGTTAGTTGGGCGATACGCCGGTTGAGAGCCACGCGTTCCATCTCTGGCGCCTGTTGAGCAATCTGTAGTAATCGTAAAATGATTTGTTCCGTGTCGTTGAGGCGTTTGGCGTTGTGCCGCATGTTGCCGTCGTTAGTGATGGAGCCTGAACGTTGCCTATAATAGTAGGCTTTGGATTTTGTGTAAAATACGTGCTCAGCCCTTAGGAACAATTGCGGAGTGAACTCCTCGTCCTCGTGCAGAAGGCCGGGAGTGAAGCGGAGTGACCTCAAAATCTGCGAGTTGAACAGATAGCCACACGCTGAAGCTCTTAGGTTATATTGGTGCATGTATGCCGCGCCTGTCATGGGGCCGTCGTATTCGAAGGGTACCTCTGGCTCCGCCTGTTTGGTTTCATGGAAGAGAATGATGTCAGCCTCCTTGTACCGGGCTATGTCAAGGCAGTGCTCATAGGGCATCTGTATCAAGTAGTCGTCTCCGTCGACAAACTGTATGAACTTACCCTGTGCGCATATCAGTCCCATGTTGCGTGCCGCTGGCAACCCCTTATTACGCTGACGGATGTAGACGATGTCGTCCTGCAGTTCCACCAGGTCATTGAGTGGCGACATCTCTGAACCGTCATCTATAACGATAATCTCGCGCTCGTCCTTGCTGAGGGAGAGTGATAGGATGCTTTGTAGGCACTCGCGCAATAACTTCGTTGGTAAGTTATAGGTCGTCACGATAAAACTGACCAGCGGTTGTTCGTTCTTGTTTTGCATAGTGGCCATATTGTCAAGTGGAATAGCCCTGCACATTTTCCTTCTGTGAAAAAACGGGCTTAATGTTGATGCAAAGTTACAATTTATTATAATAATATGGGAAAAGTAGCGTTGAAATATTAATGGAAAATCTAGAAAAGGACGCCTCCTATTCACATATCTTGAAATATACCAGCTTGTTTGGTGGTGTGCAGGGCCTTGGCATTCTGGTCGGAATCGTGCGCAACAAGCTTGTCGCACTCATCCTCGGCCCGGATGGCATGGGATTGGTGTCGCTTTTCAATTCCACGATTAAGTTGGTTAGTGACTCTACCAATTTCGGATTGTCGCTCAGTGCGGTGAAGAACCTGTCGGAAGCCTATGATGCAGGCGACGAGGTGCAGGTTCGCCATGTTGTGAGGTTAGTTCGCTCATGGAGTCTGTTTACGGCTCTGTTGGGCATGTTCGTGTGTATGGCGCTCAGTCCGCTTCTCAACAAATGGACTTTCACTTGGGGTGACCATACACTCCATTTCATTCTGCTTTCGCCAGTGGTCGGTCTGATGGCTATCACCGGTGGCGAGACAGCCATTCTGAAAGCGGTCCGCCAGTTACGTTGTTTGGCTATCATCACCCTTTGCTGCGTGTTCTTGGCCTTGTTGTGCTCGGTTCCTATTTATTATGCGTGGGGACAGTCGGGTATCGTTCCGTCCCTCGTGTTGTTCGCCATCGCCCAGTGCCTGTCCACCATAGCCTTTTCGTTTCGTCTATATGTTCCGTCTTTCTCATTGTCGCGCAAACTGATGGATGAAGGCGGTGGAATGGTACGGTTGGGCATCGCTTTTGTGCTGGCAGGTATTCTGGGCAGCAGTGCTGAGTTTGTGGTGCGTTCATATCTCAATACATCGGGACAGCTGGTGGCTGTCGGTCTCTACAATGCGGGCTATGTGATGACGATGACGTATGCAGGTATGGTCTTTTCGGCTATGGAGACCGACTATTTTCCTCGGTTGTCGGGCATTCCCACACTGGGTGCGCGCCTCAATCAGGTGGTCAATCATCAGATGGAAGTGTCGCTGTTGCTGGTTGCTCCTTTGCTTGTCTTGTTTGTGGTTTTTCTGCCAGTTCTTTTGCCCTTGCTTTACAGTGGACGTTTCCTTCCCATTCTTGGTATGATGAAAGTAGCTGTGATGGCCATGTATCTCCGCGCTCTTACGTTGCCCGTCGAGTATATAGCGCTTTCTCGGAGCGACTCTCACGCCTATCTCTTGCTCGAGGCCATTTATGATGTGTTGTTCACAGTTCTTGTAATTGCAGGCTACCATTATCTCTCGCTTTGGGGAACCGGAGTGGGTCTTTTGGCGGCTAGTCTGGTCAATTTTGTGGTAGTCATGTCCTATGCGCGATGGCGATACCATTTTGTCGCCTCCCGTGAGGTCAAGATTTATGCGCTCATTCAGATACCTTTGGGTGTGTTGGCTTATGTGGAGACCTGTTTCTTTGAGGGGTGGATCTACTGGGCAGTGGGCTTGTTGCTTGCCGTCCTGTCGCTGTCGATATCCGTCTGCGTGTTCCATTCCAAGTCCAATCTATGGTATTCGCTGAAGGAAAGGCTTGAGAACCGGCTTTCCAGGCGTTTCCGCCCTAATAAGTAGCTCTATGAATAAGCCCCAAGTGACAGTCCTTGTTGCCGTGTGGAATACAGAAGACTATCTTCCCCAGTGTCTTGATTCGATGTGCCGCCAGACCTTGCATGACATACAAGTTGTGTGCGTTGACGATGCTTCCACTGATCATTCGTTGGCCGTGTTGCAGCGATATGCGGCCATCGACGACCGCATTGAGGTGGTCGCTCTTCCTCACAACCATGGGCAGGCTCATGCGCGCAATGTGGGGCTTAGGCAGGCCAAGGGAGACTTCATCTGCTTTTTAGACAGTGACGATTGGATGGCAGACGACTGTCTGGAGCGGGCTGTGGATGTGTTTCGGGCACATAAGAAGACGGGATGCGTACTTTTTGATACTTTATATTATTATAATAGGTGGCGGATGGAACCTTTCCCCATGCCCGCATTCGATGTCCTCAGTGGCAAGGAGGCGTTTGTCTTGTCGCTGACATGGCGGATACATGGAGTCTACATGGTTCGGGCAGACATTCACAAGCAGTATCCTTATGATGAGAGTGCCCATGCTTTCAGTGACGACAATACCACGCGCCTCCATTATTTTGCCTCCGAAGAGGTGCGCTCTTGTACAGGTAACTATTATTATAGGCAACGTTCCACGTCGGTCTCCCACCAGTTCTCACTTCGGAGTTTCGATTATTTGTCTGCCAACCTAAGTATGAAGCGCCAGTTGGAGCGTCTTCACGTGAAAGACGATGTGCAGAATATCTATGAGAACCATCGCTGGCTGAATGTAGTCGACATGTTCATGATGTGGTTTATACATGGCCGCGAATTGACAGATGGTGACCGCCGAAAGGCTCTGTCGTTGGTTAGAGACAGTTGGAAAACTATTGACGTGTGGCGTCTGAAGCCTGCTTTAAGGTTCAAGTTCGGCTATATGCCTTTCGGCGGGCATTGGCATCTGTTCCTCTTGCAGGAGCAGGTCTATTTCCGTATGCGTCGTTTGCTGGGGCGTCTGTAAATGCCTTTGTCATTGGCTTTCTTGTTCGCGGGGCTGTAGCTTCAGTGTGGTCTCTGCATATCGAAAAGAGTTGGCACCGGTGGTGCTTATACCTTTTGCAAACCATATTGCATCAGGCGGAAATCATGTTC
>CAVIOP010000172.1:0-5085 GCA_963644485.1 bacterium | reverse complement strand
GATGAGCGCACTGCTCTCCGCCACAACCATCCTGTTCCTCTTCTGGACCATCACGCATCTGACGCGCAAGCTCATCGTGAAGGACTGGAACAGCCTGACGCTCAGCAAGACCATCGCCATTGAGGCAAGCGGACTGGTGGGCGCACTGATCTATACCTTCTCCGACACGTTCTGGTTCTCGGCTGTCGAGGGCGAGGTCTATGCTTACTCGTCGGCCTTCACTGCCCTTGTGTTCTGGCTGATCCTGAAGTGGGAAGACCATGCCGACGAGCCCCACGCCGACCGTTGGCTGGTGCTCATTTTCTATATGACCGGCCTCTCCATCGGTGTGCACCTGCTCAACCTGCTGTGCTTGCCGGCCATCGTGCTGGTCTACTGCTACCGCCGCTTCCCCAACGTCGAGACCAAGGGCTCCATTATCGCACTGCTCATCTCGTTTGTTCTGGTGGCCGCCGTGCTCTACGGCGTGGTGCCGGGCATCGTCACCGTGGGCGGCTGGTTTGAGCTGTTGTTTGTCAATGTCTTAGGCCTTCCCTTCAACACAGGTCTTGTCATCTACATCATCCTCCTGGTGGCCACTACCATCTGGGCCATCTACGAGAGCTACATGGGCCAGAACAAAAAGCGCGAGAACATCTCGTTCCTCGTGGCTTTTGCCCTTCTCGGCGTGCCCTTCTACGGCTACGGCTGGAGCGCTGTGGTCATCGGCATCATCGTGCTGGCCGCAGTGGCCTTCGTTCTCAACCGCAAGAAGGTGATCGAGAAGAAGCCTGTCTACCTGGTGTCATCGCGCCTGAAGAACACGGCCCTTCTCTGCATGCTCATGCTCATGATAGGCTATTCCAGCTACGCGCTGATCGTGATCCGCTCGGTGGCCAATCCCCCGATGGACCAGAACTCGCCCGAAGACATCTTCACGCTGGGCTCCTACCTGAGCCGCGAACAGTATGGCGACAAGCCGTTGTTCTACGGGCAGGCATACACCTCACAGGTGAAGCTCAAGCAGGAAGGCAACTACTGCCGTCCCGTGATGGAGGATGGTGCCCCCGTGTACAGCCGTAAGGAGAAGACCTCTCCCAACGAGAAAGACTCCTATTTCGTGGTCACCCACAAGGACAAGTATGTCTACGCACAGAACATGTTCTTCCCCCGTATGTTCGACCCGAAGCACGCCAAGGACTATGAGTCATGGCTTGGCGGCGTCGACGGCACCGAGGTGCCCTACGACAGGTGCGGCGAGAACATCATGGTCAAGGTGCCGTCGCAGCTCGACAATATCAGGTTCTTCCTGTCATACCAGTGCAACTTCATGTATTGGCGCTATTTCATGTGGAACTTCGCCGGACGCCAGAACGGCATACAAGGCAACGGCGAGCTGGAGCACGGCAACTGGCTCACAGGCTTCTCGTTCATCGACAATGCCCGCCTGGGTGACCAGAGCAAGCTCCCCGACGAGCTGAAGAACGACAAGGGCCACAATGTGTTCTACTGCATGCCGCTGATCCTGGGCCTCATCGGCCTCTTCTGGCAGGCCTTCCGCGGCCGCCGCGGCATCCGCCAGTTCTGGGTGGTTTTCTTCCTCTTCTTCATGACCGGCCTCGCCATCGTCATCTATCTGAACCAGACGCCCGTGGAGCCGCGCGAACGCGACTACGCCTACGCCGGTTCGTTCTATGCCTACGCCATTTGGTGCGGCATGGGAGTGGCTGCCATCATCGACCTGCTGAAGCGTTACCTGAAGGTCGGCAACGTCATCACCGCAGCCATCGTGGGCCTGGTGTGCCTCCTGGTACCCATCCAGATGGCCAGCCAGACATGGGACGACCACGACCGCTCGGGCCGTTACACCTGCCGCGACTTCGGACGCAACTATCTCATGACGCTGCAAGACAAGGGCAACCCCATCATCTTCACCAACGGCGACAACGACACCTTCCCCCTGTGGTACAACCAGGACACCGAAGGCCAGCGCACCGATGCACGCGTCTGCAACCTCTCTTATCTGGCCACCGACTGGTATATCGACCAGATGAAGCGACCGGCCTACGACTCGCCGTCCGTGCCCATCTCATGGCCAAGAACCGACTACTGTACAGGAACCAACGAGATCGTTGAGGTGGCACCCAACCTGAAGCAGCAGGTGCTCGATTTCTACAAGCAGGATCCTGCCGCTGCCAAAGCACAGTTTGGTGACAATCCCTTCGAAGTGTCCAACATCATGAAATACTGGGTGCGCTCCAAGAGTTCCGACCTGCACGTCATCCCGACCGACACGCTCTACGTCACCGTCGACAAGGAGGCTGTCAGAAAGAGCGGCATGCTCATGGCCAGCGACAGCATTCCCGACCGCATGGTCATCTCGCTCGCAGGCAAGAACGCGCTCTACAAGAATGACCTGATGATGCTGGAGATGATTGCCCAGTGCAACTGGACACGACCCATCTACGTCGCAACGACCGTGGCACAGAGTTCTTACATGAACCTGGGCGACAACTTCGTGCAGGAAGGTCTGGCCTACCGCGTCACACCGTTCCTGACCAACGTCAAGGGCACCAAGACCATCGACACCGAGAAGATGTACAACAACCTCATGAACCGCTACCGCTACGGCGGCCTGAGCAAACCGGGCCTCTACATCGACGAGACGGTGATGCGCATGTGCTACACACACCGCCGCCTCTTCGGCCAACTGGCCCTCAGCCTCATCAACGAGGGTAAGAACGACAAGGCGCTCAAGGTGCTGCAGAAGGGCGAGAAGGAGATGCCCGCATGCAACATCCCGATGAACTACATGAGCGGTGCGCTCGACTTCGCACAGGCCTACGCGGCCCTTGGCAAGACGCAGAAGGCCATGAGCCTCATCAACGAGGTATGGAAAAACGCTGACCAATATGCGACATACTACCTGACGCTCGAGGGTCAACGCTTCATGTCGGCCAACCGCGACTTCATGATCGAGCTGACCATCCTCAACCAGACCAACGAGCTGACAAAGCAACTCAACCCCACGCTCGCCAACAAACGCAACGCCGAGATTGAGGGCATGCTGAACCAGTACATCGGCAAGGGCGGCCAGATGATGCAATAGTCTCTATCGAATAAACAACCAATAATAGAGAGAGCGCCTGACGACGAAGAGTCTTGCCTATGCAAGTGCTCTTCGCCAGCCAGGCGCTTTTACGTTAAACACAACCAAGAGATGATTATAGAACAACCGGCCAAATGGTTGAGATGGCTTTACCCACGCGCCCTGTGGCGCATGGACGAGACCGAACATGCAGTGTACCTGACGTTCGACGACGGTCCCATACCCGAGTCGACACCGTTCATCCTCGACACGCTCCGGCGCTACCACGCCAAGGCTACCTTCTTCATGGTGGGCGAGAACGTGCTTCGGCATCATGACCTCTATAATCAGATTGTAGCCGAAGGACATCAGATAGGCAACCACACCTTCAACCACATCGGGTCCTTCAAGCACTGGACGCTTACCTACGGCTTCAACACCGAGAAGGCCAACGAACTCATCAAGTCACACCTCTTCCGTCCGCCACACGGATGGATGCGCCATTCGGTCTACTGGTGGCTGCGCCGAAAGTACACGATTGTGATGTGGGACCTCGTCACACGCGACTACTCCAAATGGCTCACAGCCGACGACGTGGTGCGCAACGTGAAACGCTATGCGCGAAACGGATCGATCATCACGTTCCACGACTCGCTGAAGAGCATCGACAAGCTACACACTGCCCTGCCCCAAGCCCTGGAATGGCTGCAGCAGCAGGGATACGAGTTCAAGACCATCGACTGACCGCCATGACGCTGTCCACACACGAGCTGACGGCTCTCATCAAAACCAAGGCCATCGAACTGGGTTTCTCGGCCTGCGGCGTGGCACAAGCCACACGCGTCGGCCAAGAGGAAGAGGCGCGCCTGCGACGTTGGCTCGACGAGGGGCGCTATGCCGAGATGCACTACATGACCCATTACCTCGACAAGCGACTCGACCCGCGGCTGCTCATGGACGGACTGAGGAGCATCGTGTCGCTGGCCATGAACTACGCTCCCCGACGGCGCCTGGCAACGGGCGAACCGCAGATAGCTGCCTATGCCCTGGGCAAGGACTACCACGACGTGATGAAACAGCGCATCCACCAGCTGGCCGCCTATGTGTCGGAGCTTGTCGGACACGAGCTGAACTACCGCGCTTTTGTCGACAGCGGTCCGGTCCTCGAGCGCTACTGGGCCGTGCAGGCCGGACTGGGCTGGATAGGCAAGAACCAGCTGCTCATCATACCCAAGGCAGGAAGCGAGTTTTTTCTGGGCGAACTCTTCCTCGACATGGAGCTCGACTACGACCATCCCATGGCCAGTCACTGCGGGCGTTGCCACCGCTGCGTGGACCATTGCCCCACGCATGCGCTGGCCGACGACCATGCGTTCGACGCCTTCCGCTGTCTATCCTACCAGACCATCGAGAACCGCGGCGAGCTGAGCGAGGACGCCAAGGAGAAGATGGGCGACTTCATCTACGGCTGTGACCGCTGCCAGCAGGCATGTCCGTGGAACCGCTTCGCCCGACCAACAACCGTCCCCGAACTTGAAGCCAGCGACGAGCTGCTCTCCATGACGCGCCAACAGTGGGAACAGCTCAGCGTAGAAGACTATCAGCGCCTGTTCAAGGGTTCGGCAGTGAAACGTGCCAAATATGCCGGGCTCATGCGCAACATACACAACATGACTGTCCATCACCAGACCGACAGACCGAACGACAACCCGTCAAAGCAGCAGACTGAAGGCGACCCTCACTTGAAGCAATAAAGGCAGGGACTAAATTATTTAGGTTATTTAAGTTTGGTTGTTATGCCCCAAAATTAGGAAAAGGAGGCAGTTGTGGAATACCACATGAACCAATGCAGGCAGAACAATGTCTGCGTGAACCGCGGGCTGAAAGCCCAAAAGTACTTAGCCCAGAGCAAGCGAAGCGGCGCCCTGGGTTGGGCGTGCGAGCGATGGGCGCGCCCTATGGGGCCGCGGGCTGAAAGCCCAAAAGTACTTAGCCCAGGGCAAGCGAAGCGGCGCCCT
>CAVIOP010000171.1:0-5098 GCA_963644485.1 bacterium | reverse complement strand
ATCGACCACGACTACTACATCGGCAAGACCGAGGTGACCGTGGGCTTTTGGAAGGCTGTGACAGGTAAATATCCCGATGGGTTTGGCGCAGAAGATGCCAATAAGCCGGTCGACAATGTGTCGATGGACGACATCATAGACTTCTGCGAGTATTTGCAATTCAATTTCGGTCCCATCTTCACCCTTCCTTCCTCCGAAGAGTGGGAGTACGCAGCCCGTGGAGGCAACAAGTCGAAGCACTACATCTACAGTGGCAGCAACACGCTGGCAGATGTGGCATGGAACGAAGAAGGCAACATCGTAGGTCATGCCTATGACGTAGCCACCAAGAAACCCAACGAGCTTGGACTCTACGACATGAGTGGAAACGTCTGGGAATGGTGCCATACGGGAGACGGAGACAACGAACTTCGTGGAGGCAACTGCACCTGCTACGAAGGCTATTGCCGCGTCTCTTATCGCCAGGCGGCCCCCGATGATTTAGCCTTTAAGGACAGATACCCTGCCTTGATAGGTTTCCGCCTCAGCGTAAACGCGAATTATGAGGAAGTATGGGACGAAGGAATCTAATCTCGCATTAGGCATCCGGACTCATTTCAAAACGACTACTTAATACACACATACTGTTATGGGACTATCTGATCTTTTCAAGAAGGCAAGTCAGACAATGTCTGGCTTGCAAAGCGCTGTCAAGGGTGTGGCCGAACTTGCAGGTATTGCAAACGCCAAGAATGTGACGCTCGCGTCACTTCCCACTACACTTGCCGAGCTACAGGCAATGCCTGCAGCAGGTCTTACCGACGAGTATGCTGTGGCGGTGCTTGCCGTTGCTGTGCTGTGCAACTACGAGCACGACCCAGACGAGACCCATCGCATGATGGACTTCCTGCGTGGACCACAACCACTCAATGGCGTGGACAAGCAGTTCATCCGCGACCGTCTGAAGGGACGTAGCTACATCATCCGCTCATATCTGAAGGGAGCAACACCCGACAACAACTACACACCCACAACTCCTTACAGCGTTGAGGTGAGCGAAAACAGCTACTCACGCTCAGAGCAAGGCTATGTGAAGTTGTTCGTGCAGACATCCGGGGCCGACAGTCCACGTCCCATAACGCTACGCCAGAAGGCAAGCACCGGACAGTGGTTTGTGTGGAAGGAATCGCTACTCACCGATGTGCGGAAACCTAAGGAGAACGATCCATGGGCATAAATACTTAAACGTTTAACTTAGACCAATAGCCTTATGAAACATCTTCTCATCACTTCCATGCTGGCACTTGGTTGCCTTTCGGCCAATGCCCAACTCAAAGCGTCCTATTCCGACGGCGTATTGACCGTGAATGGCGTGCGCTACGAATTCGCCTTGGTTGAGGCCGGCACCTTCACTATGGGAGCCACCCCGGAGATGAAAAATCCGAGGAAAGAAGAACTGCCGGCGCACAAAGTGACGCTTACCAAAGACTATTATATGGCCAAGACCGAAGTGACGCAGGCGCTTTGGAAAGCCGTGATGGGCAACAACCCTTCAGAATTCAAGGGAGACAGAATGCCTGTGGAGAGCGTAAGTTGGAACGATTGCCAAACCTTCATCAAGAAACTCAACGCCGCAACGGGCAAGAAGTTCCGCCTGCCCACAGAAGCCGAATGGGAGTTTGCTGCGCGCGGTGGCAACCGTACACGCCAAACCCCATACTGCGGCAGCGACAACATAGGTTTAGTTGCCTGGTATGGCGGTAACAGCGGAAACACAACCCATGACGTTGCCGGCAAACAGCCTAATGAACTTGGCATCTACGATATGAACGGCAATGTGACGGAGTGGTGCTATGATGCGTTTGCTTTTTACACTGACTCTCCGCAGACAGACCCCGCGGGAGCTTCGAGCGGCAATGATCGCGTGACCCGTGGCAGTGCCTATAGCTGGGCGTTTGCGGGCAACATAACGTTTCGTGACTGTTCTCCTGCGCGGGGCCGTGGCAGAGGCCTGGGTTTCCGCCTCGCCATCACCGACGACAGTGCACCAGCCGCAAAGCGAGCTTTATCAATAGCGGATGGAGGAACGGATGTGTCGTATTCCAATGGTGTGCTGACCGTAAACGGCGTCAGCTATGAGATGGTGGAGGTTAAGGCCGGTTCGTTCACCATGGGTGCTACATCGGAGATGCAAAACCCGGAGGACGGGGAAAAGCCTGCTCATAAAGTGACGCTTACCAAAGATTACTATATGGGCAAGACCGAGGTGACGCAAGCCCTTTGGAAGGCCGTGACGGGGAAGAACCCTTCGTGGAACGAAGGAGGCAACCGTCCGGTGGAGGGCGTGTCGTGGGGCGATTGCCAGATATTCATCTCAATGCTCAATGCCGCAACGGGCAAGAACTTCCGTCTGCCCACGGAGGCCGAGTGGGAGTATGCGGCCCGGGGCGGAAAGAAGTCGAAGCACTATCAGTATAGTGGCAGCAATTCCGTGGCAGACGTTGCTTGGAACGAAGACAACAGTATGGGCAGGACTCAGGATGTGGCAATGAAGAAGCCCAATGAGCTGGGGCTCTACGACATGAGCGGCAACGTGGCAGAGTGGTGCTCCGATTGGTATGGCGATTACAGCAGCGCTCCGCAGACCAATCCGACAGGACCCGCAAGTGGCACTAATCGCGTGAGCCGTGGCGGAAGCTCTCGCTATGAGGCGGACCAATGCCGCTGCTCCTCGCGCCGCAACTATAAGGACGGCAGATTTGCCTCCGTGGGTCTGCGCCTCTGTCTCTCCGAATAAAGGAAACAGATTTTGTTAATTTATAAAACCTACAACTATGAAACAGATTCTTTTCTTTTTGACGTTGGCGTTCTGCTGTTTCACAGCCAATGCCCAAACCAACACGACCAAAAAACGCACCACGACAAGAAAGACGGCAGTGCAGAAGTCCACAAAGAAATCGACGCCTGTGAACTATGACAAACTGTTGGTTGGCAACCACATGTTCTCGTCGCAGTGGATATCTTGGGAGAAATTCGGAAAGGCAACAATCACCAAGACAGACACACCCAACGTTTATCACATTTACGGAGTGCAGGACGCCGGAGAGTGTTCTGACCGGGAGGAGGCCATCGACAACGGCGATTACCTTGAGATAGAAGGCACCATCACAGCCAAGAGCAAGACGAAGTTGGCGTTTGAAGGAAGAATAACGCAACGGGTTTTTCACATAAATGGCGGCAAATCATGCGTGCGTGAGGGGACATTCTCGTTCATGTCTACCAACGGACGGCGCTATTGGCGCTTGCAGGAAAAGGGCAATCCGTGCGACGTGGCCTGCGATTACATCGATATTTATTTCAAATAAAGACAACAGAAATGAGAAAAACACTGATTGCACTCTTTGTGATGCACTGCCTCTTGGCGTGTGCGCACAGTCCGAAAACGGCACCGCAAGTTGCCGGCAAAGCATCCGCCGACACCGTGAAACAGGAACAAACCGACCAAGAGGAGGACTCGGTGACTGCCGATGTCTCCTTGGAGGACGGTGAACTTATTCTTGTTATGACATGCTCTGACTACGAACACGAATTGGTAATGAAGTTTGTAGAGGTGGAAGCAGGCGCGTTTATGATGGGTGCCACGCCCGAGATGCAGAACCCTTCCGAGCAAGAGAAGCCGGTGCATAAGGTGACATTGACAAAGAATTACTACATAGCGACGACAGAAGTGACGCAGCGTGTGTGGAATGCGTTGATGGAAACCAATCCGTCGGAGTTTAAGGACCGTGGCCTCAGCGACTACGGGCCGGTGGAGAGAGTGACGTGGGATGATGCTCAAGAGTTCATCCGTCGTCTCAATGCCCTGACAGGAAAGCAGTTCCGTCTGCCTACCGAGGCTGAGTGGGAATTTGCTGCGCGCGGAGGCAACAAGTCGAAACACTACCAGTATAGCGGCAGCAACGACGTCGATGAAGTGGCTTGGTACGACTGGGGCGAGGACAACTATGACGGCACATACCGTATGTTTGAGAGTGTGGGGACAAAGAAGCCCAACGAACTCGGCATCTACGATATGAGCGGAAACGTGAGCGAATGGTGCCAGGACTGGTTCGGGCCGTACAGCAGTGAGCCCCAAGTCGACCCGCAAGGCCCTGCAACAGGCGAATACCGTGTCTACCGCTCCGGCATGCGCATAAGTGATCGTGACGGCGGCTATCAAAGCATTGGAGGTGCCGATGCTGCCGGCATGGGCTTCCGATTGGCCATTACCAAATAGGCAATATCATGAAAAAGAGACTTTCTATCTTGGCAGTTTTCTGCATGGGCCTCGTTTTGCCTGCAGTTATGAACGCGCAGACACTGCGCAATGGCTCAAACACCAAAGTCGGCACGATTGAATCAAACGGCACGGTGCGCAACGCTTCAAACGCGAAGATCGGCACGATTGAATCCGGCGGCACAGTGCGCGATGCCTCCAACGCGAAGGTTGGCACGATTGAATCCGACGGCACAGTGCGCAACGGCTCCAACGCAAAGATCGGCACGATTGAATCCGACGGCACAGTGCGCAACGGCTCCAACGCAAAGATCGGCACGATTGAATCCGACGGCACAGTGCGCAACGGCTCCAACGCAAAGATCGGCACGATTGAATCCGACGGCACAGTGCGCAACGGCTCAAACACCAAAATTGGCACGGCGCAAGGAGTAAAGAGGCAGTGGGCTGCAGCCTTCTTCTTCTTCGACTTCTTCAACAGATAACGGCGCTCACGTGCACAGGTGCATGTAAGTGCGGTCGTCGAACTCGCTGACCAAAACAAGGGCTGACACTTCTCACGAGGTATCAGCCCTTTTTGACTATCTTAGCTTGAATAATTCATAGAGAACAAAGACATGTGTGGTGCCTTCGGCACCTTTTTGTTTAACATTCTTGCTAAGGCAAGCGGCAGAGCCGAGCGAATCTCCCGTTAATCTCCTGTTAATCTCCCGTTCTTGCTATGGCAAGCGGCAGAGCCGAGCGAATCTCTCATTAATCTTTTTACAACGCGTGAAACATTCCACAACAATGTCTGCGTGAGCCGATGCGGGCTGAAAGCCCAGCAATTCCATAGCCCAGGGC
>CAVIOP010000170.1:0-5123 GCA_963644485.1 bacterium | reverse complement strand
CGACTCGAAGGGCAGGAAGTGTGTCATGGCTGTCAAGGCCAGCGATGAAGCAACTAAGATACACCATGATGCATTCGACGAGGAAGACTGGTACTATGATGAAGAGGGCAACGAGATAACCCAGCGCTACGTCAATCAGTTCATGCTTCCGAAAACCGTGAATGTGACATTGGTCCGTGACGGGAAAACGGATGTTGACATCACGGTAAATACCGACGTGAAGACCGACGGCGAGATAGACCCGGGCAAGGATGAGCTGGAGGTGACATCTGTCATAAAGGTGGCCGACTTTGAGGTCAATGTGTCCAAGGCATCCTACAAGGCAGGCAAGACCGCTGAGGCCTCGGCTGTCATCTCCAAGAACGGCGAGACACTGATCACGGTTTCTGCTGACGCTAAGGGAAGCTATTCTTCCGAGGACCAGACGTTCACGGTCGGTCAGATGAACGCTACTGTCGACTTTTTGGGCAAGGCGAAGGTGATTGGCGCCATCAGCGACGTGGAAAAGTATAACAGCTTCGTAGATCAGGCCTACGAGAACGACGAAGACGAGACGTTGTTCAAGAAGTACATCGAAAGCGCCAACGCGCTGGTCGATGCCAAGCTCTATCTGAACGGCAGTACCAACAGCTCGGCCAAGTTTTACTTGAACTCCGTGCCCGATGGATATGAGTACGAGGGGGAAGTCGAGAAGTATTGGAACTACGAGGAATGGATGGAGTTCACGGATGGTTCCAAATACTCTGTTGACAGCTATTTCAGCGAGGAGAACTTCAAGAGTGTCATAGACCAGGTTGAGAGTCTCATCGATGATTTCAAGGACCTGTTTGGAATTTCCCATTAAGAACATACACCTTTCCCATGTTCCCGAGCAAGAAGTATAGCGTGGGCAGACAGCTTGTCATGCTGTTTCTTCTGGGAGCATGGAATATACCGCAAAGCGTGTCGGCACAGGTTGCCGACACGCTTAATCTTTACCGCCTCCGAAGTGTGGAGGTGAAAGGCAAGAAACTGCGTTCCCCGCTGAAGGAGGAGGATGGGGCAAGTGTCGTCAGCATGTCGCTGATGGACGACATGCCCCGCATCCTGGGCAATGCCGACCCTTTGCACTATGCGCAGTTGTTGCCCGGCATCCAGACCAATTCGGAGTATGATGCCGGCATCCACATCCAGGGATGCGACAACTCGCACAACCTTGTGACCATCGGCGGGGCGCCGGTCTACAATGCCGCCCATCTGCTGGGCTTCTTCTCCGTGTTCAATGCCGGGCATTTCTCCGACATGAGTCTGGTCAAATCCTCGTCGTCGGCCGCCTTCCCCAACCGGCTGGGGGGAAGTGTGGAGATGCGCACACCCACGTGGCTTTGGGGCGAGGACAGCCTGCGGATGAAGGCAACACACGGCGAGCTGTCCGTTGGCCCGATGTCCTCACAAGCGACATTGAAGATGCCGATTGGCAAGCGTTCGCTGTTGCTGGTGTCGGCCCGTGCGGCTTATCTCAATCTGCTTTATTCCAAATGGCTGGAAGCCGACGGCGACAAGATGAACTATGACTTCTCCGACTACAACCTCTCCTACGTCATGCAGATCAACGACCGCAATGTCCTCAAGTTTGAGGCGTATTGGGGCTATGACAATGTCAAACTGCGGGAACAGACAGGCGGCTACGGCGCGTCACTGAAGTGGGACAACACGCTGGCGGCCCTCCACTGGTACACGCAGGGGAAGAAAGCCACTGCCGAGCAGATGATCTATTATTCGCGTTATGCCAACCGGACGGGGTTCGACTACTCCTCCTTTCAGGCTCGTGTGCGCTCCCGCATCTATGACTTGGGATACAAGGGATGGCTGCAGACGGGCGGCCTGAAGGCAGGCCTCGACCTGATACGCCATGGCATACAGCCGCAGCAGGCCAGTCTGCAGGGCGACCTTGCCGACAACCTGCCCGCGCAGGCACCGCAGACATCATGGGAGGCCAGTGCCTACGCGCTCTACCGCAAGTCCCTGGCGCGGCGTCTCACAGGCGAGATAGGACTTCGCGCGAGCTACTATCACCAGCAGGTCTCGTTCTACGGTCTGTCGCCCAGCGCCCAGGTCTTCTGGGACATGTCGCCCAAGGCCCGGCTGAGTCTGCATGCCGGCATCCACCATCAATATCTCTTTCAGACGGGCTTCACCTCGTCAGGGCTGCCTACGGAGTTCTGGTTCTCTGCCGATGCGCAGCGCCGCCCGCAGTATTCCTACAATGCCTCCCTGCAGGGCGAGTTCTGGTTCTCCGACCGGGAATACCGCCTGAGCGCGGAAGTCTATTTCAAGTTGCTCAAACATCAAGTGGAGAACACGGGCAACATCTTCGACCTGCTCTATTCCTCCTACTCGTTTGACGGGACGTTGCTTTACGGAAAGGGATGCAACTACGGCGTCAACCTGTTGGTGGAGAAGCGGCGGGGCCGCCTGACGGGATGGTTGAGCTATTCTTACGGCAGAGCGCGCCGCAGGTATGCCGACGGCCAGTATGCCGGGTGGTTTCCCGCCAACCATGAGCGGTTGCATGAGCTGAACGCCGTGGCCACCTGCCGGCTGGGGAAGCGGTGGAGCGCAGGCGCAACCTTTGTGGTGGCATCGGGCACACCTTACACCCATGTGGATTATGCCTATCTGATAGCCGGCAATCTGGTGACGGAATACGGCGAGCACAATGCCGAACGCTTGAACCCCTATATGCGGCTCGACATGTCGCTAAGCTATGACTTTGTGACGGAGGGAAGCCGTCGAAGCGGCATCAACTTCTCGGTTTACAACCTCACCATGCACAAGAACGACTTGTTCTATCGCCTGAAAGTCTACGACAGACACGTGCGCTACGGCACCTTCCGGTTCCTGATGCCCATCTTGCCTTCCATCAACTATTACTATAAATTCTGACTGATATGGCCAACACTTTGTATAGGCATCTCCTGAAGACCTGTCTTTGCGCCCTGTGCGTGCTGCTGGCAGGATGTTATGAAGGGACCGAGACATCCTCCCAGACACGGCTGGTGGTCGAGGGATGGATCGACGCCGGCGAGTACCCTGTCGTCAAGCTCACCAAGACCATTCATTTCAGTGAGAACGAGGCGATAGAACTGGACAGTCTTTCCCAATATGTGGAGCGATGGGCGAAGGTCAGCATCTCGGACGGCGAGCACACGGAGATCATGGTGGGACGCTATGACAGCCATTACTTCCCGCCGTTTATCTACACCTCATACGAGATGCGGGGCGAAGCCGGCAAGGAATATTCGCTCAAGGTGGAGACGCCGGACGGCGTGGTGGCCGAGGCCACAACGACCATTCCCCAGCCGGCATCCGTCGACAGCTTCCGCGTAGAGCCCACCGAGACCGACACCTTGTTCCAGCTTTATGCCTATACGGGCTGCAGGCGGCGGTGCAAGTTCTTTGCGAAAGTGGAAAACGAAGACACCGAGTATCTTTCTTCGGTACTGGGCCTGCTCGACACGGGCATGATTGTAGCCGACGGCAAAGTGTCCGTGCGAAGGGGCCGCAGCAATATGGTGAAAGGAAACAGCCAGTTTTTCAAGGCGGGCGAAACCGTCAGGGTCAAGTTCTCCACGCTCGACGATGCCTCATACGACTACTGGAGGAGCTTTGAGGACATGATTGGTCTGTCGCGCGTCCCGCTGATGGCGGTAAGCACCAATCTGAAGTCGAACGTCAAAGGGGCGCTGGGCTACTGGTGCGGATACGGCTCCGCTTTCTATAAAGTAAGGATAAATCCAAATGTGCCAATGCAGCCATCAGCGCCGGCACGTTGCAGCCAGCCACCGGCCTGTGGCTACACACAAAACCCAATACAACGAAAATGAAGACAAACAAACACACTCTCTGGAAATGCCTCTGCCTGCTGTTCGTCGCCATCGTCTTTGCCGGCCTCCCGGCCAAGGCACAGACAACGGTGGTGGACGGCGAGACCGGCGACCCGGTGACCTACGCCTCGGTGTACGACAAGACCAACGGCAAGTATCTCGGCGTCACCGACGGTTCGGGCCTCCTGCCCGAAAAGGCGCAAGACGCCGCCACCATCGGCATACAGCACATCAACTACCAGGCGGCCACCGTGGAGGCTGGCTCGCTGACCGACGGACGGATAGCGCTCACGCCGCTGGTGCGCAACATCAAGGAGGTGACGGTCGACAAGGGCAAGCACGACTATGTGCGCCTGAAGGTGTATGTGCGCCAACTGACCTGGATGACCGACACGCTGGCCAAGGCCACCAAAGCCATCTGCCACTTCTACTTCAAGGCGTCGAAGGCCAGCGGCAAGCCGACGATCACCATCCTCTCGGGCAAGTCGGTCTACAACAAGGACATCCTCTCGGGCAAGTACAGGAAAATGGTAAGGGGCGTGTTGCGCATCAATCCCGAACTCATGCTGAGCATAGACGGGCCGAAACGACTGAAGACGCTGCCTGCCGACACCGTCACGTGGAAGGAACTGAACAGCCTCGGCGGAAACTGGGGACGGGAATATGCGCGGTTCGACTGGAAGAACATGCGCTGCAGCGTGGTGGAGGACAGCGTGTGGGCGAAGAAACCGTTCACCGTCCCGCTCACCGGCATTGCCGTCAGCAACTTCTTCTTCAGTGAGACATACGACATACATCACGGCGCACCCAAGATAGCCAACCTCACCGATATGTTGTTCGGCATGCGCATCACGCACAAGAAGACCAGCACCAGCGTCGATATCTACAACGAGGCCTTTGTGCTCGATGTGGACTACGCCTCGAAGGATGACCTGCAACGCGAGAAGAACGCCACCTCCTACGGTGAGTTTGTGGAGCCGGAGGGCTTTGCGCCCTTCAACGAGAGTGTGCTGAAGGCGCTGGAAAACATGCGGCCGCTGACCGCCGAGGAGAAAGCGGAAGTCATGAACGCCGCGTCGTAGGCGACCGCCTGCTCCGCCGAAGAGAAAGTGGAAATGTATGGTGCCTTTGGCACCATTTCGTTTAACATTCTTGCTAAGGCCAGCGGCAGAGCCGAGCGAATCTTTTTACAACGCGTGAGCCGCGGGCTGAGCAATGTCTGCGTGAGCCGCGGGCTGAAAGCCCAGCAATTACCTA
>CAVIOP010000169.1:0-5178 GCA_963644485.1 bacterium | reverse complement strand
CAAAAGTCTACGTCTGCTCTATACTTTTGCCCTTACAGGGCGTAGTTACATTGCACTCACCACCCAGGGCGATGCCCTGGGCTAGGTAATTGCTGGGCTTTCAGCCCGCACAAAACCATCATAACATGAAAAAGAAACAATGGATGGGCGCCATGATGCTGGGCGCCGCGATGCTGGCTGGTTCGTTCAGCGTTACTGGCTGCAAGACCAACACCCAGAAACAAGTGACTGACTCGCTGGCTACCGACAGCACCGACACCATCGCCACCGTCGCCACCCCCGACACGCTCGCAGTAGACAGCATGGGCTTCCACGAGAAGAAAGACTCCACGATAGAGTGTACGATCGCTATTGACCGGCCGCTGGGCGACGACAGCCTGGCCCTGGCCGTGAAGAAGTTCATTGCCGGCGAGCTGGCCAATGTCTATCTGCCGCGCAACAACGCCGACACCGATTCCATGTTGCGCCGCTATCCCATCTACAGCGGCAGCACTGCCGACTGCGGCCGACTGCTCGACTTCTACGGCAAGGGCACCATGCGCTACCTCCTCGAGGAGCGAAAGAACATGCTGGCCTTTTACCAATCGGATATAGCGATGCCGGCATTGACCCAGAAGGTGAAGATAACCAAGGATGACGAGACAACGGCCTATGTGACCTACGGCGTTACCGACGAGACCTATCTGGGCGGCGCACACGGGGGCTACTCATTCTACTACGTGAATATCGACAAGCACACCTTCAAGCCTGTCTACAACATGGTGGACGCTAAATACGTCAAGGCGTTGCAGCCCATGCTGCGCAAGGGCGTGCTGTGGTGTCTGAAGGAAAGCGGCGTGGAGAACGTGAGCGACGCCAACATGAACGACTTTATCATCCTGCCCGACGACGGCCTCATACCGTTGCCTGCACACACGCCTTGGGTGAAGAACGACAGCCTCAACTTCGTGTACCAGCAGTACGAGATAGCCTCCTATGCCGTGGGACCGATAGACTTCAACATTGCCGTGAAGGACATAGCGCCCTACCTCACCAAAGAGGCCAAGGCCATGCTGGGCAAGTAAGGGCACACGCGCGCTTCGCCTTTCCGCCACCCGGCCGGCAACCGTTTGGATATCAAGATGGCAGCATCAAATAGTAATACGCCACCGGTGACACCATTATCAAGATGAGTGCGAAGATGAACACGATGCATAACGCCACTGCCAGGGTGAGCACAAGGATGGCATAGCCTGCCGACTTGACCCACGACAAACGATAGATGCCGCGATAGGCCCATGCCATGTAGAACAATTGAATGGAGCCAAGATTGTTGGTCAAACTGAAGAAGGCATATAGGTAAGCAAATATCACATAGTGCTCCATGAGCGTGAGCCGCCGCCCGTCAAACTTCCGCTTGCGGAACACCATGTAAGACATCGAGCTGAGCATCGGGAACAGGGCAAAAAGGGTAAACGACACGTTGCTCGTCAGCCTGTGCTTCACATCCACGAGCACGGCCCGTAGGCGGCGATGGCCTGCCATGCGGCGCGATTCTCTCCAGCGGTCATAGGCCTTGCGCACATGGACATCCTCGTTGGCCGCTTTCGTGAGTTCTCTCATCACCTCTTGTTCCAGTTTTTCAATCACCACACCCCCACCGTTTGGCTCATCGCTGTTGTCAATGTGGAAGATGTCGGAACACAGGGCCATGATGGATATGGCTAACAGAAACGTGCTCACGGGACTCTGGTAGACCACTCTGTGGCCACGGAAATAGTCGCGTATCATGTAGCCGGGGCGCAGGGCTAAGTGGATGACGGTGCGGAGGAAGTTGCCCGACAACTGCGGATAAGCCTCGCGGAAGGTTTTAAGGAAATGGGGCTTTCCCTTGCCCGCATCACGGTGCTGCCCGCAGCGCGGACAGTAGTTGCCCTTGAACACGCGTCCGCAATGGCCGCAGGTCGCCTCCTCTTGCTTCACGGGCATGGTGGGCGTGCCGCGTTCCACAAACACCTGAAGGCGGCGCCAGCAGCGATGTAGCGTGGCGGCGGCCTTCTTTATCTTACTGATGATTTTTTTCATTGAGCGTCATTTTCGCGTCTTGTGCTTGTTGTCAGCAGGGCCCGGCCAACACGTCCGGACAACGGGATGCACAAAAAGCGAGTGCAAATTTACACAATGTTTTCGTAATAGCACTTGTTACGGCGGCCAAATTTCTATACCTTTGCAACCATCATCAACAAAACAACGACATGAAAAAAGTCTTCCTTCTGTTCATCGCCCTGTGGGCGGGCATCGGCAGCACCAGTGCCAATGACGGAGTTTACTTCACCAGCGGCAACTTCCTCGTGCCCATACAGGAGACCACCATCCGCGCAGCCAAGGAGCGGCTCACCATCACCATCGGCGCCGACAGCTTCGCCACAGTCGACGTCTACTACGAGCTGGTGAACGACGGCAGCGCGAAGACCGTGAAGATGGCCTTCGAGGCCGCATCACCCTACAACGACATCGAACCGCTGCAACGCAACGGCATACACCCGCACATCAAGGACTTCACCGTGCAGATGAACGGCAAGACCCTGTCGCACGGCAACGGAGTGGTGGCCTTCAGCTACGGCGAACAGCAAAAGCCCGACTTCACGCCGCTCGACCTGACACAATGGAAAGGCATTGGCGAGGGGGCCGACAGCCTGCTGCCCGCCAGCGACGTGATATACAATCCGGCGCTCGACAGCATCACGGGCTTTGCCTATGCCTACTACTTCGACGCTCCTTTCAAGGAGGGCGTCAACATCGTGCACCACACCTACAGATACCGCATGAGCTATGCGCTGGGCAACCGCTTCAGCATCCCCTACTGGCTGACACCCATCACACGATGGGCCAACCACCAGGCTGACGACTTCACGCTCTGCATCAAGGCTGAAAGAGCCACAGAGATGTGCATGGCCGACTCGCTCTTCGCCGCATCGCCCTTCGTCTCGGCCAAGGGACGCGACGTCTACCGGCTCACCGACGAGCAGGGCAACGGCTTCATCTTCGCCTGTATCGCGGAAGACGACAGCCTGACATGGCACACCACCGACTTCCGCCCGGTGGCCGACATGTGCATCACGCCGCCCGAATGGGATGCAGAGGGCAACCTGCGAAAATACCGCACCAACGGCAAGGTGGTGATCGACAGCGACGGCAAGGAGTATCGGTTCCTCGCCTACCGCGGCGACAGCTATTTTGCAGAGGCGCAGGACTATGTGACGTTGAAAAAGAAAGGGGCGCGCCTCGTCAACTACGATGCGGCCAACGGCCAGGGATGGCTCATACAGAACAGCGATGACGCTCCCCGCGTGAACGTGCGCCGGCGACCCACCACCAAGAGCCGAGTGATGTGTACCATCAGCGACGAGGTGGGCATGATGCCCGAAGTGTACCCCTGCCTGGGATACGTGAGTGGCCCCGACGAGGGCATGTGGTACAAGACAAAGGTGAACGGCAAGACGGGATACATACGTCAGGACCTCATGCTTTGGGATCCTGTCAACACCTACTGACGGATGCTTATCTGCGAGAGAAAATGAAACAGCAATAATAACGAATAAGAATTATATGGACATAACATCACTGATAGGAGAAGCCACGGCTTACGACAAGAAAGAGACTCTTGAGGAAAAACATCCCAAGAGTTGGCTGAAGAGTGTTTCCGCCTTTGCCAATGGTAATGGAGGAATGCTTGTGTTTGGCATCAGTGATGATGACGAAGTTGTTGGCCTCGACAATGCGGAGCACATTGCTGAAGTTATCAGCGAACGTGTAAAGACATTGATAGACCCTATCCCAGACATTAACTTGGAGTTCAAGGAGATTGACGGCAAGAAGCTCGTATTGCTCCATGTGTATGCTGGTCAAGAGACACCATATTATTATATTGGCGACAAGCAACGCATCGCTTTCATAAGAATTGGTAACGAGTCGGTCACGGCTGACCGCATGAAACTGAAGGCGCTCGTGATGAAAGGTTCGGGGATGACGTACGACACGATGCCATCACGATACAAGTTCGAGAACCTTGCTTTTACCAAACTCAAAGCGGTACATTTTCAGAAGTTGAGGACTGCGTTCACTGATTCAGATTTCGTTTCGTGGGGCATGATAGACGATGAGGGGAAGGTAACAAATGCAGCTGCTCTCATCGCTGATGATTCGCCTGTTCGCCATTCAAGGATTTTTTGTACACGTTGGAATGGACTCGATATGACCAATGGTCTTGGCGAGGCATATGATGATGTAGAACTGAGCGGATGCGTTATCAATATGCTTCAAGATGCCGTAGCCTTTGTGCGGAACAACTCCCATAAGAAATGGTGGAAAGAGGCAGACCATAGAGAAGAGCGTCCTGATTATCCGGAGCGTGCTGTTGTAGAAAGCATAACGAATGCCATTATCCACCGCGATTATATGGAATTGGGTAGTGAAATCCATATCGACATGTATGATGACCGAATGGAAATTTACTCTCCTGGCGGTATGTTTGACGGCAAACTTATACAAAACCTTGACCTTCTTCATGTACCATCTAAACGTCGCAATCCTTTGTTGGCTGATTTCTTCAGTCGTTTGGACTTGATGGAACGAAGAGGCAGTGGCATGAAGAAGATAATCAGTGCCTATAAGCAATATGAGCATATGCCCACGTATCGTGCGCCAGAATTCAGATCGGACGCCACAGAATTTCATGTAATTCTGTGGAACTTGAACTATGGGAACGATGCAGTAAAGGATGGTATAGATGCCACTGATAAAGGTGAAAAGTTCACCAATGAGTTCCCAAAAGAGGAAAAAAGGTTCCCAAAAGAAGAAAAACAGTTCCCAAAAGAATTCCGAAAGGAGTTTCTTTCCGCTCAACGTGGCATCTATAAACTTATTTCTGCTAATCCACATATAACTATAGTGGGCATGGCAAAAGAATTGGGAATTTCAGACAGACAGATAAAGAAATATCTTCAGCGCTTGACCGAATTAAAACTGATTGAGCGGCAAGGAGGCAGAAAGAATGGTCTGTGGAAAATCACGGACGAAGACTATGAGAAGATCTTTGAACAATAATAGATATACGAGTACAACCGCTTTTGAACATTCTGCCGGGCAACGATGCCGATGGCCTTAGGCTGTCAAGAAAGCGGACAATCTATATGCTGA
>CAVIOP010000168.1:0-5225 GCA_963644485.1 bacterium | reverse complement strand
TTCGCTTGCCCTGGGCTATGGAATTGCTGGGCTTTCAGCCCGCATCGGCTCACGCTGTGTAAATCCGAAACTTAAAATATTTACGAGTCTTATTGGGTAAATGCACACCGCTTTACAAACACGGAAAAAAGTCCGGCGCAAACGCTTCTGCACCGGACTTCCAAACTTAATGTATAAGCAATGTACTACCTACTATATGAACCAAATATTACTTTTCCGCTCACAAAAATAGCCAATTGCCACGTCATCTAATAGCAGGATTATCCACAAGGATGACAAAATGATGAAAGGCTGGACGATTTTGCGAACATTTGGACGGATTTTGTAATCCTATACACAAAATTTAATGTATCTTTGTAAACGTAAAGGCACCCGCAGCCCACGCTCATTCCAGGCGGCTCGGGTGCCTACACTAAAAACCATACACATAGCCATGCGCCATATTCTGAAAACATCGCTCTTGCTGCTCATCGCAACCATGCCCCTGACCACATGGGCAAAAAGTTATCTGCTGAAATCGCCGTCAGGACGGGTGGCGGCCAATGTCACCCTCGACAAGGGGGCCACCATCGCCGTGACACTCGACGGACAAACGCTTCTCACCGCCCGCGACATCAACCTCAAGCTCGCCGGCGGACAGACCGCACTCAACGGCGACCGCGGCGTCAAGGCCAAGCGCTCCAAGGCCAGCCAGACCATCGACGCGCCCTTCTACCGCCAGCGGCAGTTTCGCTTCGAGGCCAACGAGCTCAACCTGAGCGCACCCACCGGCTTCGGACTGCGCATAGTGGCCTCCGACGAGGGCGTGGCCTACCGCTTCTATACCACGCGCACAGGCAAGACCGTCATCGACAACGAGACAGCCGACTACCAGTTTGGCGCCGCTCGCCGCGCCTGGCTGTCGCCCACAACCAACGCGAAGAACCCCTTCCAGATGGCTTTCCAGAACATCTACCACGACACCACGCTCGACACCGTCGACTCCATACAAGCCCTGCCGGCCTTCCTGCCGGCCACCGTCGACTGCGGACAGGCCAAGGTGACGCTCCTCGAGAGCGATGCCCACGCCTACCCTGGCATGTGGGTCAAGACCGACGGCAAGGGCTCGCTCCGCCCGCTCTTCGCTCCCTACCCCAAGCGCATGGACTACCATCCCTGGCGCCACATGACCTATGTGGCCGACACGGAGACCTTCATCGCCACGTCGACCGGAGCGCGCTCCTACCCCTGGCGCGTGCTGCAGATCAGCGAGAAAGACTCTGACATGCCTACAGCCAACATGGTGTATGCCTTGGCCGAGCCCAACCGCATCGGCGACACGTCGTGGATCAAGCCGGGCAAGGTGAGCTGGGACTGGTGGAGCGACTGGAACCTCAAAGGCGTCGACTTCCGCGCGGGCATCAACACCGACACCTATCTTTATTATATCGACTTTGCCGCCAAGAACAAACTGGAGTACATCATCCTCGACGAAGGATGGTACGACTCAGCCAAGGGCGACATCATGCACCCCATCGCAGACGTGGACCTGCAGCGGCTCGTCAGCTATGCCAACGAACGCCACGTGGGCATCATCCTCTGGGCGGTGTTCAACGTCATGGACGAGCACCTCGAGGAGGTCTGCAGCCACTATGCCAAGATGGGCATCAAGGGCTTCAAGGTCGACTTCATGGACCGCAACGACCAGACGGCCTTCGAGATGGTGGAGCGCCTCGCCGACTGCTGCGCACGCCACCACCTCGTGCTCGACCTGCACGGCATCTACACGCCCACCGGCCTCAACCGCACCTATCCCAACATCCTCAACTTCGAGAGCGTGTTTGGCATGGAAGAGGTGAAATGGGGCATCCTGGAGAATGACCACCCACGCTACGACGTCACCTTCCCCTTCATACGCATGCAGTCGGGCAGCGTCGACTTCACGCCGGGCGCACTGCGCAACGGCACACGCAAGGACTGGCTCGCCTCCTACACCAAGCCCATCAGCCAGGGCACACGCTGCCACCAGGCCGCAGAGTATGTGGTCTACGACTCGCCGCTCACCATGCTGGCCGACGTGCCGACAAGCTATGAGAGCGAACCGCAGTACACACACTTCCTGGCCGGCCTGCCCACGGTCTTCGACAAGACCACCGTCATCGACGGACAGATCGGCAGCCACATCGTCACGCTGCGCCAGAAGGGCAACACCTATTACCTTGGCGGCATGACCTGTTGGGACGAGCACGACACCAACGTGGCGCTCTCGTTCCTGCCCAAGGGCACGACCTACAAGGCCACACTGCTCACCGACGGCATCAACGCCGACCGCAACGCCGAGGACTACACCCTGACAACGCGACAGGTGACCGCCGACGACAGTCTGCCCATCCACATGGCGTCGGGCGGCGGCTTCGTGGTGGTGCTGGCGCCTGCCACACGCTGACCTTCCAGCCCTGCAGAGACATACATATTAATAAAAACATAAAGACAGAGACATGAGACATTCCATCATCATGACCTTAGCGGCGGCCACACTGCTCGCCGCTCCCGCACAGGCGCAGAAGAAGACTACTGCCTCGGCGGGCTATCCCATCACACCCGTGCCCTTCACGCAGGTGAAGGTGCCGGCACAGAGCTTCTGGGGACAGCGCCTCGAAGCCAGCCGCAAGGTGACCATCCCTCTGGCCTTCTCGAAGTGTGAGAGCGAAGGCCGCTACAAGAACTTCGAGCGTGCGGCCGAGAACATGAAGACGCATGCCGACAACGTCAACGTGCAGAAGGTGATGCCTTACTCGTTCGACGACACCGACCCCTACAAGACCATCGAGGGAGCCAGCTACATCCTGCAGACCTATCCCGACAAGAAGCTCAAGGCCTACATCGACTCGGTGCTCGACATCATCGCACCGGCACAGGAGCCCGACGGATACCTCTACACAGCGCGCACGCAGAACTACACACACCCGCACAACTGGGCCGGTGCCACACGCTGGTCGAAAGAGGAAGACCTGAGCCACGAGCTCTATAACCTGGGACACATGGCAGAAGCAGCCGTGGCCCACTGGCAGGCCACAGGCAGCCGCAAGTTCCTCGACATCGCCTGCCGCTACGCCGACTGCGTGGTGAAGGAGGTGGGACCCAAGCAGGGACAGGCATGCGTGGTGCCCGGTCACCAGATTGCCGAGATGGCGCTCTGCCGTCTCTACCTGGCCACCGGACAGAAGAAATACCTCGACGAGGCTAAATTCCTGCTCGACTACCGCGGAAAGACAGCCATACAGCAGGAGTACTCGCAGAGCCACAAGCCGGTACTCGACCAGGACGAGGCGGTGGGACACGCCGTGCGCGCCACCTACATGTATGCCGGCATGGCCGACGTGGCTGCCCTCACGGGCGACACGGCCTACATCCATGCCATCGACCGCATCTGGGACAACATCGTCAGCAAGAAGCTCTACATCACCGGCGGCATCGGTGCCACCGCATCAGGCGAGGCCTTCGGACCCAACTACTACCTGCCCAACATGAGCGCCTACTGCGAGACTTGCGCTGCCATCGGCAATGTGTATGTGAACTACCGTCTGTTCCTGCTCCATGGCGACAGCAAGTACTACGACGTGCTTGAGCGCACGCTCTACAACGGCCTCATCAGCGGCGTCAGCCTCGACGGCGGCGGCTTCTTCTACCCCAACCCCCTGCAGTCGATGGGCCAGCACCAGCGCCAGGCGTGGTTCGGCTGCGCATGCTGCCCCAGCAACATCTGCCGTTTCATCCCCTCACTGCCTGGCTATGTCTATGCCGTGAAGGACAACAACCTCTATGTGAACCTCTTCCTCTCCAACACCGCTACGATGAAGGTGGCCGGCAAGAGCGTCACGCTCAGCCAGCAGACAGGCTATCCCTATGACGGCGACATCGCCGTGACAGTGGAGAAGGGCAGCGGCGCCTTCGGCATGAAGATACGCATACCGGGATGGATCAAGAACCAGCCCGTGCCCTCCAACCTCTATTCCTATTCCGACACCAAGCGAATGGGCTACACCGTGATGGTCAACGGCAAGGCCGTCAACGGCACCGTGACCGAAGACGGATACTACACCATCAGCCGCAAGTGGAAGAAGGGTGACAAGGTGCAGGTGCACTTCGACATGGAGGCGCGCACCGTGCGTGCCAACAACAAGGTCGAGGAAGACCGCGGCATGGTCGAGGTGGAGCGCGGCCCGATCGTGTACTGCGCAGAGTGGCCCGACAACAACTTCGACATCAAGGAGGTGCTCATCAACCAGGATCCCCAGTTCAAGCTCGGCACCAAGACGCTCGATGCCTTCATCCCTGCCGACAGCAAGGCCAAGCTCGACGACTGGCGCGGACAGACCCTCACCACCCTTACCACCGATGCCCAGACACTGGCGTTCGACAAGGCCGGCAAGCTCACCACCAAGGACGTCACGCTGACCCTCATTCCTTACTACGCATGGGCGCACCGCGGCAACGGCGACATGAAGGTATGGCTCGCACAAGACCTGAAGGCCACTTCGCCCTCACAACCCGCCACACTGGCCAGCCAGAGCAAGATAGAGTCGTCCATGCGCCTGCCGTCGCTGCAGAGCATCAACGACCGTCTGGTGCCCAAGGATGCCTCCGACCGTTCGATTCCCTATACACACTGGTGGCCGAAGAACAACACCACTGAGTGGATCAGCTACACCTTCCCCGAGGCCGCTACCGTGCAGAGCAGCACCGTCTACTGGTTCGACGACCAGCCCTGGGGCGGATGCACCGTGCCCGACAGTTGGAAGATCTACTACAAGGACGCACAGGGACAGTGGCAGCCCGTGGCCAACCCCGACGCCTATCCTGTTGACCGCGGTGCCGCCTGCACCGTCAACTTCGACCCCGTGAAGACCACCGCACTGAAGCTCGAGGTGAAGATCAACGAGCGTCTCTCGGCCGGTGTGTTCGAGTGGAGCGTGAAATAACGACATGACCTGTCATCCGTTGAAGCGCTGACGCCTCATCAGCAGCCAACCCATACGTAAAGGGGGAGGCAAGCCCGTCACTACGGTGCTTGCCTCCCCCTCTTTCTATTCTTCCGCCATCCATCATCGCCCCACAATGAGGAGATATGCGATAAATCCAGGCATACAATTCTTCATTATTTTCTTTCCGTTCACTATGGCAACGATGCCGATGGCCTTAGGCTGTCAAGAAAGCGGACAATCTATATGCTGAAAATGGGCGCG
>CAVIOP010000167.1:0-5549 GCA_963644485.1 bacterium | reverse complement strand
TCAGCCCGTTCTTTTAAGACAACCCATACAACTCATACAACTTTTTACAACTTTAATCACACCCCAACGGGGAGACAACAGAAACAACTTTCTGTTGGGCCGATGGCCCAATGGCCGCTACCCACATCATCCACTACGCTATCCTCCCACATCCCGCCCGGTATCCTCCTGCCGCAGCAAATGTTTTTTGAAAAATATCTCGCCAAACATTTGGGAATTCCACAGAATTGTCTTACCTTTGCACCGCAATTGCCGATATGGCTCAGTTGGTAGAGCAACGCATTCGTAATGCGTAGGTCCTCGGTTCGAGTCCGAGTATCGGCTCCAAGGCAATCAGCCCTTTTATCACTCTCAATACGCGGAATTAGCACATCGGTAGTGCACGGGCTTCCCAAGCCTGGGAGGCGGGTTCGATTCCCGTATTCCGCTCCCTCGACCATCAGCAAGTTATATAAATGAAAAGGATGTCGTTTTAGCCTTTTCGCAGTCAATGGTCGATGTTTTCAAGTTCATCGTTCGTCTAAGTCACCTCGCCGTCTTCTTCATTTCAGCATCATCATTTGCGGGCAATCGAAAATCCCCATGAGGAATAAACCTCATAGGGATAACTTAGGCTAAATTTTCTTAGCTGTCAAACAAATAAAACTAACCTAAAGCATAACGGCTGTCGCTAAGTCGCGGGCAAAGCGATGCAAAGCGTTGGTTATCTTTTCCTTCTGTGCCTGTCTGGGTTTTTTGCGCCCGTGCATGTAGGCCCAAAGCAATTTTTGATTAATGCCTGTAATGCGCTCCATGCCAGCCAACGAAATGAAACTTCCGAAATAATACAGGAAGCTTTCCGTGTCATATCGCCATACTATGGTGTAATCGCCAGCCTTCAAGGGCTCGGGCCACTCCTCGTGCGGCAAATTTTTCTTTATTAACTCAATGGCTTGCATGGTGTCCGCTTTGCATGCTTCCACCGTGTCGCCAGCTGCCCAGATGCCAGGGCAGTTCTCCGAACATGCGCCGAAGCTGTCAGCACTTGCCGAAATAAGCATTATAATTTCATTTGCCATAATTTTACATTTGTTGTCAATTTTATATTTATAGGAGAGGGGACACCCCCTCATTAAACGCCCATTGCTCGTGCTATGCTACGTCGAAGTGGCTCCGGTATTTCTTTTGCTCCGTGAAATGGAACTGGAGGCGAGAGCTTGTCGTCCTTAATGTAGAAATAGTGTGATCCCTCAGCGTGGTCGAACTTTCATCCTCTTGCCTTGATTTTTCGGTGAAACTCTGTGTACTTCATTTTCTGTTTTATTTGTTCGACAATGCAAAGGTAGTAATATTTCTACCTCACCCCAAATTTATTGCGACCTTTTTGCGATAAAATGTAGTATTGGAGTGAACAACTTTCAACTAATTCCACCTTTGGGTGGCAACGTCCTGCGTATCTCCGCATATCCGGCGACAAAGAGGAATTGTAACAATACTGTAACACGAATGTGACACAAATGAAAATTAAAGTGTGTTACTTTGCATCATCAAAAAGAAAAAAGAATTATCTTTGTACGCATATGGTAGAAGAAAAGAAAACTCGCATTTTGGTGGTCGACGACGAGGAAGACCTGTGTGAAATACTGAAGTTCAACCTCGAGACCCACGGGTATGACGTGACGATGGCCTTCTCCGGAGAAGAAGCCCTGGAGAAAGACATCACCGACTACAGTCTCATCTTGCTTGATGTGATGATGGGCGGCATAAACGGCTTTGATGTGGCGCGCAGACTGAGGTCGAGTGAGGAGACACGCGACATACCCATCATCTTCCTCACGGCGAAGGGCACTGAGAACGACAAGATAATGGGGTTCAACGCCGGGGCCGACGACTACATCTCCAAGCCGTTCTCCATCCGCGAGGTGCTGCTGCGCATCAAGGCTGTGCTGCGAAGAGCCCACAAGCCGGCCAGCCAGGAGAAGCAACACCACCAGCTGGTCTTCGAGAAGCTGACCGTGGATCTGGACCGCAAGACCGTCAATGTAGACGGCGAGGACGTGGACTTCACGAAGACGGAGTTCGGCATCCTTTGCACCCTGCTGGAACAACCCGGACGCGTCTTCTCGCGCCATGACCTCATCAGGCAGATATGGCCCATGGACGTAATCGTGTCAGACCGTACAGTCGACGTGAACATCACCCGACTGCGCAAAAAGCTCGGCCCTTATGCCGACAACCTCGTGACACGACTGGGATTCGGCTATTACTTCGACGCATAAAGCACCGCGCATCATGAGAAGAAAGCTCACCATCGGCACCAAGCTCTACCTCAGCGTGCTCTCCCTGTTCCTGCTGTTCGCTGTAGCCTTCATGGTATTTCAGCAGTACCGGGAGAAACAATATAAGGTGGACACGCTCAACCTGAAGTTGCAGGACTACAACAACCAGATGCACGAGGTACTGGCCAGCACGCCGAACGCCGACCTCAAAGGGTGGCTCGACAGTTATCTGAAACAACACACCATCCGCGGCCTGCGCATCACCGTCATCAACGACCAAGGCCGCGTGCTGTTCGACAACGTGAACAGCGACATACGCACCATGGGAAACCATGCCCACAGGCCGGAGGTGGTGCAGGCGCTGAACAACGGCAGCGGCTCGGCCGTCGACCGGAACAGTGCGACCATGGGCCAGGAGTATTTCTACAGCGCCACGTATTTCCCCAAAGACAAGTATGTCATCCGCTCCGCCCTACCCTACAACGTGGACTTGGCAAAAAGCCTGCAGACCGACCAGCACTACCTCTGGTTCGCGCTGGCCATCATGCTCCTGCTGATCGTGGTGCTCTACCGGTTCACGCACCGATTGGGCAACAACATCACAAAACTCAATGAATTTGCGGCGAGAGCCGACCATGACGGCAAGCTGAAGGCCGACGACCTGGTGAACTTTTCCGACGACGAGCTGGGAGAGACAGCCGAACGTATCGTCAAGCTTTACCTCAAGCTGCAGCGCACACAACAGGAGCAGGACGTGCTGAAAAGGCAGTTGACGCAGAACGCCGCACACGAGCTCAAGACGCCTGTGGCCAGCATACAAGGATACCTGGAGACCATACTGGAAAACCCGAAGGTGAACGAAAGCACCCGACAGATGTTCCTCGAACGATGCTATGCGCAGAGCCAACGGCTGACATCGCTCCTCACTGACATGTCTATGCTCAACCGGATGGACGACGGCGCCCAGATGTTATCTATAGAAAAGGTGGATGTTGCGGAACTCATCCTGACCGTAGAGAAAGAGTCGCAGTGGACATTGCAGCAACGCAACATGACAATGACATGCAACATCCCCGACAGTATCGTCATCCAGGGAAACCGAAGCCTGCTCTACAGCATCTTCCGCAATCTCACCGACAATGCCCTGGCCTATGCGGGTGTGGGAAAAAGCATAACGCTCACGGCCCACGAGGAGAACGGCATGTGGCATTTCTCATTCTGCGACAATGGCGTGGGCGTTGCCCCAGAACATCTGCCAAGGCTCTTCGAACGCTTCTACCGCGTAGACAAGGGACGAAGCCGCAAAATGGGCGGAACAGGACTGGGACTGGCCATCGTCAAGAACGCGGTACTGGTCCATGGCGGAAGCATCAGCGTGAGCTTGAACCCAGGTGGAGGGTTAGCATTCAACTTCACGCTGAAACCTTGACCGCACAAGCAAAGCCACTCGTGACCTTACGGGTGGCTTTGCTCCTTATTATAAATCGTCAAAATTGACAGGCACTTCCACCGGCGTCACCTTGACGGCTTTCTTCTCCCACCGGGCGGCCTTTTTCTCTGATGCCTCCGACAGCTTTCCCAAGATGTATTGTTCCATAACGAGAGAGGCGAGCGGAGCAGCCAAATCAGCACCGAAGCCCCCGTTTTCCACATACACGCTCACCGCTATTTTCGGATGCTCCATGGGCGCGAAGCCCATAAAGATGGAATGGTCACTGCCTTCGTTCTCTGCCGTGCCTGTCTTGCCACAGATGGCATAGTCAGGCGTATTGATGCTCGATGCCGTGCCGCTCTCCACACAGGCCCGCATGCCCTCCACCACCAAGCGCATGGCCTCTGGAGTGACCAGCGCACGCTGAGGAACGAGATACTTGGAGTCAAGAGGATGATGCTCGGATGCGTCGTGGATGTGGGGAATGAAATAATAGCCCCTATTGGCAATGAGGGCAGCCAAATTGCAGAGCTGCAACGAAGTGGTCTTCACCTCTCCCTGCCCCATTCCCACCCACATGATGGTTGTTCCGTTCCATCTGCTGTGATGGGCATTGAGCGAAGAGGAGTCGGGAACAGTGCCGGCCGCTTCATTGGGCAAGTCAACGCCAAGCTTGCGACCCAGGCCATAGCTGTGCATATAGCGTGCCCAGCGGTTCACCGCCCGAAACTGGGTGGGGTATGCCGCGCGATTGTCTATCATCTCTTGAAACGCTTTGCAGAAATAGGAATTGCACGATTGTCCTATCGCCTGCACCAACGACAACGGAGACCGATGGACATGGCACCCTATGTGAATGCGGTTAAAGTAGAAGCCCTTGTTGCAGGGGTAGGTCCTTTCCGCCGTGAGTGTCCCCTCAGACAACATCTCCATGGCCTGCGCCACCTTGAACGTAGACCCGGGAGAATAAACCGCCGAAATGGCGCGGTCTACTCCCGCATCCACGCGGTCGTGACTGACCAAAGCAAGGATGCGGCCCGTGGAGGGTTCTATCGCTATGATACTTCCCTGCTTGTTGCGCATCAGACGAGTGGCCAACTGTTGCAACCGGTCATCTATCGTCAGCGCACTGTCGCCTTGCAACATAGTCACTACACCTGTATCGCCCGGAAAGGTGTGGGCACAAACCATTCGCACAGACACATAGAGCATGCTCAACACCAGGACAACCTTCCATCGCATATTCATTTCTGACAAATCCTTCATAGGACTACAAAATTACTCAAATTCTTCGAGTTATCAGTACCGGCCATCAAGAAATCGCATGAAGGACAAGACAAAAGGAGACCAACGGACCGACAAGCAAAAAGCGACATGTCATTCGGGGAATAAAAAAACTTAGCCAATAATTTGCACATATCAACAAAATCATGTACCTTTGCACCCGAATTAAAAATCATGGGCGACACAAAGCCCGGTAGACGGGCGGCATGTTAAGCGTGCCCAAGTCTAAAGATCCGCTAGCTCAGTTGGTAGAGCACAACACTTTTAATGTTGGGGTCTTGGGTTCGAACCCCAAGCGGATCACTCACAAGAAAGTCTTTAAACAAATTAGGTTCGATTCGCTAGCTCAGCTGGTAGAGCACAACACTTTTAATGTTGGGGTCTTGGGTTCGAACCCCAAGCGGATCACAAGGAACAAAAAGAAGTCAAAGAGGATTATGCAAGCGCATAGTCCTCTTTTTCGTTTTAGACCTATAGGTCAGATTGTCTTTATACATAATTTAAGTTTCGGATTTACACTGCGTGAGCCGCGGGCTGAAAGCCCGTTCCTTAAGCTGCAACGGCCCAATGGCCAT
>CAVIOP010000166.1:0-5675 GCA_963644485.1 bacterium | reverse complement strand
TTGTCTATATTATTTCTCTGTGTTTCCAAATACGGATAATCTTGTGGCGTATCGCAAGCAAGTTACAGATGCTCACCAAGATGAACAGAGCGATACCAAGCATAAAGGCTGGCATGATACTTGCACTGTCAATATCCGGGAAAAGTGTCTCAATGAAGTCCATGTAGTAACTTCTTACGAAAAACAAGATTGCCCACGCCAGTATCAGGACTCCCACATTCAGAAGCACGGTCAGTAACTGATAAGGCTTTGCAACATTGTTGGGACTATATCCAATAAGCAGCAGGTTCTCCAGCTTTGTGGAGTTTTTCTGCACCAGGAGATAAATGCTGAGCATGAGGATATAGAAACTGAGAATCGAGATCACCAGTCCGATCACCATGACCATAGAAACCATCATGCGCAAGAAATAAGTGGTTTTCTGGGCGTCAATCCTATCGTCTTCAATCTCATAGCCTTTCTTCTCTATGTAATGGGTGAATTGCTCGTTTGCAGGATTGTCTACTTGCATGATCAATCGTGTCGGTTCCGAGTGCTCGCCTGGTGCGTAATGTTGGTTGCTCCAGTCCATGAAAGACTGAGGAACCAAGAGTGTATTCAGACGACTAGAGAAGCCGATGACCTTGCCTCGATATTCGTCCTTGCGCCCATTACCTTGGATAAAGATTTTCAGGTCTATCATGCCGACCAGCCCGTCGCTGATCCTTGGCATAGAATGACTTTGCGCGAAACCAAAATTATACATGGCGATATAGCTGCGTGGCAAGACAACTGGCACTTCCTCGGAGCCTGCCCGATACTTCCACAAACTGAGCGGAACATCCACAAAACTGTCGGGTATGCTCTCGAAGAAGAGCTCAGAGTTGAGCACGCTGGTACCATTGACCCCCATATTACCCGTAACCTTGTATTCTGTAGTTGTAAAAGAGCCTATCTTTGTGGTAAAAGGTTGACTCCTAAAGTCTTCGATTTCAGATGGTTCAAAAGAATTGGAACGTCCAGAAATGGTGCTACCCATACCAATCTTTTTGCTGACAATCACGAAATCGGCCTTCATAAAAGAGTCTTGGGATGTAAAAATCGGCAAGACATCATTATAAAACTGAAATCCCAACAACACGATAAGCATGCCAAACAGGTTGGCAAAGAAGAAGCCCGCGAACTGGGGTATGCTGATGTGCTGGCGCAATAACTTCCATACCAAATTCATAACATCAATGTTTTTTCGTAGTCTAAGTTCATATGTTTGCCAATGCTTGTGACAATTACGCCAGCCCCTTGAGCATTCGCCTCGTTCATCATGATGTTTGCCATAACCTGAGAGTTGTTGTCATCAAGATGCGATATGGGCTCGTCGACGATGATAAAGTCAAAAGGTTGCACCAATGCACGTATCATAGCAACGCGTTGTTGCTGGCCGAAGGACATACGTCCTATCTTGGCATTCAACTTGTCTTCTATGCCCAACATCTCAAACCATTGTCTGATCTGCTTGTCGGTCTTAAACTTTGTAAGATCGTTTTTGACCCTTACATTTTCCATGGCAGTCAATTCTGGGAATAACCTGAGTTCTTGAAAGAGGTGGCTAATATGCCTGCGACGTATGTCCACCCATTCTGCAACCTTGAAAGTCGAGATGTTTTCTTGGTCGAACAAGATGTCTCCTGTGTAGTCATGGCGATAACCGACAGCATAACTGCAGAACGTGCTCTTTCCTTTTCCTGATGCAGCCTCAATCAGGTAAAGATGTCCTTTCTCGAAAATCAGATCCTGCTTCCACACGTCCGAGTGTAAATCATCGCGTCGCTCGAACACGTGAGGCAAGACATTTTTAAATAAAATGCTATTCATAGTAATATTTGCCACTAAGCTTTTTGTCACTTGACATCCAATGTATAAACGAGCATATTGACATTGCCAAACAACGGTTTCAGGAAAGAAGTGATTCCCGTCTGGTCCCCCATGTTTGAAAGATTGACCACCATGGCCATTTTCTGTCCTTTCAGTTGCTCTTGAACTTTCTTTGGGATTGGGTTGGCAGATGCCTTGATGCTTTGTTGCGCCGCCTGTTCGCTGCCCCCACTCATGTATTGCCAATCAGGTGTGACACCAAAGTAATAGGAGGTCTTGCCGTTGCGATAGTAATAGCTGTCGCGCCCCCAGTCTCCGATGGTTCCGCCTGCGGGTACACTCTGCTTCCAATAGTCCACATCTGCCAGCCAATCTGCATTTTTCAACTTTGCAGCCATCATGATTTGGAAAGACGTTTCACCCAAGGAAGGGGTGATAATGGCCAAATCGCCATCCACACCCTTGATTATGCTATTCATATCAATAGCCGTATTGATGCCAGAGAGCATAGCCTGAATGCCACGGTTGCCGGTCATCAGCTTAATGAACTTTGTCCCATCCACATTGACAAAGAGGCCTGCAGCGTCCTGTTGTGACATGGAAGCCACATAGTTGCCGTTGATAGGACGGTAGGATGTTTGTGCCGTTTGTAGGGCCTCATTGATACGTTTGACAAAGGAGAACGTCTGTCCGTTAACCCACAGGCATCCATCCTTGATTTCCAGATTGGCAGCGATGATCACTTGGGAAGGGTCAGTGCCTTGTGGTGCCCCCAATGTGAAGGGAGTAATGAGATATTCGGGCAAGGCCTTGGCTTGGCAAACCATAGACATCGGTGCATCGATGGAGTCAAGCTTGTCATACATCGGAGTACCTACAATACCTGCATCCTCGTTGGCTTTGAGGTATCTGGCCATTAGTTGCTTCATCTCTGACTGGGAGGCTGGCAAGGCAGGCCCCATCATAAGGGCCGATACGTCGGAATATCCAATCATCCAATGGTTGGGCAAGGCGGCAAAATGAAAACCTTGCGACTTCTGCACTTCGACCCCCATCTTTCCCAGCAATGTTGTCAGTTGCTTCTCGTCCTCAGTCTTGGCACATACGCCCAGATTTCCTTGAGCGTCCTCAAAAAGCATCACTGGTTTGGAAATGTCAATACCCGAACTGTTCATGTTGGTGACGTGAAGGAAGGCCTTGAGCAAGGTCTGACTACCAGCACCCGTCATTTTTGCCGTATTCAAGGAGACGAGCATGCTGCTCTCGGCAGGTATGGCATTGAGATAATCGTGATTGGAGCATGATGCCATAACCCACACCCATAGCAACGCCATCAAGTAAACTGTTTTTTTCATTACTTTCTTTTTATGATTTGAGCCATCGTTACCGCCATCAGGCCTGCTGTTTCGGTGCGCAACCGACTGTTTCCTAATGATATGGATAGATAACCTTGTTCCATGGCAAACTGCACTTCGTCTAAAGAGAAGTCGCCTTCTGGACCTACCAGAACGGTGACATCCTCTTCAGGAGCCATTTGCCGAAGCTCTTCGAAGAGGTCGTTGCGCTCCTTCTCGCCATAACAGTGGGCTATAAACTTGACTCCAGGCCTTGGCGCCTTGACAAAATCTTTGAAGCTCGTCATATCATTGACCATGGGTTTCCATGCTTTTCTGCTTTGTTTCATAGCTGAAACGATTATCTTTTCTATCCTATCGGTGCGAATCTGCTGTCGTTCCGAGAACTTGCAGTCAAGAAAAGTAATTTCATCGAAACCAATCTCCGTGGCCTTTTCTACCATCCATTCCATGCGTTCCATCATCTTGGTAGGTGCAATGGCCAAGTGGATGTGCCCCTTCCATGTTTTATCCTGAGGCAAGACGTTCAGAATATTATAGAAACACTTCTTGTTGGTGGTCATGCCGACTTCAGCATGATAAAATGTGCCCAAGCCATCCATCAAGAACATCTCGTCACCACTCTTCATGCGCAAGACTCTTAATGCATGCGTAGCCTCATCCGCAGGCAGCTCTTGGGATTTTTCAGCATCCGGTACATAAAAAAACCTAATCTCCTTCATGGTCTAAAATGGTACTGTCTTTTTCTTTTTTGCGCAACTCGTCTCTACGTTTCATCTCATCACGAAGATGGCCTGCCATCTCATAATTCTCATTTAGGACGGCCTTCTGTAAAGCTGCATCGAGCATCTTGTCGGTAATCGTGTTGATAGGAAGCGAGAGTGCCGCACTGTCCTTGCTGTAGTGCGTGCTCTGCCTGCGGAATAGATGTTCCTCTACTTTTACGGGAACATTTCCCTTGCTGACCAACGTGAGCATAATGCCGTCGGGCGCCAGGATGGGCAGTTGCATGCCCAATTCGGGTGCAATCAGCAATGCCTCATACTGTCCTTCGTTAATCCCTGTGATAACCACTTCCATAGGACGCCCCAAAAACCACCTGGTGGCTTGCCACATCACTTCAGGAAGCATCAACTTGGCAACAGGGTTTTGACTGAGCCGAAGCCTAAAGCCATCGAGCTGTTTCTTGTCACATGGAACGGCAATCTGCTGTTCACCAGCCATGTCTGTCAGTATGAGCAGTCCAATGTCGTCTACGCCTGCAATCTCGGATATATTTTTGAATATGACTTCAACAGTATTCATTGATCAATGAACCTTTTCCTTGTTTGGGCGGAAAATCAGCGCAAAAGACACGCCGACCAATAGCGCATAACCAGCAAATATAAACCAGCATGACTGCCAGTCGCCCACAATCAAGATGTCGCCATCCAATGGTTGGGCATGCGTGTAGTAGTTGACGACCGCTTGTGCAGCCAGCGTTCCGATGGTGGCCCCCACGCCATTGGTCATCAGCATGAAAAGTCCCTGAGCTGACGAGCGTATATTGGAGTCTGTACTTTGGTCCACATATAGAGATCCGGAGATATTGAAGAAGTCGAATGCCACTCCGTAAACGATCATCGAAAGCACAAAGAGCAACACGCCTGGCGTGCCGGGGTTGCCAAAGCCGAACAGACCAAAGCGCAACACCCAAGCGCACATGGCAATGAGCATGACATTCTTGATGCCATACCGTTTCATGAAGAATGGGATAAGCAGAATGCAACACGTCTCACTGATCTGGGAAAGAGAAATCAATATGTTTGCATGCTGCACGCCAAAGGTGTTGGCATATTCGGGAATAGCCTTGAAACTGAACATGAAAGAGTTAGCATAGCCATTGGTAATCTGCAGACTGACACCCAGCAACATCGAGAAGATAAAGAATATAGCCATACGTTTCTGCTTGAACAATGCGAATGCGCGGAGGCCCAAGGCGTCGATGACGCTTTTCTGCTCGTGCTTGTCACTGGTGGTGCAATGAGGCAAAGTGAACGAGTAGGCGAACAGAATGATGCTCATTACACCAGAGGTGACAAACTGATTTTGGTTTGACTGAAAGCCCAGCAGGTCGACAAGCCACATAGTGAGGATGAAGCCGATGGTTCCAAAGACACGAATAGGCGGAAAGTCCTTCACCGTGTCCATCCTCGCTTTGTTGAGCGAAAAATAGGCCACTGAATTGCTTAAGGCCAAAGTTGGCATATAGAACGCTACTGAAAAGGAATAAAGCAAGAAGATAGTAGAGAAGTCCACGTGGTCGCCCGCAGTGACGCCGTAGTAGGCTGTGGCAAACATGAAGACACCAGCCAACAGGTGACAGAAGCCCAACAGCCTTTGAGCAGGCACCCATCTGTCAGCCACTATACCCATCAACGCAGGCATAAAGATAGAGACGATGCCCTGCATCGAGTAAAACCATCCGAT
>CAVIOP010000165.1:0-5727 GCA_963644485.1 bacterium | reverse complement strand
TGCCTCCAGTTGCCTCTCCTTGTCTTGAGATTGGATTTTTGTCCTAATTTTGTCTTTGTATTGCAAATAAGAATAAACGATGAGGCCTGTAATGATTATTGCCAATAAAACTACAAAAGCAACAAAAACAAACAGCATCTTGTTTTTTACCTTTGTCATGCCTACTTCATATTGGCTTTTGGCATAAGAAGAATAATACCGTTCTTGCTTATTTAACTCCTCTCCATACATATTCTCAATGCAGGAATAAGCAGAATCTGCATAGGCACAAGCTTTCCTTTCATCATGCCTTTTTATTGACATGATATGCTTAATATAATAAACGGTGTAAAGTTCCTCGGTATCCTTAGTTCTAATATTACGCATCACCTCTTCGCATTGCTTAAAAGAATCTACATTCAAGTACGCCCAGCTGAGGTCAATAAGTTTGGAGTTATCTTTAAAGGTGTCGTTTTTACAGGCTTCAATGGAATATTTCAGAGCTCTCGAATTGTCTTTTTGCGCAATTAGTATAGAAGCCAGGTCTTGGCAGACGTCAGAAATAAGCTTTGCATCACCTTTCTCTTCCGCAAGAGACAAAGCTTTCAAGCAATTCTCTTGTGCAAGATTAAGTTCGTCTGCCATCAAGTAAGCCTCTGCAAGTATTAGCAGAAGATAGACCTTATTCACAAAAGTTGCCCGTGGAAGCTTATCATAAACACCAACTCCTTGGCGCGCATACGCTATTGCTTTCTCCGGATCCGACACGTTCAAAGTCTTGGAACATAGGCTGAGCGCCAAGCACTGGGTATAGGGGTCATGGGCCTTTTGGGAGGCCTTGATGGCTTTGGTCAGGCAGTCCACAGCGCGCTCCGAACTATCGTTGAACGCATAGTATTTGCCCATGTAGTATTGGCACTTGGCGTAAAGCGAGTCATCAGGATGACTATTATAATAGGTGTAGGCAGGGCGGATGAGCGAATCGCTGCGCACATCCGTCCCACTCTTGTCTTGGGCGATGGTATAGACCAAGTCGTACCGGGCCTGCTCATCACCCAGAGCGTTGGACCTGATGCTGTCGAGCAGACGCAAGGCACTGTCGGGATGGGTCTCCACCAACTGGTAAGCCCGGTCGATGACTGTGCGATGGCACCGGTCGCACCCCGACAAGGAGAGCGACAAGAAAACCGAGAGGCTGAGAAGAAAGATCGATGCCCTGTGTGCCATAGCACTTCACCTTATTATATTAGTAGGCTCCTCACTTATAGATGCTTTCCTTCTTTTGCCGCGCTATCTCCTTGAGTTGCTTGCTGAAGTAGCGATAGATGAGGATGATGGAGATGATGGAGATGACGCCCACGACATAGGCGGAGCGCACGACCATGGTTCCCCACGAGATGTCCCACCGGCTGAAGTTCTTCACCAGGAAGACTGCCACGGTGCCTAGGTAGCCACACGAGTCGGCCAAGTAGAGCAGGAACACGGTGGTGCTGGTGATCTGGAGCGCAGCGATGAGCCGCTCCACCAGGTAAGAGAAAGGTATGTAACCCATGTAGAGGCCCAAGCCCAGGAGTATCATCCACAGGATGGGGCCGATGATGCCCGTGGTGAACATCAGCGTGGCGGCAATCATCAGCAGGCCACCAATGATGGTGATGACATAGATGATGTTGAGCGCGCGCCAGCACCCAGAGGGGCGCCTTCGAGAGATAACGCTTGATCATGGCCTATCGCTTATAGTCCACTTTCACCACGATGACCTTCACATGCTCGCCCCCCTTGCCCGTCTTCACCTTGGCCACATGCCAGTCGGAGGGGAACATGACATTGAAGGTTCCGGGGATAGACTCGAAATGCTTCAGGCGTGCAGCGTCGAAGCGATAATGTTCCACGTCGGGCTTATAGTCGCCCAAGGGCGTCGACGTATCGTGGTCGAGCAGCGCGAAGCCCTCCGAGCCGTCGACCACAATCATGAAGTCGATCTTCTCACGATGCGACTCCGAGCCTTTCCCCGCCCTAAGGTCGTCCTCACTACACCAGTTGGTGCCGTCTTCGACAGATGCCGTCAGTCCCGAATCACCGATGGGCGTGCGGCCGGGCTTGAGCGCCTTGAGGTCGTTGGCTTGAAGCCATGCAAAGAGGGCATCCCACTGGCGACGGTTACGGGTGTACTGGATATAGAAGTCGGTGGAATTGACTGTCGGCGCAGGCACCGCCTTGGTAAACGTGCCTTTCCATGCGCCCCGCTTCACCCACTTGGCGGCCACTTTGACCATGTCTTTTGGATATTGCGCGGTATAGGTTTGTGCAGCCACGCTGCCGTGGGACAGCGTGAGGGCCAGCGCGAATGCTGCCCAGTACTTCATCGTTTGTTTCATGGCTTTATCTGTTTTTGAAGGTTTATCCGTTTGGTGGCTCCTGCCCTACCCTTTCGGCCAGCGGGGCCTGACAACGCGTATGCCCATCTGCGAGGGATGACGCGCCATGTAGGCCGAGAGCAGCATAGACTCCTCGACCACCTTGTGATGGACCGTCGAGGCGTTGAGCATGTGCAGCCCGTCATCGTGCCAAGCGGCAATGCCGATGTGACTCGTGTCAAGACCCTTCTTCGAGGTGATGATCACGATGATATCGCCATCGTGAATGGTCTGTCGGAGCAGACGGCTGTCGGCCAGTCGCGTCTTGGGTATGTAGCGGTAGCGGCGTCCGCTGATCGAGTCCTCCATGCGACGCACCTCATCCACCCACTCGGGATGCTTGAGCAGCATGGGATAAGCCTCGACATGAGAGGTCATGTAGTTGGCCTTGACGGTCTGCACAGCGGTGAAGGGAGGCGTGGGGCCCTGCCGATCCTCCACGATGCCCATGCGCACATTGTCTTGTATCCAATAGGTGAAATAATGGAGCCGGTCGGGATAGTCGACCTTGCCGCCGCGATAGCGTATGAGGCGGAGCTGGGTGCAGAAGTCGGCAAAGGTCGTCTGCTGCTGATGGGCGCAGCGCGCGAGGGCGAGCACGGTCTCGACGTAGGTGGTGCAGTCCATCTGCCGCAGGTTGACCACGAGCTGCTCGTCATCATTGCCCTCCAGCGTCTTGGCCACATAGGGCAGCCCGCACAACTGGCGCGCGAACCACATCATGTAGTTGGTGGTGGTCGGGAGACGGCGTGCCTGGTCCAGCAGCCGCACCACCTTCAAGGAGTCGCTGCGCCAATAATCGGGCGTGGCCGACCGGGAAGGCATGGCCACGGCGAGCATCAGGGAGAAGAGGATGATAAGCTTTTTCATGTCTGTGTGACGGGTCATCTCCGCCCGAAATTGAAACCGAAATAGAAGTTGACCGAACCGAATATGTTGTTGGTCCTGAACTGGTCCTTGCGGTAGTTGTATGCGTGGAAGATGGAACTCATGCCTGCATACCACCGTGTGTTGTTCCACACCAGTCCGAGGCGTAACACGCCATCGATATTGATGTTCTTGAAGTCGAAGTCGCGGAAGAAGTCTTTCGACTCCTGCTGCACATCGCTCGTCGACCGCTTGTAGCTCAGCGACCCCATGAGCGAGGCGTTGAAGAGCCAGTTGTAGGCGAACACCCAGTTGATGCCATAGCCTCCGTAGATGGAATAGTCGATATATTTGACCTTGGAGAACCTTAACGACGAGTCGATGGATGTCTCGCCAAAGTCTGAGCCGAGACGCTCCTCCACGATGGATCCCAGCTTCTGCCAGTCGACCTCGAGCGAATGGTGGGTGTAGCCTATGCCCACCATGGGACTGCCTGCGGTGCGCCGCTGTACCGTGCTCTGGCTGTAGGCCGCCGGGTAAGAGAACTTGCGGTGGTTGAAGATGTAGTAGAGATTGCCACCCCTGATACTCGAGTGGAACCCGTCGAACGATGCACCCTTGATGGCTTTGGTGTCGATGCCATTGCCAAGATTGAGACTGGCGACGGTGTAATCGTCTCCCGACTTGCGGTAGAAGAGGTCTACACCAATCTGGTTGCTGTAGAGACTGAAGTTGATATCCTGCTTCTTGTCGCTGCTGCCGAGATGCGTCAGGTCGACGGTGTAACCCAGAAACACCCATCGCCATCCCACATAGGGCCCCACCTTCACCGAAGGCTTGGGCGAGAAGCCAATGCCCTGCTTTTTCTTGTTGGCAAGGTAGTAGTACTCGTAGGTGTTGATGTTCTGCAGCATCACGGTGAAGTTGTAGTGCTGCGGCTCCACATAGTCGGTATCGACACGTGAGAACTCCTTGACAAACTGATAGAGGGCATTGAGGATGGGGTTGCGCAACTGCTTTCCCACGGCATGGGCACGACGCGGCTTACCATCGGCAGCGGTGGTATCCGCGGTGACGGGATCGGCCTGGCACGCCATGGCACAAAGAAACGTGAGTAGCAGTAGAAGGAGTCGCATGGCGTCAGAACTTGCCCAATATGCGGTCCATGACCCAGTTGGTGGGCGTGGCGCTGACACTGGTGGCCTCGCAGATACCTATGCCCTGCAGATGTTCGACGACCGAACGGATGATGGGCAGTTGCACATGAACGGGGTTGGGGATTACGAAACTCTGGTTGCCCTCGCTGGTGACAACCTGTATGGGGTCATAGTTGTAGACGGAGAAGCCCATCGACCCCTTGTCGCCGATGATGACGATGCGGTCTTCCCGGGCGCTCTCGTGTCCCACAAAGCACCACGAGGCACTGCCGGGTATGCCGCTCTGGAAGAGGAACGAGGCACTGATGGTGTCTTGTGTCTGGTAGAGATGGGCGCGGTTGGCAGAGTAGCCATGGGCACGCAGGATGACGCCGAAGAGTTGTTGGAGGAGGTCGAGCTGGTGGGGTGCCAGGTCATAGAAGTAGCCTCCGCCACCGGCAATGTCGGGTTGCAGACGCCATGGCTGACTGCTCCCTTGCGCATAGTCGAGCTCTCGCGGCGGCACAGAGAAGCGTATCTGCACGTTGATAATCTTGCCAAGCGTACCGTCATCCACCAGCTCCCTGACCTTGCGGAAGTAAGGCAGGTAGCGGCGATAGTATGCCACGAAGCATGGTACACCCGTCTGCTCGGATATCCTATTGATGCGCAGGCAGTCCTCGTAGTTGGCCGCCAAAGGTTTCTCGACGTAGCAGGGCTTGCCCGAACGCATGGACATGATGGCAAAAGTGACGTGGCTTGAGGGCGGCGTGGCGATGTAGACGGCATCTACGGACGGGTCGTCGATGAGCTCCTGTGCATCGGTGTACCATTTGGGGATGTGGTGGCGTCCGGCATAGTCGCGTGCCTTGTCGGCATTGCGGCTCATGACAGCCACAACCTCTGAGCCCTGCACCTCATTGAAGGCAGGACCCGACTTCTTCTCAGTGACCTCGCCGCAACCGATAAATCCCCATCTGATCTTCTTCATCTCTTTGTCGATTAATTGTTTTTGCCCGAAACGTGGCAACCATGTCCCTTGTCTATTGTCCGCTCGCTGTGCAAGGGATGGAGTGCCACACTTGTGCCAGTCTCACATAAAACAGCTACAAAGATACAACGAAAAGATGACAATCGGCAGAATTGTCCCGGCAAAAATTGAACTTACTTAAGTTTCTGATATAGCCATCATGTCGCCTCCGGTCACAAAAATAACAAATAGCATGAAGTACAGTGTAAGCCGCGGGCTGAACAACATCTGCGTGAGCCGATGCCACAACAATGTCTGCGTGAGCCGATGCGGGCTGAAAGCCCAGCAATTACCTAGC
>CAVIOP010000164.1:0-5745 GCA_963644485.1 bacterium | reverse complement strand
CAGCCCAAGACCATCGGCATCGTTGCCCGGCAGATATTGATGCAATAAGTTACAGAGGGTATAGGTATATAATAAGCAATGGACGGTTCCCAACAGAGGTCCTCAATGATTTTGGCTATGTTTCAACATTTTTAAGTTGCTTTCCTTTGCCGATACGCCAAAAACACGTAACTTTGCACCCACTTTAAAACATTTGTTTAACGTTGTGGAAGAATTTGGCTGCTTGCAACCACAGTAAAAAATGCTAAAACTGCAAAATCCCCCTCAGATTTTACGGTTACTCGCATGCGTCTCCACGTAAAAGAAAGTAATGTAAAATGAGTTATCTTTTCTCATCCGAATCCGTGTCGGAAGGACATCCCGACAAGGTTGCCGACCAGGTATCCGACGCCCTGCTCGACCAGTTTCTGGCTTATGACCCCGAGGCCCACTGTGCCATTGAGACCTTCAACACCACCGGACAGGTCATCATCATGGGCGAGGTGCGCTCGTCGCAGTACATCGACCTGCAGACCGTGACACGCAACACCATCAACCGCATCGGCTACACCAAGGCCGACTACCAGTTTGACGGCAACTCGTGCGGCATCCTCACCGCCATCCACGAGCAGAGCGACGACATCAACCAAGGTGTCAGCCGCGAGCGTGAAGAAGACCAGGGGGCCGGCGACCAGGGCATGATGTTCGGTTACGCCTGCAACGAGACCGACAACTACATGCCTGCCACGCTCGACCTGGCACACCTCATCATGCGCACACTGGCCGACATCCGCAAGGAAGGCAAGGTCATGACATACCTCCGGCCCGACTCCAAGAGCCAAGTGACCATCGAGTACAGTGACGACGGCGTTCCCCAGCGCATCGACACCATCGTTGTCTCCACACAGCACGACGACTTCGTACAGCCCGACGACGACACACCCGAAGCGCAGCGCAAGGCCGACGAGCAGATGCTCGCCACCATCCGACACGATGTCGTCAACATCCTCATGCCGCGCGTCAAGCAGCAGCTCAGCGACAAAGTGCTGGCCCTCTTCGACGGCAAAGAGAAATACTTCGTCAATCCCACGGGCAAGTTCGTCATCGGAGGCCCCCACGGCGACACGGGCCTCACGGGCCGCAAGATCATCGTCGACACCTACGGCGGACGGGGAGCACACGGAGGCGGTGCCTTCTCGGGCAAGGACCCGTCGAAGGTGGACCGCTCGGCAGCCTACGCCGCACGCTACATCGCCAAGAACATGGTGGCCGCCGGCGTCAGCGACGAGATGCTCGTGCAGCTGGCCTATGCCATCGGTGTGGCCAAGCCCGTCAGCGTCTACGTCAACACCTACGGCAAGAAACACGTCGGCATAACCGACGGCGAGATAGCCCGCAAGGTCAGCGAGCTCTTCGAACTCACGCCGAACGCCATCGAGCGCAAGCTCAACCTCCGACAGCCCATCTACTTCGAAACGGCCGCCTACGGACACATGGGACGCAAGAACGAGGTGGTGAAGAAAGTCTTCACCAGCCGCTACCACGAACGGAAAGAAATGACTGTGGAGCTGTTCACATGGGAGAAACTCGACCAGGTGGAGAACATCCGCAAGGCTTTCGGCCTTTAATCATTCGCATTGCACATGTCACTCACGCTCACTCCAGACTCCGTCACGGCCAGCGACACGGCGCTCCACACCGCCGCGCCCTCTCACAAGACCGAAGGACTGCGCACACCGAGACAAATCCTCAACTTGCTGCCCAAGGACGCCACGCCCTGGCAGCAAGACTCGGCCGTCAGGGCCAACATCCATATACCCGACGTCGACTGGAGCAAGCGCACCAACCCGATGTGCACACCGACCACCAAGGCCGATGTGCCGTCGGACTTCTCACTCAGCAAGCCGCTCTACCACAGCCGCTCGCTCGTCCAGCCCGACTCAGTCTACCGCCCCGAGTACGCCACCTACCGGCAGGGGGTGGCCGGCGACCCTGTGCCCTACACCATCGCCGGCGACAACCTCATCACATCGGTGCTCCTCGGATGCTTCATCCTCGCTACACTATCCATCGCCAAGTCGGGCAATTTCATCAGCCGACAGATCAAGAATTTCTTCCGTCCCCAACGCGAAGGCACCACCGTCATCACCGAGACCAGCTCAGAGCTGCGCTTCCAGATCTTCCTCGTCCTGCAGACCTGCCTGCTCTGCTCACTGCTCTTCTTCCTCTGGAGACAGACATCCTTCAAGGAGACCTTCATCCTGCCACACTATCAGATTATCGGCATCTACACCGGCATCTTCGCCCTCTACTTTCTCCTGAAGATGTGTCTCAGCGCCGCCGTGGGCTGGGTGTTCTTTGATAAGAAAAATAATGAACAATGGACGAAGTCAAACCTCTTCCTCATCTCCACCGAAGGCATCCTCATCTTCCCCGCCGTCATGCTCTTGGTCTACTTCAACCTGTCCATCGAAAGCATGGTGTTTTATACCCTTTTGATAGTTATCTTAGGCAAATTGCTTACTTTTTACAAGACCTACCTTATCTTTTTCCAAAGAAACCGAACCGCTTTGCAAAATATTTTGTACTTTTGCACACTTGAAATTATGCCTTTGGGTGCCTTGTGGGGCATTTTGGTATTGACGGATGAACTTTTAAAAACGAATTTTTAATACAGATGATTAAGAAGATTTTGATTTCACAGCCCAAACCGACCAGTGAGAAATCTCCCTACTTCGACATAGAAAAGAACTATGGCGTGGAAATCGTTTTCCGCCCATTTATTAAGGTGGAAGGGCTGACGGCCAAGGAATTCCGCCAGCAGAAGATTGACATCCTCTCCTACTCTGCCATCGTTTTCACCTCAAGGCACGCCATTGACCATTTTTTCCAGATTGCCAAAGAAATGCGTCTCAACATCCCCGAGACCATGAAATATTTCTGTGTGACCGAGACCGTCTCGCTTTACATCCAGAAATATGTGCAGTATCGCAAGCGCAAAGTGTTCTTTGGCACATCCGGCAAGATCGACGACCTGCTGCCCTACATGCTGAAGCACAAGGGCGAGAAGTATCTCGTGCCGCAAAGTAGCGCACACACAGACGAGCTGACCAAGCTCTTCGATGCCAAGGGACTCATCCACAAGGAGTGCACCATGTACCGCACCGTCAGCAACAATTTCACCGAAGAGGAGATCAAGACGTTCGACTGCGACATGCTCATCTTCTCCACTCCCACCGGAGTGCACTACCTCGGCGAATCGCTTCCCGGCATCAAGGACGGGAAATACAAGATTGGCGTCTTCGGACCCGCCACCGCCAAGGCAGTGGAAAGCTCCGGAATGAGGCTCGACCTCATGGCCGGAACGCCTGAATATCCGTCGATGGTGGCCGCGCTCAAGGCCTATCTCGACAAGGAAAACAGCAAATAAGACAAGACAGGCCATCGGCCACAACCCACAACCATGAGCATCACCTACCCAGCCACACTACACAAGGAGGAGCGCATCTGCAGCCACAAGCTCATCGAAGCCATCTTCTCGGGCAACAGAAGCCGGTCTATGTCGGCCTTTCCCCTGCGTGTGGTCTACATGCCTCTGGACGGCGGCGAGGACGGTGATAACCCCAGCGAAGACGAAGGCAACAGTCGGCCTGTGCGCCCTCTGCCCAAGGCCAAGATGCTCATCAGCGTGCCGAAGAAGCACTTCAAGCGCGCCGTGAAGCGCAACCGGGTCAAACGGCAGGTGCGCGAAGCTTACCGCAAGAACAAGAGCATCATCGCCGACAAGGCGGTGGCCCTCGCATTTATCTGGACCGACGGCCGTCTCTACGAAACGCGGCAGGTGGAGGAGCGAGTCATCAACCTGCTGGCAAGGGTACGGGAAAAACTGGAGAAAAGCCAAGAGACCAGGCACCCCGACGCCCTCTAAGGGCCAACAAGACAACCTGGCTGACCTATGGAAAAGAACCCGAACACATTGTCACACGCCGTCGCGCTGCTACTGGTGATACCCATCAGGTTTTACCAAAAGTTCATCACGCCCTACACGCCCCCCTCTTGCCGCTTCACCCCCACCTGTTCCGAGTATGCGCGCCAAGCGTTGCTCAGGCACGGCCCCGTCAAAGGATTGCTGTTGGCCATGTGGCGGATATGCAGGTGCAACCCTTGGGGCGGCAGCGGCTACGACCCGGTGCCCGATACCTTCACCTTCCGCCGAGCCGCCCACAGGCCGTCAAGCACACAAGACACCTCCCCCCGAAAGACCGACAGCACCCCCAATAACAACAAACTAAAATCATGCTGACAGGCATTAAATGATCAACCCATATGAAAAATTTCGTTGAAGAACTGAAATGGCGCGGTATGCTGGCACAAATAACGCCCGGCACCGAAGAATTCTTGATGGAAAACATGGTGTCCGCCTACCTGGGCACCGACCCTACCGCCGACTCCCTGCACATCGGACATCTCTGCGGTATCATGATGCTTCGCCACTTGCAGCGTTGCGGCCACAAGCCTTATCTGCTCGTGGGCGGCGCCACCGGTATGATCGGTGACCCTTCTGGAAAGAGCCAAGAGCGCAACCTGCTTGACGCAGCAACGCTCTACCACAACCAAGAGGCCATCAAGAAGCAAGTGTCCAAGTTCCTCGACTTCGATGGAACGGAGCCCAACAAAGCCGTGCTCGTCAACAACTACGACTGGATGAAAGACTTCACCTTCCTCGACTTCGCACGCGAGGTGGGCAAGCACATCACCGTCAACTACATGATGGCCAAGGAGAGCGTGCAGCAACGCCTCAACGGCACGTCGCGCGACGGACTGTCGTTCACCGAGTTCACCTACCAGCTGCTGCAGGGCTACGACTTCCTCTACCAATACCAGAAGTACGGCGTCCGCCTGCAACTGGGCGGCAACGACCAGTGGGGCAACATGACCACCGGCATCGAGCTGATCCGCCGCACGCTGGGAAGCGAAGCACAGGCCTTCTGCCTCACCTGTCCGCTCATCACCAAGGCCGACGGAAAGAAGTTCGGCAAGACGGAAAGCGGCAACGTCTGGCTCGACCGCAACCGCACCACGCCCTACCAGTTCTACCAGTTCTGGCTCAACGTGGCCGACGACGAGGCTGAGAAATACATCCGCATCTTCACCGACCTCGACAAGGAGACCATCGATGCCCTCATTGCCGAGCACCGCCAGGACCCCGGACGCCGGACGCTCCAAAAGCGCCTGGCAGAAGAAGTGACCGTCATGGTCCACTCGAAAGAGGACCTCGACATGGCCATCTCCGCCAGCAACATCCTGTTCGGCAAGGCCACCAAGGACCAGCTCGCCAAGCTCGACGAGGCCACGCTCAACGATGTCTTCAAGGACGTCCCCCACTACGAGATGCCCAAGGAGATGCTCGGCGGCAACGCCATCGACCTCTTCTGCCAGGAGGGTTGGGACATCTTCCCCTCCAAAGGCGAGATGCGCAAGATGGTGAAAGGCAACGGCGTGAGCCTCAACAAGGAGAAGCTCGCAGCCTTCGACCAGCCCATCACCAGCGAAGACCTCATCGACGGCAAGTATCTGCTGGTGCAGCGCGGCAAGAAGAACTACTATCTCATCACCGTGAAATAAATGATAAAAAATTTGGTAGTGGCCTAAAAAACCACTACCTTTGCAACGCTAATATCAATCGGAAAGATTGTCGTATGGTGTAATGGTAGCACAACAGGTTTTGGTTCTGTTTGTCGTGGTTCGAATCCGCGTACGACAACT
>CAVIOP010000163.1:0-5940 GCA_963644485.1 bacterium | reverse complement strand
GGCCTAATCAAAGAGACAAGGCGCAGGCAACCGAGCGCCCCGACGAGTCGCGCGCCCAATCAGCCGACGGACAGCGACAAGGGGAACCTCGCCAAGGTGAGCGCCAAGGCGAGCAGCGCCCCAACAACCGCCGCCGCAACTCCAGACACAAACGCCCCAACCGCAACGAGAATGGACAGGAGTAAGGCGACATATCTCCTTTGCCTCGCGCTGCTGTGCGCCATCTGCGGCTGCGACAACCAGCAGACCATAGCCGACCGCTATCAGGCGCTGCCCGCCGACGGGTGGGACACCGAGGACACACTCTCCTTCCCCATTGACAGCATAGCGAGCCCTGACGACTACCGGCTGAAACTCTGCATGCGCACCACGCGCGAGATACCGTTTCAAAGCGTCTTTGTAGTGGTGGAGCAGCAGTTTGAGAAGCCCCGACTGCAGTTGCGAGACACCATAGAGATGAGACTTGCCGACGACCAGGGCAACCTCGAGGGCCGTGGACTCTATCTCTACACCACTGAGGCCGCTGCACCGCACCGCCGGCGGCTGCACCAAGGCCAACGCGGAACCATACGGGTGGCGCACATCATGAGGCGACACCTGCTGCCGGGCATAAGAGATGTCGGCATCACAATCACGAGATAACAGACAAGCATAATACCAACCATGAAAACTCAACATTTACGAATATGTATATAGCAGCCATCGACATTGGGTCGAATGCAGTTCGACTGTTAATCAAAAACACTGACCATCCAAATCTATTGGACAACCTCGACGTCATCCATGAAGACGAGTACTACCAGAGGGTACCGCTCAAGAGCGGCAACGACACATTCACCTACGGAGCGATACAGCCCAAGACGCTGGCCCTGCTCACCTATGCCATGTGCCAGTTTGCCGTCAAGATGAAGAAGTATGGCGTGAGCCGCTACCGCGCCTGCGCCACCGCCGCCTACCGCGACGCGAGCAACGCCACTGAGGTATGCCGCCGCGTGAAGCACATCAGCGGACTGACCATCGACGTCATCACGGGACAAGAAGAGGCGCGGCTCACACGCCGCAGCTTCCGCACTCCGCAAGAGCAACGCAACGACACCTTCCTCTTTGTAGACGTGGGCGGCGGCAGCACCGAAGTGAGCCTTGTGGAAAAAGGCCGGCAGACCTACGCCCACTCCTTCCACGTAGGGTCAATGCGCTATGTGTGCAACACCCAGTCGCCAGAAGAAGAGGCAGCGCTCGACCAGGCCGCCGAGAGCATCAGCCAGAAGTGCCCCAATCTGCACTACGTAGGCGTGGGAGGGTGCGTCAAGATGGCCAAGAGCATTCTCAACAAGGACAGCGACTCCGACATAATCATAGTGGCAGAAATGGACAAGCTCTACGAGAAGCTCCGCCAGCTGACGCCCAAGCAGATTTCCCTGAAATACTCCATTCCGCTTGAGCGCGCAGACATCATGACTCCCGCCTCGTCCATCTTTCTGCGCATTGCCCACAAGGTCAACGCCACGACGATACGCGTGCCAAGCATAGGAGTGCGCAACGGCATCATAACCGATTTGTACAGCGAGTGGGAACGGCGTAACCATCCGAAATAAGCCGTCCTTCCTTATTACTCCAAAACAAAAAAATCTCGCAAAATTATTTGCGAGATTTTTTGTAGTAATAGGGAAGCATGTTTGTGATGTCCTCCGGAGGAGTGTCGTCGCGCAAGTTACCCAAAGCGTACTTGAGCCACTCCATCGGGTCCACCTGGACAATGTCGCAGCTTTCTATCAGGGAATAGAAGAGGGCATTGTCTACCGCGCCCCTGTCGCTTTTGCTGAACAGATAATTCTTGCGGCCCAGTACCGACGGACGCTGGTTGCGCTCCACGGCATTGTTGTCGATGTGATAGCGGCCGTCCAGCGCGTAGCGCCGAAGCCTTGGCCACAGTTTGTAGGCATAGTCTATGGCCTTCCCCATAGGGTCGGACGGAGTGCACTGGGTGTGCACGGCCTTCATCCATTCCTCCATGGAGTCCATTATGGGCAGGGCTTTTTCTGTGCGGGCCGCTGCAATCTCCTCAGCCGTTGCACCGTCGCTGCGGAGGTTCGCCTCCAGCGTGTACAGGAGTCCTATCCATTTCGTTGCCTGCGCGGCCAGTTCCGGGTGCGATATCTGGGCGTCGCAGAATTTGCGGCGCACGTGAGCCATGCAACCCAACAAGGTCACATTGTCCTGTTCTTCGAAATAGTCGTATACGGCATAGCCGTCGGTCTGTATCGCGCCATGGAAGTTGCGCAGTTCCGCCCGGGGAACAGTCCCGGCCCTTGTGCCGTTGATGTAGAGGAAATAAAGCCCGTGACTTTCCGGCCTGCTGTCGAGAAATTGCCAGGCGTAACCGTGCCGGCTCTTGCCTTTCCGGTCAGCAATACGCCACGGCACCTCGTCAATCTGCAGATAGTCGCTGGAGCGGATGTCTTTGCGCAACGCCTCATACAGCGGATCCAGCTTCTCTGCCGCCCTGTGCATCCAGTCGTTGAGAGTGGATGTCGGCAGCTTCACTCCGAGGTCTGCGAACTGCTTTACTTGGCGGTATTCGGGCAGGTGGTAGCGGTATTTGTCCAGCACCATCTGGGCGAGCACGTCTGCCCCGACATGGTTGCCGCCTATCACGGCAGACGGAGCCTTGGCCTGGTAGAGGCGGGGATTGGGCAACGTCTTGTCTGCCTTGGGGCGCAGGATGGGGCGCTCAATCACCTCAACCCACAACTTGGCAGGCTCGCGGTGCAGGATGCGGGTCACGTCCTTGCCGATAACGTCGCAATCGTCTGCGTTGACTCCTTCGGGCATCACTAGCGTGGTGCGCTCCTCAAGGCCCGCATACTGATACTTTGCGGGGCGATTTGGCTTTTTGCGGGAGGCCGCGCGACGCTTTGCCGCCTCCTCGTCTATCTTTTTGGCGGACGCTTCAACCTCTGCCGCCTTCTCGTCAAGGGCTTCCTTGAAAAAATCATCAAACAGACCCGGTTGCCCGGCAAGGAATTCCTTCGCTTTGATACGGTCGGATTTCGAGCCGTAAAGCTGACGCTCCAAGCGGGCGATATACTGCTTCAATCTCGTGATTTCGGCAACCAGCTCGTCGTATGTCCGTTTGATTTTCACACTACAAAAGTACTAAAAATTAGCGAGTTAACCAAGGCGTCGACCGAATATTATCGCTGTTTTCCGCACTTTTTCTGCACACATTTTCACTGCCGGCTGACGTGCGTTCGTACCTCTTCCGCCTAGCGACCCGCGGTGATATTCCTTCCATAAGGAGAACCAGTTCATCCCAGCGCATTAAGCGGAAACCGTTGCCGCCACGCTGGAATATCTGAGGATGGAAACGCCCTTGTTCAAGGCGTTTGTAGTACATCACATAACCGCCGCGCTCCCAATGCAGGAGCTTCATCACCTTGCGCGTCCGTCCGACAAAGACAAACACATCTCCGTTCGTAGGATCCAGGCCTACACTTCTCACGCGGCCGCACATGCCGTTTACCCCGATGCGCATGTCGCTAGGATTCTGCGACATCTGGATTCTGTTGGTTTCGTTGAGATTGAACATTGCTTTTTTCAGCAAAGTTCGGCCTTTTCGCGCAGTTCCCGCCAAACGGCCAATTTCGGATGGTTACGGAACGGCAGAATCCCGCCTCAGCCACCGCCACCGATTAAGTCGCAGCGCAATTTTGCGGCAACAAAGAAAACGGCAGAAACAAAACGTTTCTGCCGTTTTTTTGTTACTGAGTTGTCAGCTTTGGCGACTCTCAGCCTCCGATTATCTCGTCGGGCACTTCTTCCGCCTCGTAGCGCTTCATGCTCACGGCGCCGCTGCGGTTTACTACAATCGTCACGTAGCACTGCTCCTCGCTGTGTGGCACGGATATCTCGGCCTCGAGCTTCACCTCGTCTTTCGTGAAACCGCGGCAAGTGAGGCGGTTGAAGATGGCGTGGGATGCTGTGGCTTGGTCTATGTAGTCCAAGAAGGTGGTCTTAGTAAACTGTTCGTGGGCAATGGTGTCTCCCGACATGGTGACGCAGAGGTTCGCCTTGTTGTCGCAATAGACGCGGCCAAAGCCTTCGTCGTTGACTGCAGGCTGGCTGAAATCGGGGGACATGGTTATGCTGACGTGAAAGGCGCCGTCGTCGGAATCAATTGACAGGGGTTCGCGGAAGATGCAGTAGCGTCCGTTCTTTTCATATTCGCTGCCGTCGCTCAGGGCTTCCTGCTGGTCTTGCAGCGCTGCGGCGCTCTCCGCTTCGGGCTTGGCGTTGCGGCAGGCGCACAGGCTCGCCACCACGCAGAGTAATACTAATAACCTCTTCATTTTCGCTGTTAAGATTCGTTGTGGTACAAAGTTATGCTTTTTTCAGACAACAAGCCGCATTTCGCACCATACAATTTCATTTCAACCGGCTTGGTGGGCATGGCAGTAGTAGTGCTTTATCTCCGAGGAGCCGAACTGCTCGGTGCTCATGGGCTTGAGGTCTAGCTCAGGAGCGTGGACGGCACGGCCTTTCGGCATGTTGCCGGACAACTGCGCATAAGTCTGCGACGAGCACTCCACGTGGGCCTCGTCCCACAGTCCGCGCTCAGTGAAATGCTGCAGCACCTTTGCCCCACCCTCTACAAGCACCGACTGCACCTTGCGCTCGTAGAGAGCGGCAAGCAGCTGGTTCAAGAGGTCGCCGGACTTGTCGATTCTGAGGAACTCCACGTTGGGCCGCTCCACCACGCAGGGCTTCCTGCGATAACCCACCACCAGTGTGGGCACCGTGCCGTCAAAGAGCGCCAGCTCTGGCTGCAGTTTGCCGTAGGGGTCTATCACAATGCGGAGGGGCGAGGGGCCGTCGACGAGGCGCGTGGTGAGCGAGGGGTTGTCGCAGAGAGCGGTGGTGCGGCCCACAAGGATGGCGCTGTGGCAAGCCCTGAGGTGATGGGCTCTGCGCTGTGTAGGGAGCGACGATATCATCAGGCGCTCGTTGGTGCCGTTGGCGTCGGGCTTGATGCCCATCACGCCGTCGGAGGTCTGCGCCCACTTGAGCGTGATGTAGGGGCGGCGGCAAGTGTTGAAGAGGATGAAGCGTCGATTAAGGAACTGGCACTCATTGTTGAGCACCCCTATGCGCAGCTCGATGCCTGCGCTGCGCAGTATCCTGATGCCCCGTCCCTGCACTTTGGAGAAGGGGTCCATGCAGCCTATCACCACCCGGCGCACGCCCTTCTTGACAATCAAGTCGGCGCAGGGCGGCGTGTGACCGAAGTGGGCGCATGGCTCCAGACTGACATACATGGTGCTCTCCGGCAGTAGCGAATCGTCCTTGACGGAACGGAAGGCGTTGACCTCCGCGTGGGGGCCGCCGCAGCGTATGTGGTAGCCCTCGCCTATGATTTTGCCGTCGTGTACTATGACGGCGCCGACCATGGGGTTGGGCGCGGCGCCGAGCTCTCCGTTCTTGGCCAGCTGGAGGCAGCGGGCCATGTAGAATTCATCCGTATTCATCAGTCAAACAATTCAAGCTGTATTGGGGGCAGTAGGTTGAACGTCTTGCGGTGGTATGGCGTCGCGCCTAATCTTCTGATTGCCTCACGATGTTCCTTGGTGGGATACCCCTTGTTGCGGTCCCAGCCGTAGTCGGGGTACTCCTGACCTATCATGTCCATATAGTCGTCGCGGTACGTCTTGGCAAGGATGGAGGCCGCGGCAATGGACAAGTATTTGCCGTCGCCTTTGACCACCGTCTGCCACGGCACGTTGCGGTAGGGTTTGAATCTGTTGCCGTCTACGATAATGGACTGCGGCTCTATCTTGAGCTTGTCGAGGGCCCTGTGCATGGCGAGGATGGAGGCGTTGAGAATGTTTATCTGGTCAATCTCCTCAGCCGTCACCACACCCACAGCCCATGTCAGTGCATCGC
>CAVIOP010000162.1:0-5968 GCA_963644485.1 bacterium | reverse complement strand
GCCCTGGGCTAGGTAATTGCTGGGCTTTCAGCCCGCGGCTCACGCAGACATTGTACTGCCCACAGAGACGAGCCGTCGACTCTCTGGCAAGAGAGTTGTTATGCCCCAAACGAAAAGACCGGAAAAGCCCCGTACAGACAGGCTTTTGCCGTTTGGCCTGCTGGCCTGCGGCATACAACCTGTCCATACGGGGCTTTTCCCGTTGTGTGCAGTCCGCCACTTCCGGCGGGCGGCGCTTACAGCGGCGTGGCGAATATAAACATACGGATGCACCAGTAGCTCACGATGCCGGCCAGGTATCCCACGGCGGCAATCCAACTGATGTGCTTCATATACCAGCCGAAGGTGATTTTCTCAAGTCCCATAACCACCACGCCGGCAGCCGAGCCAATGATAAGCATGGAGCCGCCCACACCGGCGCAGTAGGCCAGGAGTTGCCAGAAGATGCCGTCGACGGCCATGTCGCCCGTGGGTGCCAGGGGATACATGCCCATGCAACCGGCGACCAACGGCACATTGTCAACGATGCTCGAGAGCGCACCAATGATGCCCGTCACCATGTAGTAGTTGCCTGCAAAAGCCTCATTGAGTCCCTTTCCAAGCGCAGTCAGCACCCCCACCTCCTCGAGGCAGGCCACGGCCATCAGAATGCCGAGGAAGAAGAGTATGGTCGTCATGTCGACGTTGTGCAGCAGGTTAGCCACACGCTTCTGCGTGCCCTCCCGGTCCTTGTCGTGGGGCAAGCGGCGGTAGAAGGTCTCAGTGGTGGTCCACAGCACGCCCAGCACAAGCAGGATACCCACGAACGGCGGCAGGTTGGTGATGGCCTTGAAGATCGGCACAAAAATGAGGCCGCCCACACCGATGACAAACACGACCTTGCGCTGGAGGTCGCTGAAGTCCTGGTCATCGGCAGCCACAGCCACCGGTGCCGTTTCGGGCAGGTCGCCCTTGAGCATGTACTGCAGACACAGTCCCGGCACCACCATCGACACCAGTGACGGCACCAAAATCTCGGAAATGACTCCTACAGCCGTAATCACGCCCTTGTTCCAGAGCATGATGGTCGTCACGTCGCCGATAGGCGAGAACGCACCACCCGAGTTGGCAGCGATGATGACCAGCGATGCATAGACGATGCGGTCGCTGTGCTCACGCACCAGCTTGCGCAGAATCATGATCATCACGATGCTCGTGGTGAGGTTGTCGAGGATGGCCGACAGGAAGAAGGTCATGAATGCGATGCGCCACAACAGCGCCCGCTTGCTGCGTGTCTTCATCACCGAACGGACCCAGTTGAATCCGCCGTTTTGGTCGACAATCTCCACGATGGTCATGGCTCCCATGAGGAAGAAGAGGGTCGTCGACGTGCTTCCCAAGTGCTTCTCGATGGCTTCGCCCACTTCATTGATGAGCTGCTGGCCTGTGGCGCCGGGCAGATAACTGCTGGGATCGACCATGAAAAGTGTCCAGCACACTACGAACATCAGCAAGGCGATGGCTGCCTTGTTCACTTTGGTCACGCTCTCAATGGCTATGAAGAGATAGCCCACACAAAACATGACCACAATCGCAATAGTTAATGATGACATGATTTTTATCTTAAGGTTATTATTTCCTGTCTCGACAAGCATTGTCATGGTTAATGCAAAGTTAAAAAGAATTCTCAAATTAATAGGCTTAAAAATCAAAATATGATGTCCACACCTGATGAATTGTCTTATCTTTGCAACATCAAAAAACCAAAACACTATCAGCCTTTTTCTATGGGAACAAGCAAGCACTTCTTCGCCGTGGACCTCGGTGCCACGAGTGGCCGCACCATTCTGGGCTCCCTCAATGGCGGCAAGCTGACGTTGGAGGAGCTGACCCGCTTCGGCAATCAGCTCATCGAAGCCAACGGACATTACTATTGGGATATCCTCGCGCTCTATCAGGAGATCATCCGCGGACTCCGTATGGTGCACGACCGTCGGCTCTCCATACAGAGCATCGGCATCGACACATGGGGCTGCGACTTCGTTTGTGTGGCCGACGACGGTCAGATCCTCTCCAATCCGCTGGCCTACCGTGACCCTCACACGGCCCACACGATGGACACCTATTTTAATAATGCGATGTCACGTCAGTCCGTCTACGACAAGACAGGCATCCAGTTCATGAACTTCAACTCGCTCTTCCAGCTCTATCAGATGCGTCTTGACGGCAACGTGGCGCTGCGCGAGGCGTCCAAGGTGCTGTTCATCCCCGATGCGCTGAGCTACCTGCTCACGGGCCATGCCGTCTGCGAGTACACCGTCGCCTCCACCTCCCAACTGCTCAATCCCGTCACGGGCGACCTCGACACCGACCTGCTGCAGAGCGTGGGACTGCGCCGTGACCAGCTGGGACCCATCACCACACCAGCCACCCCCATCGGTACGCTGACGCCTGAGGTGCAACGCCTGACGGGCCTGGGCGCCGTTCCCGTCATCGCCGTGGCAGGCCACGACACCGCCTCGGCCGTCGCCGCCGTGCCAGCCAAGGACGGGCGGTTCGCCTATCTCAGTTCGGGCACGTGGAGCCTCATGGGCATCGAGTCGCCCCATGCCATCATCAACGAGGGCAGTTTTGCCAAGAACTTCACCAACGAGGGCGGCATCGAGGGCACCACACGCTTCCTGAAGAATATCTGCGGCATGTGGATCTACGAGCGTTGCCGCCAGGAATGGCCGGAGGCCAAGGACCTGGGCCATGCTGAGCTGCAGCGCGAGGCCATGGGGCAGGAGGCTTTCCGAAGCCTCATCAACCCCGACGACCCGCTCTTCGCCAACCCCACAAGCATGGTAGAAGCCATCCGCACCTATTGCGAGCGCACGGGGCAGCCCGTACCCGAAGGCCATGCCGCCTGTTGCCGATGCATATTCGACTCGCTGGCCCTGCGCTACAGGCAGGTGTTCACGTGGCTGAAGGAGCTGGCCGGCTTCGACATCGACGTGCTCCATATCATCGGCGGCGGTTCCATGAACGAGTATCTTGACCAGTTCACCGCCAACTCCTGTGGCGTGACGGTGCTCGCGGGCCCGCAGGAGGGCACCGCCATCGGCAACGTGATGCTGCAGGCCAAAGCCGCGGGAGATGTGGCCGACGTGTGGGAGATGCGCCGTATCATCGCCGCATCCATCGACCTCCACCGCTTTGAGCCGCAAGACACGGCCGTCTGGGACACCGCCTACGACCGCTATCTGCACATCACAGGCGCATAAAACATATCCATTGACAAACCATAAAAAACGACAAACCATGAAAACAGAAAACATCGAGAAAGCCTATGCTCTCGCCAAGGAGCGCTACGCCGCCTTGGGCGTCGACACCGACAAAGCCATCGAAACCCTCGAACAAACGCCCATATCCCTACACTGCTGGCAAGCCGACGACGTGGTAGGCTTCGAGCGTGGCTTGGCCGCCTCGGGCGGCATCATGGCCACAGGCAACTTCCCCGGACGCGCCCGCAACATCGACGAGCTGCGCCAGGACATCGACAAGGCCACCTCACTGCTGGCCGGTCCCATGCGCCTCAACCTGCATGAGACCTACGGCGATTTCGACGGAAAGCTGGTCGACAGAGACCAGTGCGGGCCCGAGCACTTCCAGAGCTGGATGGAGTGGGCCAAGGAGCGCGGCATGAAGCTCGACTTCAATTCCACCTCGTTCTCCCACCCCAAGAGCGGCAACCTGTCGCTGGCCAACCCCGACAAGGCCGTGCGCGACTTCTGGATCGAGCACACCAAGCGTTGCCGCCGCATAGCCGATGCCATGGGACAATACCAGGACGACCCCTGCATCATGAACATCTGGGTGCACGACGGGTCGAAAGACTACACCGTGGAGAAATACCGCTACCGCCAGATTTTCAAGGACAGCCTCGACGAGATCATGAGTGAGGAGCTGCCCCACATGAAGACGTGTCTCGAGGCCAAGCTCTTCGGCATCGGCCTGGAGGCCTACACCGTGGGCTCCCACGACTTCGTGGCGGGCTATTGCGCACAGAACAAGATGATCTACACCCTCGACACGGGCCACTACGAGCCCACCGAGAACGTGTCCGATGCCGTGTCGTCGCTCCTGCTCTTCGTGCCGGAGCTGATGCTCCACGTCTCGCGCCCCATGCACTGGGACTCCGACCACGTGACCTGTTTCGATGACAACACGCGCAACCTCTTCGCCGAGCTCGTGCGCGCCGGCCAGTTGCACCGCGCACACATCGGTCTCGACTATTTCGATGCCAGTATCGACCGCCTCGGCGCCTACGTCATCGGCACGCGCGCCACACAGAAGAGTCTGCTAGCCGCCTTCCTTGAGCCCCTCGACACGCTGCGCCAATATGAGGACGAAGGCAAGCTCTTCGAGCGGCTGGCCCTCCTGGAAGAGGAGAAGACCCTGCCCTTCGGTGCGGTCTACGACTACTTCAACCTGAAGAACAACGTGCCCGTAGGCGAAGAGTTCATCCCCGAGATTGAGCGCTACGAGCAGGAGGTGACCTTCAAACGCGCCTGACAGCCATGGACATCATCATCGGACTCGTCATCATCGCCATCGGAGCGTTCTGCCAGAGCAGTTGCTATGTACCCATCAACAAGGTAAAAGACTGGAGCTGGGAGAGCTATTGGCTCGTGCAGGGCATCTTCGCCTGGCTGCTGCTGCCGTTTCTCGGCGCACTGCTCGCAGTGCCTTCAGGACAAAGCCTGTGGGGGCTCTTCGCCCAGGCGTCGCCGTTCCACCTGTGGATGACGGTGCTCTTCGGCATCCTGTGGGGCGTGGGCGGCCTGACGTTCGGCCTCTCCATGCGCTACTTGGGCGTGGCCCTTGGCCAGTCGGTAGCCTTGGGTACCTGCGCTGCGCTGGGCACCGTCATGGGCCCTGTGCTGCTCGACAAGTTCTTTCCTATGATGGGTGCCCTGGGCTCGCTGACAGCGGCCGTCTGCGCGGGAGTTGCCATCACACTCGTGGGCATCGCCATCATCGGCACGGCTGGCGCCATGAAAGCCCAGTCGCTGAGCGAAGAGGAGAAGAAGGCGTCTGTCAAGGACTTCAATTTCCCGCTCGGCATCGCCATCGCCCTGCTCTCGGGCTTCATGAGCGGCTGCTTCAACGTGGGACTGGAGTTTGGCAAGGACATCAACTTCGGTACACTCACCGACCCGATGTTCCGAACGCTGCCAGCCACGCTGCTCGTCACGGCGGGCGGCTTCGTGACCAACCTGGCCTACTGCCTCTACCAGAACCGAAAGAACCACACGTGGGGCGACTACGCCAAAGGCCGCGTATGGAGCAACAACCTCGTGTTCTGCCTCCTGGCTGGCGCCCTGTGGTACTCCCAGTTCTTCGGTCTGAGTCTGGGCAAAGGCTTCCTTGCCTCGTCGCCCACTCTGCTGACACTGGCCTTCTGCATCCTCATGTCGCTCAACGTGGTGTTCTCCAACGTCTGGGGCATCGTGCTCCATGAGTGGCGCGGCTGCTCCCGCAAGACCATCGCAGTGCTCGTGGTGGGCATCGTGGTGCTCATCGTGTCATCGTTCGTGCCGCAGTTCATCGGATGAGACGCCGAATGCCTACGCATGATGGCGGAAACCACACCGGGCGGCTGACCACTGGTAGTCACCCCTAAAAGCAAGCCGTTTTCATAACGATTAGTATCTTATCGAGCCGCGATTCCTATCGGATCGCGGCTCGATTCGTTATTCAAGTTTCGAATTTACAACGCGTGAGCCGCGGGCTGCAAAGTCCCAATGGCCATCATCAAGTTTAAGACAACCCATACAACTTTGACAACTTTAGTCACACCCCAACGGGGAGACAACATCGACAACTTTCTGTTGGGTCGCCGGCCCAATGACGGACGAAAGACAAATCTCCTTGGTTTTTACGACAATAAGACAATAAGGGACAATAGACTTTTGCCCTTACAGGGCGCACCCATCGCTCGCAT
>CAVIOP010000161.1:0-5984 GCA_963644485.1 bacterium | reverse complement strand
CTTTGCATGTGGTGAGTGTACAGAGACTAACACTTACGGACTTTTCAAATACTGTCTGATCTACTGATAGTTTACACTGACTTGAGACGCTTATTTCATCATGATAGATGTTATAATTTTGTCCCGAGATTGCAATGTTGCTTCCTAAATTTGAGGATTCTGATGAGTGACCAGCCTGTGTTATATCAAAATCTGAAGAAGGCTTAAATAAAGGCACATTTGAATCAAGGTATGGTGGCTCTACAAAATCTGAAGCATCATCATCGTCGTTTGCGACAATAGTGTAATCGCTTGAGCCATCTTTTGCATCGCCTAGAATGAATTGATCCTTTTCAATGTACTGTACTTTCCCCATAAAAAGGACATACCCTCCTTGCCAACTTCCATACTTGATCATTTCGCACATTTCCCACATAGAATAGGGATTTTCTTTTGAGCCAGGCTCATCAGCCGTGTTCATTGTGGAAATCAACTTTTCTTCATTTGCATTTAATGCAACTTGCGCATTGCTTAATGCGCTCTTTTCATACTTTTTAATTTTCATTTTTTAAAAAATTTTATTATTTAATAATTCAAACAAGAAATATTCTTGTCTGTTTTTTGTTTGTTCTTTGAAATATTTTGATGCGAATTCATTTTCCTCGTAATTGTTTTCCGCAAGCATCTGGCGAAGTTCCTGAAAGTCGCTTCCGCTATATTCTTCGTAACTTACCAAGATTGCTTTATTCGCCAGTTTGATGATATTGGAAATGAATCGCCTCCTCTTCTCTTTAGGAACGTATGGCAACACGTTGAGACATGTCACAAGGTCAAAGGTGTCGTATTCTTCCAACTCATTAGAGAAGTCGAAAGTGTGGCATGGTTCATCGCCCCAGGGAAGTAGTTCTTTGGACAACTCTTCGGTGTGTGGATTAGCATCATATCCTACAGCATCAACCTGTAACCTCCTCAGTGCCGCTACGTAGTGCCCACATCCGCATCCCGCATCGATGACAGTTTTTATATCCATCAGCTTGATGTACTCGTGTAAGCTGTTTTCCAGTCTGTCACAGAATGGGTAACGCGCAAACCCTTTGTAGGTCCACACACCAGTTGGCGAAATGTCGCATGGAGCTTCTCGCAACAAGTATGTGTCAATCTTCTCAACTAATTGCCGACACAACGGGTATGTGAATTTTCTTGCGAAAAGGCACTTCGATGCTGCCAGCAGGTGAAAATGCTCTACTCCGAGATTTGCTGGTGCATTCCCGTTTTCATTTTTCCATCTGATGAACCTCAGGTTATCGTTTAGCACTTTGCCAGCGGGCATCAGATTGAGCAGCACTGTCTGAATGTACGACTCCTCTGGTGCAAAGGTGAATCGCAAACGTCTATAGAACGCTGGATGCTTTCTGGTGTAGTCAGTGAGCACTATCGCTGCCTCTCTGGTTATAGAGAACCATTGCGAGCCTCCGTAGAGGTGCTCAAAGGAGTAGGGGATGCATCTGTGTATATGCCATTTCTTTTGAAAGTTCACCCACTGCTCGGCCTTTTGCTTGCTTTTGTTTCTGTCATGGTAATAATCAAATGGATAATAGTATTCGAATCTTGTGTAAGTATTATTCTGCCATTTAGGATGCGGTAGATGGACATAGGATAGAAAGTTAACACCCTTAGCCTTGTCAAAGGTATCTAAGAAGGTGTCGAGTGACTTAATAGGGTAGTCCTCACCACTTATAAGATGTATGTAATCAGCTTCACACTCTTTGAGCGCACAGTTGAGAAGATACATTTCGCATTTTAGGATACTGAACCCACCCCAATGTACCGTATACCTTTTATATGCCTTTTTAACATTATGCATGCTCCTTAGCTCATTTATTTGTTCATCAGTAATATCACCTTTTCGATCAACATGAATGAACACTTGACAGTCATGACTAAAGTACTCTACTAAGTGCTTTAGTTGTGGATAATCTTTGTGAGCCATGATTAAGATAGCGTGGCTCATCTTGTCTACTCTTTTTTTCAAATGGTCTTTTTCCATTTTCTTAAAAATTTAATTAAGTATTGTCGTTTCTATTAGTATCAGTTCGAAAGTGGTTGATGCTATTTCCTGCATCTTCTAAACAAACATTAACTCTAGCATTAGTAGTTTCCACTATAGGATTTTTACCGGTGCAAATATATGAAATCCGCAGATAACGACGAAATGTTTGAGGGCTTATTTTCGCAGTTTTTTCATTGTGGTGTCGTTGTGTGACTTACGCTATGCTGTCTCGTGAGAGTTACTTCTTTGCTGGCGCATAGACGAAACAAGAAATGCATACGCAGTCGAGAACGGAAACTCAAAGCAGAAGCGGCGGCATAAGTATGGATAGTGGGTGCGGTGTCTCACCGCATAAGCAGGGGCACAGCACCCACTATGTTTCGCGCTTGCGGGATAGCAACGCGGTGGAGTTGCGTCAGCCCCTCTCGTGGGGGAAAGGGGCGAACATGGCTCAGCGTGCCACCTTTTGTCCGTTCTTGATGAAGATGCCATGTGTGGGATGTGCCACTTGGCGGCCCTGGAGGTCGTAGGTGGGTGCGTCGGCCGACGGGGCTGGAGCCTCCGCGGGACTGATGGCCGTTGGGTTGGCGATGATGCCGCGCAGCTCCTCGGCCGTGAGCGGATAGTTGTAGATGCGCACGTCGTCTACAAAACCGCTGAACAGCGGGTCGGTATCAAACTGGCTGCGGCCGATGTAGTTGAGCACCGGGTGGATGTCGCTGGGCTTGATGGTTATGGCCGATGAGGAGCCTACCGCCTTGCCGTCTATCCACAGGGTGGTCTGTCCTGTGCCGATGGTCACGGCCACGTGATGCCACTTGTTGCCTTGCAGTTTGCTTCCTGCCTCTACAATCTGTTCATCGCCGCCGTTCTTGATGGCGAAGCGCATGGTGGAGCCGTTGCTCGGCGTGAGGAACATGTATTGTGTGGTGCCGTTGCCAAAGTCGAAGAGGCGCGTCCAGTTGCTCGACGGGTTGGTCCACTTCACCCACATGGCAATGGTCATTTCGTCCATGTCGCCCACCTCATAAGGCAGGCGCAGGTAGTTGCTTGAGAGGCGCAGGGCCGAGTCGCCCACCTGATGCTCCGCCATGAAGCGTGGAGTGGTAGAGCAGGCGGCATCCATCATGTTGATGGTCTCGTCTTCGGTGTTGCCTTCAAACTGCCAACTGGCCACCAGTGCTTTCGCTGCTGTGGGGGCAGCCTCTACGGCCTCGCATGCCGTGCCGACATTGGCCGAATGGTCTATGGCTTTCACCTTATATAAATAGTTGTGTCCCTGTCGGCAAGTGTTGTCGGTAAACGAGGTGGCGGTGATGCCACGTGCTATGGTGCTCCAGCGGCTGCTGTCGGCCTCGCCGCGCACAATGACGTAACTGGCAATGTCGTCGTCGGTCGGTGCCGTCCAGTCGAGTGTCACGCTGGCTGCATGCGCTGTGGCCGTGAGGTCGGTTGGTGCGCCCGGAGCGCTGCTGTCCACCGTGCCGTTTTCGGGAATGAATCGCCACAACTGCAGTTTGCGGTCTGTGGTGGTCGTGGCCCGTTGCTTCTGCACCACGTAGGTCGACGACTCCTTGGGCATCGACAGGTACAGTCCCGACTCGCGGTTGCGTATGAGGTAGTAACCATTGCCGGCATACTCCAGCGACCACTGCTCGTTGCTGGCGTTGCTGGCATTATAGGAGATGATGTGTGCAAAGGCCGATGTCGAATTGTTGAGCACGTTCATGTGGGTCAGTGTCTGTGCATTGGTCAGCGTGTAGAAACTGTAGTCGCCGCCGATGCGCGTGCTGGCCGGTGCCACGTCCCATTGAGCCAGTGTGGGGATGTCGGACAGTTGTGAGTAGCGCTTCATGCCCAGGTCGCTGCCTGTCGACGAGTTGCCGATGACGAGCATGCGCGAGGCATAGTTGATGATCTTGTAGCGTCCAGCGGTTATCTCCATGGGCGGCACGTCTTCGCCGCGGTCAATGTTGTAGACGCGCTCGGCGTTGGCCTGCCCCGTCTGGTAGCCCGTGCCGCCGGGATACTCCATGCGGAAGGCACGTGTGGGACCTTGTCCGTCGAAGTAGACATCCTCGTCGGGCGACACAAAGAGATATGTTGAGTTGTTGGCTTGCCGCTCGCTGCCGCCCACAAAGGCCCGCAGTGCGCCAGTGGAGTCGTTGCGGTAGACTGAGGCTGCCGTCCAGTGGGTGCGGTCCTCACCGTAGCCCAGTCGTGAGCCGTGGTTGCTGATCTGGCAGAACTCGCCGCGGGCACGGCTGTCGAAGCCCCACCAGATACCGATTTTCATGCCATAGTTGGCGGCAATCATCGCCTCACCCACGTTGTGCAGTTCGTCGGCATATCCTGTGTTGCCGTCGTTGGCCACCTGTGTCCAGAAGTCGGCAAACGTGCTGAACTCGCCAGCCAACTGGTGGGTGTTGCCCCAGGTGACGTAAGGCTTCACGGCGTTGTACCATGCTGCCGCATTGTCGTTGTTGAGCGTGTTGCCGGCAGTGATGGCAATGTCCTTGAAGCGGGGATAGTCTTCTTTCAACAGTCGGGCTATCTCCTTGAAGTTGGCCTGCGTGCCTTCGTTCCAGTAGGTGTAGTCGGGCTCGTTGAAGGGCGACACGGCCACAATCTTATGGCGCGGGTAGTTGGTTTGCATCCAGGCCACCGTGGCGTCGATGAGCTTTGCCCAGTGTGCAGTGTTGGCTACATTGTTGGAACAGTAGTAAGGGATGATGTAGTCGGTAGAGCCGTCGCCTTGGTCGGCATTGAGCACAATGTCTGCATCGGCATTCATGATGTTGATGGTGTTGGTGCGTTCGCGCAGTGTCTGTATCTGCGACGAGGTGAGCGCGGTGTCGCCGACCAGTTCCTGATTCATCTGGAAACTGCTGCGTGCAATGCTCAGGTTCTCCTTGCCTATGAAGTTGATGCCCTTGCGCATGTTCTGTTCGTTGTTCCATGCCACGTCCATTCCCCAGCGCACGGGCAATTTAAGGCCCTCGTCAGTGGGGCGGAACGGTATTACGACATCAGTCTTGGCTTGTGGCTCGAGGTAGATGCTCGATGACAGGCGCATCTGTTGTGCCATGGTGGTAGAGGCCAGGCTGAGAGCGGCCAGGGTCAATAGAGTCTTACGGGTTTTCATAATTAGGTGTTAGGATAGGTTCGGAAAGAACAGAGGGCAAGATGTTGTCTTGCCCTCTGAAAATGCGTATGATGTGTGGATGAGGGCTTACTCCTTGTCGGAGGGAGCCTTGATGTGCTTATGTTTGCGCCACTCGACAAAGATGCCGAAGATGGCCAACACTGCGAGGATGGCGTAGGCCGTGTAGGCTATGGCCTCTGTCTGACGGATGGATGCCGGGTGGAAATCGAGCACCACCTGGTGCTTGCCCGGCTTGATGTTCATGGCCCGCAGCACGTAGTTGACGCGGCCGAGCTCCGTAGGTTGTCCGTCGACGGTGGCCGTCCATCCGGGATAGTAGATTTCGGAGAAGACAAGCACGCCGCCCTTGTCGGAGTTGACCTCGTAGACCAGGTTGTTGGGTTCATACTTCGTCAGTGTAGCCATTGCCACTGTGCCTTGCTTGACAGCCTTCCCCAGTTGCTTCTCAAACTTCTTGTCGGCGACAGCCTCATTGCGGAGGTCGATGCTTGCCAGGCCGTCGAGCTCCTGGTTGGCATTGTCCACATAGTCGACCTTGTCCACAAACCAAGCGTTGCCGTTGGCGTAGGGGTTCTGGATGGGCACGGTCTGGTTGTTTTGCAGTCCCACGATGAGGTATTTCGTGTTGAGCATGTTGATGACAGGGAAGAGGGAGTCGCCTTTGACCTTAGTCATGTCGCCACCCGCTGTGGCCACCGCAGGCATCAGCTTTTGCATCTCATGGCCGATGTAGGCATCGACAAGCTCCTGGTAGCGGCGCAGCTTTGCGGGGTGGTATCCTCCGATACT
>CAVIOP010000160.1:0-6153 GCA_963644485.1 bacterium | reverse complement strand
CTTTCAGCCCGCATTGGCTCACGCAGTGTAAATCCGAATCTCGGATTAAAGTAAACGGATTAACGAGAGATTAAAGTAAACGGATTAACGAGAGATTAAAGTAAAAGGATTAACGAGAGATTCGCTCGGCTCTGCCGCTTGCCTTAGCAAGAATGGTCTATTATTGATGATTCATGTTAAACAAATAACGAAGGATGATTACCGGAGATTAATGTTAAAAGACAGGCCGCGGGCTGATGATTACCTGACACCACTAATAACAAAAACAGAACGGCCAGACGAAACACCTTACGTCGGCCGTTCTTGACTGCCGCGCAAATCGGGGGGGATTGTCGTTTCGCGCGGCTAGAAAATTTGCCTCGGTCTACCCTCACGGGCCGACCTCGGCCTATAACCTAATGAAATAAATAATTGTGATTATTGATTATTGCTTAGCTTTCTTGCTTGACCTCGAGCTTCAGTTCCTCGAGCTGCTTGGCGTCGAGCTCACCCGGAGCGTCGAGCATGACATCGCGCCCGCTGTTGTTCTTCGGGAACGCGATGCAGTCGCGGATGCTGTCGAGGCCGGCGAGGAGACTCACGAAGCGGTCGAGGCCGAAGGCCAGACCAGCGTGGGGCGGTGCGCCATATTTGAAGGCGTTCATGAGGAAGCCGAACTGGGCTTCGGCACGCTCGGGCGTGAAGCCCAGTGCCTCGAACATCTTCTCCTGCAGCTGTGTGTCGTGGATACGGAGCGAGCCGCCGCCGACCTCCACGCCGTTGCACACGAAGTCGTAGGCCTTGGCGCGCACCTCGCCGGGATGCTCGTCGAGCAAGGCGATGTCGTCGGGGTTGGGCATGGTGAAGGGGTGGTGTGTGGCCATGTAACGCTGCTCCTCGTCGCTCCACTCGAAGAGCGGGAAGTCGACAATCCACAGACATTTGAAGTCGTCCTTGTTGCGCAGTCCGAGGCGGTCGCCCATCTCCAGACGGAGCGCGCACAGCTGGATGCGTGTCTTGTTGGCGTTGTCGCCCGAGAGGATGAGCACGAGGTCGCCGTCCTTGGCACCCATGGTCTCCTTGATTTCGGCCAGCGTCTCGGGAGAGTAGAACTTGTCGATGGAGCTCTTGACGGAGCCGTCGGCGTTGTACTTGATGAAGACCAGTCCCTGTGCGCCTACCTGCGGGCGTTTCACGAAGTCGGTGAGCTCGTTGAGCTGCTTGCGGCTGTAGTCGGCGCAGCCGGGCACGCAGATGCCGCCGATGTACGCGGCGTCGTTGAACACGCTGAAGTCGCCCTTGCCCTGGAAGTCGTCCTTGAGCTCGACAAACTCCATGCCGAAGCGGAGGTCGGGCTTGTCGCTGCCGAAGCGGCGCATGGCCTCGTGCCAGGTCATCTGCTGCAGGGGACGGGGCAGGTCAATGCCGCGTATCTCCTTGAAGAGCATGCAGCACATGTCCTCGAAGAGGTTGATGACGTCGTCCTGGTCGACAAACGACATCTCGCAGTCGACCTGTGTGAACTCGGGCTGGCGGTCGGCGCGCAGGTCCTCGTCGCGGAAGCACTTGGCTATCTGGAAGTAGCGGTCGAAGCCGGCCACCATCAGCAGTTGCTTCAGTGTCTGCGGGCTCTGCGGCAGGGCATAGAACTGTCCCGGGTTCATGCGTGAGGGCACCACGAAGTCGCGGGCGCCTTCGGGTGTGGAGCCGATGAGGACGGGTGTCTCCACCTCGATGAAGTCTTTGTTGTCGAGGAAGTTGCGGATGAGGATGGTCATCCTGTGGCGCAGCTCGAGGTTCTTGCGCACGGCGGCGCGGCGCAGGTCGAGGTAGCGGTATTTCATGCGCAGCTCGTCGCCTCCGTCGGTGTTGTCCTCGATGGTGAAGGGCGGTGTGAGGCTGGGGCTGAGCACGGTGAGCTTCGTGGCGATGATCTCGATGTCGCCTGTCGGCATCTTGTCGTTCTTGCTCTCACGCTCCGACACCTTGCCTGTCACCTGTATGCAGTATTCGCGTCCGAGCTTGTTGGCGCTGTCGCAGAGCTCCTTGTCGTCGCTCTCGTTGAACACCAGCTGTGTGATGCCGTAGCGGTCGCGCAGGTCGACAAAGGTCATGCCGCCCATCTTGCGTGTGCGCTGTACCCATCCGGCCAGGGTCACTTCCTTGCCGGCGTCGGAGAGGCGCAACTCTCCGCATGTATTCGTCCTGTACATATCGTTATGTTACGAATTAGATGTAAATTTGACACAAAATTACAAATAATAATTGAACGGCAAAAGAAAAATGCATGTTAATCGTGTTTGCATGCAAAACTTTTTGTTTTTTCGGTCTCATCCGACCTTTTGTCTGACCACATCCACCACATGGCTTCCTGCCCCGATGAGGTCGGGGCGCTCCGAGACGCGCTTCTGGTAGTCGAGGAAACGGGCGAAGGTGTCGTCGCTCATGCGGTTGAGGCGCGTGCGCATGTAGTCGGCCGGGCCGTCGGGCGAGAAGATGGTGACGCGCTCCAGTCCGGCCATGCGGTTGAGGCGGTCGATGTCGTCGATGCGCACGTAGTCGTAGAGCTCGTCGGGCTGTGCCTGTATGTGGAAGCTGGCATCGACGGCGCCGCGCTCCATCAGTCCGCCGATGCGGTCCTCGTCGAAGCAATAGCTGAGGATGCTGTACTCGTTCATCAGGTAAGCCACGAAGATCAGTCCGCCGGCCTTCGTCACGCGCTTGGCTTCCTCGAGGGCCTTGACCTTCTCCCCGTCGCCGAAGAGATGATAGAGCGGCCCGAGGAGCAGTGTGGCGTCGGCCATGCCGGTGGGCAGGAAGGGCATGTGGCGCGCGTCGCCCTGTGTCACGTCGGCCGTCGGCTCCCGCTTGAGAAACACGTCGATGTTGCGCCTGACCAGTTCGACAGCCTTCACCTCGTAGCCTTCGGCCATGAGTGCCGACGTGTAGCGCCCTGTGCCCGCCCCGATGTCGAGCAGGCGCTGGCCGGGCTGGGTGAGACGTCGCAGGTGGTACATGGTGGTCTCAAACTCCACGATGCCGTGGCGGCGCTGCAGCCGCAGGTCTTCGGGGTGCTTGTTGTAGTGTTTCTCTATGTTGGTCAGTGCCATGGTGCGATGCCGGGTTTTCTTTTCGTTTGTATGCCACAAAGATAGCAAATAGTTGGCAGATAAGCGGGAAGAAAAGAAGATTTTTGTGTCGAATGCCTTGTTTTCAAGTGTTGGTAAGAGTGCAGACAAGCGAAAGGCCCATACAACCCTCACAACCATTATGTTTTCTCGCATGGACCGTTGTCTGCCCGTCGGTCCTCTGTCGCGAGAAGGAATGTTGCAAGAATTGTATGGGCCTGTTGTGCGATGTTTCCCCGGCCTTTAGTGGTTGTTGTCGGTCGAGAGGCCGATGGTCACCTTGCCGCCCGTGGTCTTGGTGGGATAGTAGAAGGCGGCGTAGCGGGTGCCCATGAAGAAGCGCAGGTAGTCGAAGCGCATCTTGTAGTCGGTGGTGCCGATGTGATGGAAGGTCTTGCCGTCGAGGCTGTAGTAGAAGTTGGCGGCGTCGCGTCCGGGGTTGAAGTCGCCGTCCATGCGGAGGTACACCTTGCCGAGCGCCCGCTTGGGCAGCCTCACGCGAGCCTTCTCCTTGATGTCGACACGTGTGATGGCCTTGGTGCTGCCGTCGAGCTGCACGCTCTCCTCGGTCATGACCAGGTTGTAGGCCGAGCCGTCGCGCCGGATGGTGAGCACGCCTGCGTCGCCGTTGAATGCCGAGAGACCCGCGCGGTCGCCGTCCTTCATCCGTCTCACGTCCAGGCAGATGGTGTCGGAGCAGGTGGGTCCCCAGGTGCGCCAGGTCAGCGTGTTGCGGGCGTCGAAGATGGTGTGGGCCAGCACCGATGTGGTGAGGCTCACCTGTCGTCCCGGCCTCGTCAGGCTGCCCGAGGCGGTGGTGATGTCGCCTCGGATGATGTTGTGGTTCCACTGGTAGTCCTTCTCGATGAAGGCGTAGGCCGCCTGCCGGTGGCACGAGCAGTCGCCGTCGAGCGTCACCGTCTCGGGTATGCGCCCGTCGCCTCGCGTGCCGAGCATGGGCCACCCGTCGATCCACGAGCACGGCTCGAGCGTCAGCACACGGCCGATGCCGCCCCGGTCTTGGAACATCACGCCATACCACTCGCCGTGCTTGCCGTCGACGATGGTGCCCTGTCCGGCCAGCGGAAAGCCGCCGAAGTCGCTCTTGAGGATGACCTTCGAGTCGTAGGGGCCCTCGATGTTGCGGCTGCGATAGGCGATCTCCTGTCGGCCCGTGCTGGGCCACGAGATGCAGAGCAGGTAGTACATGCCGTCGTGCTTCACCACGCGGCTGCCCTCATGCAGTCCGTCGGGCTTGCCGTGGAGCACCAGTTGCTTGTGGACACCCCCGGGCTTCTCTGCCGAGAGGTCGGGCTCGAGCTCCACGAGGTTGATGTTGCCGCTGCCAGAGAAGACATAGACGCGTCCGTCGTCGTCGAAGAAGAGCGACGCGTCGTGATAGGCAGGCAGCCGGCTGTGGAGCGTCCAGCCCTTCGTCGGGTCGGTGGTCTTGAAGACCATGGAGCGGTGTGGCGCGTCGTTGGCCACGAAGAGCGCCCAGAACGTGCCGTTGTGATAGCGCAGCGAGGTGGCCCACTGGCCGCGCCCATAGACGGAGCCCCCCTGCAGGTCATACTTCGGTGTGTCCTTGATGGCGTCGAAGAGATACGACACCACCTCCCAGTGGGCGAGGTCGCGGCTGCGCATGACGGGTCCGCCGGGGAAGAGGTGCATGGTTGTGGAGACGAGATAGTAGTAGTCGCCCACACGGATGATGTCGGGGTCGGGGGCGTCGGCCCAGATGAAGGGGTTTTTCACTTCGATGGCTTGCGCCTGCGCCAGAGAGGCCAGGAGCAGCATGAACGTCATCAGGTGCCGTCTCAAGGCAGGGAGGAGTTGTTTCATGATGTTGCGATGGAGTTAGTCGGTTGTTAGTCGGCGCCTGCCACTCCGCAGCGTGAAGGCAGGCGTGTGATGTTGTGCAAAGTTATGGATTTTCTCATGAAAAAGCTTTGCGTCATGTTTCAAAAGTGTTGGCTTTTGTGCCACACCGTCGCCCCACGCCCGTCCCTTCGGCTTTTTATCGGCCTGTCCCCATGAAGTCGAGACAATTGGCCAAGCGCCATGTCCGCAGGTTGCGGGCATGGCGCTTGGGATATTGGTGCGGCTGTCTGTCAGGGCCGTTTGGCCAGGTGCGACATCACCTTGTCGTAGTATCTCTGTGTGGAGCGGATGGAGTAGTGGAAGCCTCCGTTCCAGGAGCGTATGGCCTTTTCGATGTCGTTCTCCACGTTGTGGAACGACTGAATGAGGAGAAACATCTCCTTCGACTTGGCCAGGCTGAAGCGGTCTTTCATTGTGAAGCGCTTCTTGCTCTTGCGCCGTTTCAGGATGCGGTTGCACTCGGCCACCAGGATGGGTGTGATCTGCATGGCTCCTACAGAGCTGCCGCTCACGGCGCGGTTGTCTCCTTCGCTCTCCACTTGGATGATGGCGTCCATCACTGGAGACCAGTCCATCTGCTGGGAAGAGGTGCTCTTGCCTGCCGCAAACAGGGCATAGGGGAGCGTCATTAATAATAATGTGAATACAATCTTTTTTCTCTTAGTTGCAAACTTCATGTTATTTGTTTTATGGCACCTGGGCTGCATTGGCTGGGCGAAACAAGGGCTCTGTCCAATGCTCTGAGCATATCCATGGTCATTGGTCCCGCGGCTTCAACATTGCAAATAATGAGCATCATCGTTGAGCCTGGATGCCTGTTGACTACTTCGGCAAAACCGCCCCGAAAAGCGACGGGCGATTGTGCCGTTTCTTATAATTCGCTGCAAAGGTAGTAAGAATAGTTGACATATGCAAGTCTTTCCGCAAAAACCCGCATTCCTTTACACCTATTTAGCAATTATTGGGGAATGTTCAAACTGTGTTTCCGTGTTGGAGCAAGGTGTCGTCTTTGAGGCGTAAATCTGAAAAATATTCTCAATTATCGAACCGAAAAGGCTTTGCGTTTCTACTTTTCTTTGTATATTTGCAAATAAATTACGAAAACAACACTGAAAGAAAATGATACTGCAGTTTAAGGTCAAGAACTTCCTTTCCATCCGCG
>CAVIOP010000159.1:0-6283 GCA_963644485.1 bacterium | reverse complement strand
TTATAACGGTGCTATAGATGCCTAATGACGGTGTCGTTAGGCATCTATAGCACCGTTATAAGGCATCTATTCCAAAACTCTAAGCACCTGCACAGTTTTCCGAAAGGCACATTTTCACATATCGCCCTGATTGTCAGTCATTTGCGTAAAACCCTCGAAAAATCGCGTATTTGCGAGCAAAAGTAGTCGTGATGGATTTCAAGCGATTCTGGAGAGACTTTTTGTCCTTATTTTTTTGCCATGAAATCAAAAATACGTAACGACCTACAAAAAATCGATTATTTGCGGGCGACCGACTCGCGGCCCGCAAATAATCGATGCGTCAAAGTGTGCCTGTTGACGCGTTCGTCAACAGGCTCGCGGATCAGATGAGCTGCATGCCCATGGCCGCGCACTCGCGGCGCATGTCCTCAGGCCAGATGCTCGCCTGTATCTCACCGATGTGAGCCTTGTGGAGCATCACCATGCAGAGACGGCTTTGGCCGATGCCGCCACCGATGCTGAGGGGCAGTTTGCCGTTCAACAGCTGCTGGTGGAAGTAGAGCTTCTCGCGCCCTTCCTCGCCCTCGGTCTTGAGCTGGCGCAACAGGGCGGCCTTGTCCACACGGATTCCCATGGAGCTCAACTCAAACGAGCGGCCCAGCACGGGATACCAGATGAGGATGTCGCCGTTGAGACCCGCACGGCCATTCTCGGCCACCGTCGACCAGTCGTCGTAGTCAGGGGCGCGTCCGTCGTGCTTCTTGCCGTCGCTCAGACGGCCGCCAATACCCTCCACAAACACGGCACCGTACTTCTTGCAGATGGCATCCTCGCGCTCCTTCGGTGTCAGGTCGGGATACATGTCAAGCAGTTCCTGGCTGTGCACGAAATGGATGTCGCGCGGCAGGAAGGGTTTCAGCTGCGGGAAAGTCTCACATGTCAGGTACTCCGTGCGCAGGATGGCGGCATAGATGCGGCGCACCACATTTTCCAGGAAGGCCAGCGTGTGGTCATTCTCAGTGATAACAGCCTCCCAGTCCCACTGGTCGACATAGAGCGAGTGGAGGTTGTCGAGCTCCTCGTCGGCACGAATGGCGTTCATGTCGGTGTAGATGCCGTAGCCTGGCTTCACCTTATATTCGGCCAGCGTCAGACGCTTCCACTTGGCCAGCGAGTGCACAACCTCAGCCTTGGCCTCACCCATATCCTTGATAGGAAACGTCACGGGGCGCTCCACACCATTGAGGTCGTCGTTGATGCCCAGACCCTGCAACACGAAGAGGGGTGCTGTCACACGCCGAAGGCGCAATTCTGTGGAAAGGTTCTGCTGGAAAAACTCCTTGATCTGCTTGATGCCCATCTCTGTCTGGCACATGTCCAAAAGGGCTTGGTAACCCTGGGGCTTTATCAGTTTGCTCATTGTCTTTATGTTGTTTTTGTTTGTTCCATGGGGACATACAGTTCGAAACCATTTGCAAAGATACGGAATTATAACTAAATGACAAGCTTTCATGTGCAGAAATTGCAAAATGATAGCGAAATATTTGTTTTCATAGCGATTTGAAATCAGCTACTGCTCTTATATTATTTAAGGTGACGGATGGTTTTTGCGCTCCAGGGAGTGGGATTTAACTATATTTTCTTTATAATATAATGGGAAATCGCTAACTTTGCAAACAGATATTGCCAATAACCAAACATAGCATATGAAACGACTTACTACATTAGCGTTGTCGCTGATGGCAGCCTGCTTGCCATCGCTGGCCGACAACACCACACAGACGGTGACACAAGTGACCAATGCCGTGACGCTCGACAAGGATGTCGATTACCACATCACCTCATCGACTCCGTTCACCGCCACGGGCAGCATCAACCTCACAGATACGGCCCATGCCGTCATCATCCTCGATGCGCTGAAACCCTCGCTCGCCCTGAACCATCTGGCGTATATCTCCATCAACGGCGAACAGGCCGTCAACGGCAAGAACTGCCAGGTGAAGATCTACAACCGCGGAGCCATCATCATGCCCTACGGGGCCAACTTCAAGCCACTCACCGTCTACACGGAGGCCGACTTCCAAGGCGAGAGTTGCAACGACTTCAACACCAACAGTTCGGGCGGATACATGCAGACGCTGACCACTGCCCAACTGAACAACCGCATCAAGAGTTTCCGCCTGAAGCGCGGATACATGGTGACCTTCGCCCTGAAGAGCGGCGGACAGGGCTACAGCCGCTGCTTCGTGGCCGACAAGGCCGACCTGGAGGTGAACCTGCCGGCACTCATGCAGAACCGCATCTCGTCATACCGCCTGTTCAAATGGAACGATGTGTCGAAAGCCGGACTGGCCAACAACACCGGTTCGGAGGCTAACGATGCACTCAACACCCAGTGGTGCTACAGCTTCGGACTGGGCGAGAACACGGGCATCGACCGCGAGTGTGTGCCCCACCACATCTATGAGGACTGGCCCAACGCCGCTGCCTGCGGAGGCGTGAACTACACCACCTCGTCGCCCAACATGAAGACCAACAACGAACCACGCAACACCAGCGACGACCACCCGCAGACGCTCGACGAGATACTCAACAACTGGGAGTCGCTCATGCGCACCGGACAGCGTCTCTGCACTCCGTCGTCGTGGGACGGCAGCTACTCGTTCAACCAGCAGTTCCTCGACTCCATCGATGCACGTGGATGGCGCTGCGACATTCTCGATATCCACGCCTACTGGGCCACAGGCTCGTTCTACAGTCTGAACAGTCTGCACAACAATGCCGGACGCCCCATCTGGGTGACCGAGTGGTGCTGGGGTGCCAGTTGGAACAGCAATGGCGCTTTTGCCAGCGGAGTCACCGAGGCGCAGAACGCCACCAACGTGATGAACATCTGCAACCTCATGAACAACTGGGACTATGTGGAGCGCTACGCCTACTGGAACAGCGAGCGCGACCCGTCGCGCCTCTACAAGAATGGTGCGCTCACCGAGTGTGGCACACGCTACGCCGCCATGGATCCCGGACTGGGCTACAAGAGCACCTACACCTCGTATGTGCCAACCAATCCGCGTACCTATGCCCCCACAGGCCTCACCCTCTCGTTCCGTCCCGACAAGAGTATTGCCACACTGAAGTGGAGCGACAAGAATGGCGAGCTCAACGACTCGATGTGGGTGGAACGCAAGATCGGTACCGACAAGAATGCCGAATTCACCTATTATAAAAGTATAGACCTCGAGGACGACGCTGCCAGTTACACGCTCGCCGACACTGTGGCCACATCGGGCTACTACACCTACCGCGTGGCCGTGCGCACATTCAACAACCGCGTGCTCTACACCAACGAGGTGGTCAACAACATCGACGGCACCACGTCGGTGGGCAAGGGTGAGCATCATGGTGTGCTGCAGTATGGCACCGTCACCACCGGCACGTCTGACGAGGCATATCTCTACTTCAACACCACGTTCGACGAGCAGCCAGCCATCGTCTTCGGCGGTCTCAGCAACCGCACGGCCAGCATGATGCCCATGGAGCGCGTGTCGAACGTCTACACGGCCAAGGATGCCGACGGCAACCGCAAGTATTCCTACTTCCGCTATAGCATCTATCCCTTCAACCAGACCAAGAGCACAAGCACCAAGACCGACTTCTACAACGACTACACCGACTACACGTCGTACATCGTGGCCAAGGCTGGAGCCGGAAAGATTGGCAACCTCAACTACGAGGCCGGTGTGTCGAGCAACTGCGCAACCAACGACACCGTAGACGTGACCTTCACGCAAGAGTTTGCAGAAGCTCCCGTGGTGCTCGCCACCCCCATCATGGCCATCTCCACCTCAGAGCGCTATCCTGTGATGCCCCGCATCTTCGATGTCACAACCACGGGATTCAAGGTGGCCCTGCAGCGCCAGCAGGCACTCAACGAAAGCAGCGCCATCAAGCGCACAGTGAAGTTCTCGTATGTGGCCATTGAGAAAGGTCAGACAAAAGACGAGGCCGGAAAGCTCATCACCGTGAAGGACACCACCGTCAGCTTCACATCGAAGACCACGCTCAGCACAGACATCGCATTTGGAGAAAAACTGAAAGACGCAGCTTTCCTCATCCAAATGCAGACGCTCAACAACCCAGCACTGGCCGTGCTGCGCACACGCCCGCTCAGCCTCTACCAGACCACCGACTCCACAGGCACGCGCCTCCGCCTGCAGGTAGACGACACCAGCACCGAGACGGCGCCCTCACGCAACAATCCATGGGAAGAACGCCTGGGATGGATCGCCATCAGCGAGGACTCCACGTATGTGACGGCCATCAAGGGCATCACCGACCACAAGACTGCTACGGGTACAAAGGCCGTCTACACCATCAACGGCATGCTGACTGGAAAGAGCCTCGACGAACTGCCTTCGGGCATCTACATCGTCAGGGAGAACGGCAACACACGCAAGGTGATGAAGAAATAGACAAGCATCTGAAGCTACACGCTACCGGCAGAGGTTTGGCCAATGGCCAAGCCTCTGCTTTTTCAACCAATATCACAAACGCTTTACCGCCATGAACATCGAGAAACAAATAGAAATCATCAAGAAACAAGACGGACTGTCAAACACGCTCGGCATGGAGTTTGTCTCCACCCCCGAACCCGACACACTGATGGCTCGCATGAAAGTGGACAAGCTCAACCGGCAGCCGTTCGGCTTTCTATCGGGCGGAGCATCGCTGGCTCTGGCAGAGAACACGGCGGGCGTAGGATCCATGGCGCTGTGCCCCGAACGCATATGTGTCGGCATCAACATCAGCGGAAACCATGTCAGAGCCGTCCGGGAAGGCGATGTGGTGACAGCCTACGCCAAACTGCAATACAAGGGAAGAACACTACATGAATGGCAGGTCGACATCAAGAATCGGAAGGGCGAACTGGTGTCTACGGTCCATGTCACCAACTATGTCATTCACGTGTCGCAGAAGCAAGAAGTCGATGGTCCCAAGGCGTAATGTGCTTCCTGTTCAGAAATGAACAGAAGACCGTTCTCCGGAAATAAGATCAGAAAGGCTCACATCATGTATGTGAGCCTTTCGTGTAAGTGGGGTGTGGCAGAGAGGACACGGCTTACCCCTCGCGGAAGAAGTCGAGTGCCTCGCGTATTTCCTCGTCGGTGGCCGTCTGGTTGATAAGCACTTCGCCTATAGCATCGAGCAGCGTGAAATTGATGATGCCCGATGTGTTTTTCTTGTCGTGGCGCATCAGGGCTATCAACTCATCGTAGTCGTCGCAGGTGATGGAAAAACGCCCATAGTTGTCGCGGATAAAGTTGACCGTCTGCCGCATCTGCTCAGAGGGGAAGCCGGCCTTGACCACCGACAGGTACAACTCGCATATCATGCCATAGGCCACAGCATAGCCATGAAGGATGGGAGCCTCGTCTTCACGGTGGTGCTTCAGCGAAAAACTCTCGAAGGCATGACCAAAGGTGTGGCCATAGTTGAGTGCCTTCCGGATGCTCTTCTCATGAGGATCGCGCTTCACCACGTCTTCCTTCACCTGCACCGACTTGGCCACCATGGCCTGCAGAGAGGACAGGTCGGGGCAAGAAAGGTCAAACTGCAAAAGCTCCGCCCAGGTCGACAGGTCTGAAATCAATCCGTGCTTCAGCATTTCGGCATAACCCGAACGCATGTTACGGTCGTCCAACGTGCGGAGGAAACGGGTGTCGAGGATGACATACCGCGAGTCGTTGAACACGCCGACCTCGTTCTTCAAGCCATTGAAATTGATGCCTGTCTTGCCACCCACCGACGCATCGACCATCGACAGCAGTGTCGTCGGGATATTGATGAAATCGATGCCCCGCTTGAAAGTGGAGGCCGCAAAACCGCCCAAGTCGGTCACCATGCCTCCGCCCAGGTTGATGAGGCAACTGTGCCGGTCGGCACCGCCTTCATCAAGAGCCTGCCATACATGCGTCAGCGACTGCAGGTCCTTGTGGACATCCGTAGCGCCAATGGTGATGACCTGTGCGCCCTTCAGGCAAAAGAAATCCTTCACAAGAGGGAGACACTGCTCGTGTGTCACCTCATCAGTGAGCACAAAAAGGCGGTCGTGCTCACACTCGGATATGGCAATGGCCAACTCGGTTTCCAAATTTTTGGATATGATGACTCTCTGATTCATAAGCATACTATGTTTTCTCGTGATACAAATATAATGATAAAATGATAGGAACCGCCACACCCCACCTAACAAATAAAGACTTTTTAAGCGTATTGTGCACCATTTTGCGCATTCTAGGCT
>CAVIOP010000158.1:0-6325 GCA_963644485.1 bacterium | reverse complement strand
GCATAATTCGGGACTGCAAAAATAGCATAAATAACGTCTTTGGGGAAAAATATCGTACCTGTCGATTTATGGACCGAAGCACGATTCCCTTAAAAAATAAAACTTTGTTTTATTAAACTAAAATACTTACTTTTGCGGCGTTTTGAAACAGGGTAAAATTTTTATTTAAATTACAGACAATCAAATAAATAAATACATCAACTCAAAAAAATTTATGGCAACAGACACGAACATTCAAAACAGAGACGACATTGTCGTCAAGTTTGTTGGAGACTCCGGTGACGGAATGCAGCTTTCCGGCACGCTGTTTTCGGACACCGCAGCTTTGACGGGCAACGACATTGCTACGTTTCCTGACTATCCTGCCGAGATCCGTGCGCCGCACAACACCATTGCCGGCGTTTCAGGATTTCAGGTACACATCGGCTCACACATCTACAGTTCCGGCGACAAGTGCGACTTTCTTGTAGCGATGAACCCGGCCTCATTCAAGTCGAACCTCAAATGGGCCAAGAAAGGCTCGACAGTCATTGTTGACATCGACACTTTCACCGACGAAGCCCTTGAGAAAGCGGGCTACACCGAGTCGCCGTTCACCGATGAGCTGGAGCGCGAATATCTGATTGTAAAAGCCCCCATTACCTCATTCACCAAGCGGATAGGCAAAGACATGGGAGCAGACCTGAAGACCTCGGAGAAATGCCGCAACATGTTTGCTTTAGGCATCGTCTTCTTCTTGACGCACAAGACGCTCAAGCAGACAGAGGCCTATCTGGAGCGGAAGTTCGCCAAAAAGCCTGACATCATCGCGCTGAACAAAGCCGTATTGAGCGAGGGCTACGAATTTGCAGAGAAGCTCGAACTTATCCGTCCGCGTGTCGTAGAAATTTCGCACACGCACATGCAGAAAGGGCGTTACCGCAACATCACGGGCAACGTAGCCACGGCATGGGGACTTTTGGCAGCTGCCGAGAGAGCCGGGCTCACCCTGTTTTTGGGTTCCTACCCTATCACGCCGGCCACTGACATTATGGTTGAGTTGGCCAAACACAAACCGCTCGGCGCGCGCGTCTTCCAAGCCGAAGACGAGATTGCCGGTATCTGTTCGGCCATCGGCGCCTCTTATGCCGGCGCGCTGGCCTGCACCTCCACTTCCGGTCCCGGCCTCTCGCTGAAGAGCGAAGCCCTCGGACTGGCCGTCATGACCGAGCTTCCGCTTGTGGTCATCGACGTGCAGCGTGGCGGCCCCTCTACCGGTCTTCCTACCAAGACAGAACAGTCTGACCTTGCCCAAGCCCTTTATGGCAGAAACGGCGAAGCCCCCTGCATTGTGATGGCAGCATCCTCCTCGGCCAACTGCTTCTATTGGGCATATATGGCCGCCAAACTCTCTTTGGAGCACATGACCCCGGCCATCCTCCTCTCTGACGGATACCTCGGCAACGGCTCACAGCTGTTCAGAATCCCGAAAGTGGCCGACCTTCCTGAGATACATCCTCCGTTTGCAAAAGAAAACGACCCTGACTTCCAGCCTTACCGCCGTGACCCCGAAACGCTGGCCCGCCAGTGGGCAATACCGGGTATGGCAGGACTGCGTCACCGCGTAGGCGGCCTGGAAAAAGAAAATGGCAAAGGCAACCTCTCCACGGATCCGGAAAACCACGCAACGATGGTTTACTGCCGGCAAGAGAAAGTGAACCGCGTGGCCAACTACATACCTGAGCAGGAAGTGCAAGGCAACCCTGACGGCGACTTGCTGGTCATCGGATGGGGCGGCACCGCCGGCGCATTGACCTTGGCCGTGAACGAGATGAACGCCGAAGGCAAGAAAGTGGCATACGCCCACTTCAACTATATCTCCCCGCTGCCCAGAAACACTGAAGAAATCTTGAAACGGTACAAGAAAATCGTGGTATGCGAACTCAACTGCGGACAGTTCCTCGGCTATCTGAGAAGCAAATTCCCGCAGTATCCTATGCACCAGTACAACAAAGTCATGGGACTGCCGTTCGAGATACATGAATTAAAAGAAAAGTTTAACGAAATATTAGGAGAATAAGCAATGAAACAGATGGAAAGACATTATGTTCCAGAAACGGACGTAGATTTAGTAAAAGCAGATTTCCTCAACGACCAGATGGTGAAATGGTGTCCCGGATGCGGCAACCACTCCATCCTCGCTTCGTTGCAGCAGACATTCCCTAAGACACGCCACAAGAAAGAGAACATCGTCATGGTCTCGGGCATCGGCTGCTCGTCGCGCATCCCGTACTATGTAGAGACCTACGGTTTCCACGGCATCCACGGCCGCGCCTGCGCCATTGCCACGGGCATGAAAATCGCCAACCCGTCGCTGAGCGTCTGGATCAACATGGGCGACGGCGACTCTATGGCTATCGGCGGCAACCACCTCATCCACATCGTGCGCCGCAACCTTGACGTGAACATCACGCTCTTCAACAACGAGATTTACGGCCTCACCAAAGGCCAGTACTCCCCTACCACAAAATTCGGGAAGATTACCAAAACCTCTCCTTACGGCACCATCGAGTATCCTTTCATTCCCGGCGAACTGATTATGGGCGCACAGGGCACATTCTTCGCCCGCGCCATCGACGTTAACCCCAAACTCACTTCAGACATTATGGAACAGGCCGCCGACCATTTCGGCACCTCTGTCGTAGAAGTGCTGCAAAACTGCGTCATCTTCAACGACAAGACGCACGATGCCATCACCAACCGCGAGTGGAGAGAAGACCGCACCATCGTGCTTGAACACGGAAAGCCTATGATCTTCGGCAAAAACCGCGACAAAGGCATCCGCTTCAACGGCACCACGCTCGAAGTGGTCAAGCTGGGCGAAAACGGCATTACGGAGAAAGACCTGCTCGTGCATGACGAGACCACCGAAGATACGGGCATCCACATGATGCTGGCCCGTATGAAAGGCGATATGCCCGTGGCCCTCGGTGTCATCCGTTCCGTAAAGAAACCCATCTACACCGAACTGTTTGAAAAACAGATGGCTGAAGTGAAGTCCAAGGCAACTTACTCCTGCGTGGATGACCTGCTCAACAGCGGCGACACTTGGGAGGTGTAACCCTTTACGGCCTTTATCTAATAAAGTATCGAAAAAGTTTTTGGGATAACGAAGCCGGACGTGCATACGTCCGGCTTCGTTTGTTTTACGTCAACCAAGAGGAATGGAAAATGGGACTTGAGACTCTTTTCGTCTGGTGTAGCCTGCCGTTTTTTTATGCTTTCTCGCTGTTCTCTTTGTCATTCAAGTTCTCCATAAACTTGCTTTCCATTGAGGAGAGGCGGTTGAGGGTGTGGCCAGAGAAGAGCACAAAGACCACTATCGCCAACGTCACTAAGGCTATCACCCATTTGGTATATTTGAAGAAGCGCACCAGTATGAGGAACACAAAGGACGACGCCATGATGAGGCGCAGCAAGGTCCACACTACCACTACTATAGTGTTGGCCCTGTTTTGGTTGACCATGTCAGAATACATCTTCACCGTTTTGGGGGTGTTGCGCACGATGCCGTAAAGGAAAGGCACGATGACGATGATGGACACCGCCGTGCAGAGCGTGTCATAAATCCACGAGGGCAAGAAACTGCCCATGCCCGTCTTCTTCACAAAAGGCCACACATAGTCGAACAGGAGCAACATTATGGCGGTGGAAAGCACAAAGAATATGATAACGCGCGGCAATGTGGCCACGATGATGCTTTTCCAGTTCTTGTTGCCGCTTTTTTTGCCCATAAGGCTGTAGTCGTCGAGCTTGGCTTTCACTTTCGGGGAAATTTTCCGGTTGAGGAACGCATAGCAAGGCGTGGCGGCCTTGATCCAGTAGGGGGTGGTGAATGTGGTGACCACCGAAACTGCAATGATGACGGGATAGATGTGTTTGGGCATCACCCCTAACGACACGCCGACAGAGGCTATGATGAACGCAAACTCACCCACCTGCGCAAGCGTGAAGCCGGTCTTGAGCGAGTCTTCGAGCGAGGCGCCTGCCACCAGCGCCGCCACCGACGAGACGATGGCTTTGACCACGAGCGTGATGATTACCAGCGCGAGCACCACCTTCCAGTACTGCACCAACACGTGCGGATCTATCATCATGCCTACCGACACGAAAAAGATTGCCCCGAACAAGTTCTTCAAGCCGCTCGTCAACGCTATAATGCGCTCGCTTTCTACCGTCTCTGACAAGATGGAGCCGATGACAAAGGCACCCAAGGCAGACGAGAACCCCACTTTGTTGGCTACTATCACCATACCGAAACACAAGCCAATGGAGATGATGAGCAGGGTTTCGTCGTTGATGTATTTTCTGGATTTCTTGAAAAACGTGGGGATGACGAAAATGCCGACCACAAACCACAGCACCAGAAAAAAGAGCAGTTTCACGATACTCATGGCCATCTCCTTGCCGGCAAACTGCTGGCTTGCGGCCGCGGTGGAAAGCAGCACCATAAGCACCACCGCCACAATGTCCTGAATAATCAGCACAACCATCGTAAGATCGACAAACGGCTCGTTTTTCACGTTCATGTCTTCAAAGGCCTTGATGATGATCGTTGTGGACGACATAGCCAGCATGCCGCCCAAAAAGATGCTCTCGGTTGTGCCCCACCCCATTACGTTGCCCAGCAGCAATCCCACGGCCATCATCGCCACAATCTCCAGCAATGCGGTCACAAAAGCCTTGCTGCCCACCGAGAAGAGCTTCTGGAAGTTGAACTCAAGCCCTAAGCCGAACAGCAGGAAGATGATACCTATTTCAGACCACACCTCAATGTTGGCGGTGTCTGCGACCGTCGGGAAGATGTTGAGGTGTGGCCCCACCAAAAAGCCGGCGACTATGTAGCCCAGCACCAACGGCTGTTTGAGAAGTTTGAAGATGATAGTGAAGACGCCGGCCGAAATCAGTATCAGCGCCAGGTCGGAGACGAGTTTCAGATTTTCGTTCATTCTTTTTTGTTATTCCTGAGTTTCATTAAGTAGTTCTCCCATTTCCAGGCAGACTCCATCATGTCGGATATGGTATAGCGGCAATGCCAGCCCAGCAGTTCGTTTGCCTTGCGGCTGTCGCCGTAGATGGCCGGCACGTCGCCCGGGCGGCGGTCGCCAAGTGTATAGTTCAGTTTTCTGCCCACAACCTGTTCGGCGGCCTTGAGCATCTCAAGCACCGTAACGCCGTTGCCGCTGCCCAGGTTGAACACCTCGCATGGCTCGCTGTTGCGGTTTTCAGTAAGATAATCCATCGCCTTGACGTGGGCGGCCGCGATGTCCGAAACGTGCAGATAGTCGCGTATGCAGGAGCCGTCGCGCGTGTCGTAATCGGTGCCGAAGACCGTCATCTGCGGCTGTATGCCTACGGCCACCCGCATGATTATCGGCACCAGGTTGTTGGGCTTGTCCGGCGACAGTTCGCCGTTAAGTCCCGTAGGATGTGCGCCTACAGGGTTGAAATAGCGCAATATCAGGGCTTTCATGTTCGGGTTGGGCACTGTCATGCTGCGGATCATCGCTTCGCCGATCTGCTTGGTATGGGCATACGGGCATTCGGCCTCCCCGACAGGGGTGTCTTCGCTCACAGGCAGTTTCTGCACGTTGCCATAGACTGAACATGACGAGGAAAACAGCAAATTGTCGATATGGAAACGCTGGCAGGCCTCCAGCACATTGGCCAGCGCGCCGAGATTGTTGCGGTAATACATCAGCGGCTGCTCCACCGACTCGCCCACGGCTTTGTAGGCGGCAAAGTGGATGATGCCCGCAATGTCAGGATGCTGCTCCAGCACCCTGAAGAAAGCCTCTTTGTTGCAGATGTCCACCTGACAGTTCTGGACCTTGATGCCTGTGATGTTTTCAATTCGCTGCATCGTCTCCGGCGTGCTGCGCTCGCAGCTGTCAACCGAGAGCACCTCATAGTTGCCGCTTTCTACTAATTCAATAATGGTGTGCGAACCGATGTATCCGCATCCTCCGGTAACCAGAACTTTCTTTTTCATTTTTCTTTCTATTTTAATTTTCAGTATTCAATGATAATTTCGCCTACGCACTTGCCTTTGTTGGCAAGCTGGCAAATGCGTGTGCCGTTCACCACAACAGGCTCTGCCAGAAACTTGTGCGTATGCCCTCCAATGATGAGGTCTATGCCCGGCACGCTTTCTGCAACAGTGAAATCGTTTACGGTTCCCTCCCCTATTCCGAGGTGCGAGAGACAAACGACAAGGTCGCAATTCAGCCGTTTCAACGTATCTGCCATCTGTTTTGCAGCCGTAATAGGATCCAAGTATGTGAGC
>CAVIOP010000157.1:0-6360 GCA_963644485.1 bacterium | reverse complement strand
GCGCTCTATTTCAACCGAAATCCATGACAAACTTTTTGACCAAAAAACACGACAACACACATGCTAGTCAAACAAAAGGCGGTCAGCCGAACGCATGCGTGCGCTTGACTGACCGCCTGGTCTTGTCATTGTTTTGTCGGCGAGCCCGGGCTCACTTGCCGAGCTTGGCCTTGGCCTTCTCCACGTCCTCGTCTTTGGGACGCGGCTCCTTCTTGGCCAGCATCACCACCTGGTAGACGAAGCCGGTGACCCACTCGCGTGAGAAGCCCAGCCGCTGGTTGAACTTGCGGACACCCAGCACGGCCTTCACCACACTGGCATCCTTGAAGTCGTTGCGGTCGAAGATGTCGTTCACCGTCTTCTGCGTCATCGTGTAGATGGACTTCTTGAAGATCGAGGGCACACGAAGCTTGAACTTCATCAGGTTGCCGATGAGCATCATCAGGTCTTGCGTGAAGTTCTGGAACTGTATGAGGTAGACCTGCACATCCTGCAGCTTGTGGCAGTTGCGGCGGATGCTCTGGTCGATCTCCTTGAAGAAGGCATCGTCGGTGCCGTAGATTTCTTTCATCATCTTCTTGCAGTGGCTCTTCTCGCCCACGCCCAGCTTGTTGTTCTGCGTGGGCACATGGAGGGTCGACTTGAAGAGTCTGAGGTCGGGCAGCATGCCGATGTTGGTGATGCCCAGCTGGGCGGCAAGCGTCGCCTGGAAGTAGACACGCACCAGCGTCATGAAGTCTTCCATGCCGCCTGCCTTGGCTTCCTGCTGCTTGGAGCCGAAAATCTTAGATAATAATCCCATAAATGTTTCCTAACTTTTATTCTTGTCTGATCACGTTTCAACGGTGCAAAAATACAACAATAAGGCGAGAAAACAAAACATTCGTATATTTTTATTAACAAACAGAGTGCGTGTATCAAGAAAAAATTGTAACTTTGCGCCCACAATACAGGTACCTATATATTATTGATTAACGCGCAATGAAAGGAATAGTCTTAGCAGGCGGTAGCGGCACGCGCCTCTATCCCATCACAAAAGGCGTGAGCAAGCAGCTCATCCCCATCTACGACAAGCCCATGATCTACTATCCGGTATCGGCGCTCATGCTGGCCGGTATCCGTGAGATACTCATCATCTCCACCCCCTACGACCTGCCGGGCTTCAAGCGTCTGCTGGGCGACGGGCACGAGCTGGGCGTCCATTTTGAATATGCCGAGCAGCCCAGCCCCGACGGCCTGGCACAGGCATTCATCATCGGGGCCGACTTCATCGGTTCCGACAGCGTGTGCCTCGTCTTGGGCGACAACATCTTCTACGGCTCGGGCTTCACGGGCATGATGCGCCAGAGCGTGGCCGAAGCCGAGCAGCAGGGCAAGGCCTCCGTCTTCGGCTATTGGGTCAACGACCCCGAGCGCTACGGCGTGGCCGAGTTTGACAGCGAGGGCAACTGCCTCAGCATCGAGGAGAAGCCCGCCTCGCCGAAGAGCAACTACGCCGTCGTAGGCCTCTACTTCTATCCCAACAGCGTGGTGGACATCGCCGCACACATCAAGCCCAGTCCGCGCGGCGAGCTCGAGATCACCACCGTCAACCAGCAGTACCTCGAACAGGGTCTGCTCAAGGTGAAGCCCCTGCCACGCGGCTTCGCATGGCTCGACACCGGCACCCACGACAGCCTCTCGGAGGCCAGCACCTTCATCGAGTGCATCGAGAAGAGACAGGGCCTGAAGGTGGCCTGCCTCGAGGAGATAGCCTACAAGCAGGGATGGATCGGGCGCGAGGACCTCAAGAAGGTGGCGCAGCCCATGGCCAAGAACGGCTACGGACAATACCTGCTCCGGCTGGCCGAAGAAGAATAAACCGATACATAAAGAATAAACAAAACACACAATATGGAAGAAAACAAGATCTTGGACGTGGCACAAGCCACACCGCAAGAGGAAGACTCGTCCAGCATCAACTTCGCGATGATCTACCGCACCGTCGTGCTCAACTGGAAGTGGTTCGTGCTGTCAGTCATCATCTGCCTCGGCATGGCCACCATCTACCTGCGCTACACCACACCCGTGTACCAGGCCTTTGCCAAACTGCTCATCAAGGACAACGACCAGCAGACAGGATCCCGGGCCAACAGCATGCTCAACTCCGCCACGCTGGGCTTGATGTCCAACTCAGCAGGTATCGACAACGAGATGGAGATCCTCGCATCACACTCGCTGGCCGAGCAAGCCGTCAGAGACCTCAAGCTCTACACCACCTACTACACCGTGGGCAAGGTGAAGGACAACCTGATGTACAAGGACCAGTACATCAGCGTCGACATGGACCCCGCACACCTCGAGCGGCTCAACGCCGGCGTCGCGCTGGAGATACTGCGTGAGGGCAACAAGTATCATGTGACCGGCACATACTACGTGCCCATCGACGAGAACACCGCCGACGGACCCTACGAGATCGACAAGACCTTCACATCACTGCCTGCCACACTCGGCACCAAGGCCGGCATCCTCAGCTTCATGTCCAACAGCGTGGTGCCCATGCCCGACGGCGCCAAGATGAAGGTCTTCATACAGTCGCCCAAGTACGCCTCATACAAGTATGCCGGCGCACTCAGCGTCGAGCAGACCAGCAAGACCACGACCATCGCACAGCTCACCCTCAAGGACGAGAACTCGCAGCGTGCCGTCGACTATCTCCAGCAGCTCGTCATCTGCTACAACAGACAAGCCAACGAGGACAAGAACGAGATTGCCATGCGCACCGAGGAGTTCATCAACGGACGTCTGGAGAAGATCAACGCTGAGCTGGGCAGCACCGAGGGCGCCCTCGAGAGCTACAAGCGCAGCAACAACATGGTGGAGCTCAAGCTCAACGCCGGACAGGCCGTGGCCAACGCCGACCAGTACTCGCAGAAGCTCACCGAGGCCAACACGCAGGTGGCCCTGCTCGACGAGATGACCTCCTACATCAACAACCCCGCCAACAAGTACCAGCCTCTGCCGTCCAATGTCGGCCTCACCGACCAGAGCGCCACATCGCTCATCAACAACTACAACCAGCTCGTGCAGAACCGCAACCTGCTCCTGCAAAGCGCCAGCGAGACATCACCCTCGGTGATCCCGCTCACCCAGCAGCTCGACGACCTCTACGCCTCCATCAAGCGCGCCCTGACGCAGGCACGCCGCAACATGGACATCCAGCGCCGCTCCGTCGCCTCGCAGTACGGACGCTACCAGGGACAGGTGGGCGAGACGCCTGAGCAGGAACGCATGCTCACACAGATCGGACGCCAGCAGGAGGTGAAGTCGGGCCTCTACCTGATGCTCCTCCAGAAGCGCGAGGAGAACTCCATCTCGCTCGCCGCCACGGCCGACAAGGGCAAGCTCGTAGACCAGCCTGCCGCTGGCGGACGCGTCAGCCCGAAGAAGCCCGTCATCATGCTCGTGGCACTCATCCTGGGCCTCGGCATCCCCGCCGCCATCCTCTTCCTCATACAGTTCTTCCGCTACAAGATCGAAGGACACGACGACGTGGCCAGCCTCACGTCGCTGCCCATCCTGGCCGACGTGGCCGTGGCCTCCGAGACCGCCAAGACCAAGGCCGATATCGTGGTCCACGAGAACAAGAACAACCAGATGGAGGAAATCTTCCGATCCATGCGCACCAACCTGCAGTTCATGATGGGCGAGGGAGAGAAGGTCATCATGTTCACCTCCTCGACATCAGGCGAAGGCAAGACGTTCAACGCAGCCAACCTCGCCGTGTCGTTCGCTCTGCTGGGCAAGAAGGTGCTGCTCGTGGGTCTCGACATCCGCAAGCCGCGTCTCGCCGAACTGTTCGAGATCGACGACAAGCAGCACGGCATCACCAGTCTGCTCGTCAAGGACAACCCCACGTGGGACGACATACAGGCACAGACCCTGCCCTCGGGCATCAACAACAACCTCAACCTGCTCATGGCCGGCGTCATTCCGCCCAACCCCGCTGAGCTCGTGGCCCGCAAGAGCCTCGAACTGATCTTCGAACAGCTGCGCGCCCACTACGACTACATCGTCGTCGACACCGCACCCGTGGGCCTCGTCACCGACACGCTGCAGCTCAGCCGCGTATGCGACACCACGGTCTTCGTCTGCCGCGCCGACTTCACGGCAAAGGACAGCTTTGAGATGATCAACAGCCTCAGCAACGAGAAGAAGCTGCCGAAGATGAGCATCGTCATCAACGGCATCGACATGTCGAAGAAGAAGTACGGCTACTACTACGGCTACGGCAAGTACGGTCGCTACGGACGCTACGGTCGCTATGGCTACGGCAAGTACGGTCGCTACGGCTACGGCAAGTACAGCAAGTACGGCAGCTACGGAACCTACGGCTCCTACGGCAACTACAGCAACAGCCACTACGGCGACAAAAACGACACATCCGTCAAACGTTAACGCATACTGACAACACATGACCATCGCCATCGACTTTGACGGAACCATCGTGGAGGACCGCTACCCGGCCATCGGGCCCGAGCGGCCCTTCGCCACCGAGACCCTGCGCATGCTCATCGAGGAGCGGCACCAGCTCATCCTCTGGACCGTGCGAGAGGGCAGCAAGCTGCAGGAGGCCATCGACTGGTGCCACGAGCGCGGCGTGGACTTCTGGGCCGTCAACCGCGACTATCCGGAGGAGAAGGTTGAAAACAACAACCACTTCAGCCGCAAGATCAAGGCCGACTTCTTCATCGACGACCGCGCCGTCTCGGGCCTGCCCGACTGGGGACAGATCTACGAGATCATACACAGCCACAAGACCTACGTCCAACTGCTCCGTGAGAGCATGGGACACACCGCACCGCAAGACCTGCCCCGCAAGAAGCACTGGTGGCAGATCGGCTAAGCCGACGGCAAACCGCACAAAAACGACACAGCGCCATTGCCCCTTTCTTCCGGGCAATGGCGCTGCGTCGTTTTTCTACATCATCACCTTATGTAATAAGGCTGGTCAACTTGACGGCATAGCCACCTCTGGTATAATCAGTTCTGTCTCATCCTGCACATTATTATCAAAAAACATGCAATAGTAAATGGGCATATACAGAATTCCATCTTTCCTGTACACCCGTTGCTCATTACTCAGCACCACAGCCTCCTTGATATGATATTCAGGAGTAGCCAAGAACTTGTCAAGGGCACTATGCACCGTGTAATCCTTGCCAGACTTAATTTCAACAGGCAACACCGAAAGGTTGCTGTAGTCGTCTATGAGATAGTCTATCTCACCCTTTTGCTTGTTGTCATAATAATGCAACGAATAGCCATGTGCATGAAATTCCTGTGCAATAACCGATTCATAAACTGCTCCCAAGTTTACGCTACGTACGTCCTTCAGCACTGCATTGATGTTTGTACCGTAAAGAATTCCCGTCAACAATCCAACATCGTTCATGTATAGTTTCAACAGATTCTTGCTCTCTGATTCTATGAGGGGGAAGGTGGGATTACTGATTGCTTGCACAGCCAAGGCCACACCAGAATGAGTGAGATATTCAAATTCCTCGGCATAATCACTAAACTGCTTGTGGGAACTGGAGTTTTCTATATCCTTCACAACAATACGCTTCTTCTTGTTCTCCATATTAGAGGGAATCATGTCATATATCTTCCGTATGACAAGTTTGCGGCTGTCGTCATATTGCGAGGCATCTATCTTGTAGAGCATGTGAATGTCCCTTTGTATGCTGCGCACTTGTACCATATTGCGACTTTCGATAAACTTGTTTACGGCATCGGGCATTCCACCCACCAACAAGTATATCTTAAACTGCTGGAGGATATAGTTATGCATAGAGTCATTCAGACCTTCCCTGGCCAGGAATTTCTGTTTCATTGCTGCAATCGCTTCCTCTCCGCATCCCATCGCCCACAAAAACTCCTCAAAGTCGAGGGGATACATCTGCTGCACCGCAACGCTTCCGATTGGTACAGAAGGAGTTTGCGACAATGCCACGCCCAGTTGTGAGCCACTGGCCACATAACGGTACCGCCCGTCTTCATTCAGAAATTTCAGCATTGTCATCAGATGAGGATAACTTTGTATTTCATCCAAAAACACCAATGTATCTTCCTTGTTACCAAGATTGTTGCCTGCGATGGCGCCCAACTGCAAATAGAAGTCTTCCTTGCTTTTCACCATAGCGAAAATGCCGTCGCCCTCCTGGTCAGCCTTGAGATTGATCTCTACAAAATGCTTAAAAAGCTTGCGCCCAACATACCTTATTATATATGACTTTCCTATCTGTCTTGCACCATTAACCAACAGAATTTTCCGTGGTTCGTCAAGAAGGAAGTTTTCTAAAAACTGCTCTATTTTTC
>CAVIOP010000156.1:0-6393 GCA_963644485.1 bacterium | reverse complement strand
TTCGCTTGCCCTGGGCTAAGTACTTTTGGGCTTTCAGCCCGCTTTGGCTCACGCATTGTAAATCCGAAACTTAAATAGTTGATTGCCCGCTTTCTTTATGACGTGAGTTCCTCGGAAATAGCATATCAAATGAGCATTTCTTTCTGAATGTCCGATAAAAACAATCCATTGTTGCTGGCCTCCGCCCGTCGGGTTTATGCCGCTTGGTGGGGTCAGAACTCGAAGAGGAGGCGTGTGTTGATCTGGCGGCCCGTGAGGTAGTTGGGCACGGCATACTGGTGGTTGGAGATGTCGGTCACCCAGTAGTAGGAGTTGACGTTGCTGATGCCCAGGAGGTTGAGGCAGTCGAGGCTGAGCCAGATGTTGCGGAAGATGCTTTTGCGCTCGCGGCGTTCGTTGTCGAGCACGCGGTAGCTCATGCCGATGTCGGCGCGCTTGTAGGCCGCTGCGCGGAAGGTGTTGGTCTCCAGTTCGCGGTGGGGCGCCGAGAAGGGCAGTCCGTCGGCATAGGCGAGCTTGAGGCTCATCTTCCACCGTGTGGTGCCGGGGAAGAAGTCGGTGAAATAGAGGTTGAGGGCGTAGCGCTGGTCGGTGGGCATGGGCACGCTGACGCCGTTGAGTTTCATCTTCGTGTCCATGATCGAGAGCGTGACCCACGAGTCGCTGCCCGGCACAAACTCGCCGAAGAGCTTGAGGTCGAGGCCGGCGGCGTGTCCGGTGGCGAGGTTGTCGCCGTAGTAGACCACCTTGACGTTGTTGATGGAGTAGGGCACGAGGTTTCCGAGCAGTTTGTAGTAGAGCTCGGCGGTGAACTTGAAGGGCCGGTTGTTGACGTTGAAGCGGTAGTCCATGCCGGCAATGAAGTGTAAGGACCGCTGGCTCTTGATCTTCCGGTTGAGCGTGGCATAGGTGATGCCGTTGACGGTCGACGTGTCGCGCAGCTCCTTGAAGAAGGGCGACTGGTAGTAGAGTCCGGTGGCAAAGCGCAGCGTCACGTTGTGGTTGAACGAGGGAATGATGCCGAGGGAGACACGCGGCGAGAGTATCGACTCGTGGTTGAAGTTCCAGTGGGCAAAGCGCAGTCCGTAGTTGAGCGTGAAGAGCGTGTGCTCGCCCGCCGAGCGGAAGCGCCATGTGTCTTGGATGTAGGTCTCCATGCGGTTGGCGTCGAGCGCGTTGCGTGCGTTGAGCGAGTAGATCATGTAGAGGTCCTTGCCGGTGTGTGGCACGCTGTATCCCGCCGAGTCGCGCATCTCATACTCGCGCGAGTCCTCCTCGATGTGCTCCTGCTTCCATGTCAGTCCGGCCTCGATGTCGTGTCGCTTGGCCGTGTGCTTGAAGAGCAGTTTGATGCTCTCCACATGGGCCTTGAGATAGTTGCGTGCGTGTTCGAAATAGGTGCCCACGCCGAGGTTCTTGGTGTTCTTGCTTTCCGAGAGCCAGTATTGTCCCTGAATGTCGTAGCACTCCTGCTCGCGTGTGGAGAACGACGAGCCGATGATGGATAGCGATGTGGAGTCGGAGAAGTGGCGTGTGATGGTGGCGGTGCCGAAGAAGGTGCGGAAGAGGTCTTTCTCCTGTCCGTCGAAGTAGACGCGGAAGGACCTCAGGTTGTCCTGCGTTCCGAACTTGGTCTCGCGGTCCTCGGGCGTGAAGTTGTAGTGGTTGTCGGAGACGTTGCCGATGAAGTCGATGGTCCACCGCTTGTTGGGCTTGAAGCTGAGGTAGGTCTGGTAGTCGAGGAAGTTGGGCTTGTACTCGCCCTTGGTCTCGAGCGAGCCGAGGAGATACTGTGTGGTCTTGTAGCGTATGCCGTTGGCCCATGCAAACTTCTTGTTGGAGAAGCCCACGTAGGCGCTGGCACCGAGGAGCGACGCCGCCACGTTGGCCTCGAAGCGCTTGGGTCGTCGGTAGGTGATGTCGAGGGCCGACGACATCTTGTCGCCATACTTCGCCGCGAAGCCGCCCGAGGAGAAGCCGATGCCCTCCACCATGTCGGGGTTGATGATGGAGAGGCCCTCCTGCTGGCCGCTCCTGACGAGGAAGGGTCGGTAGACCTCCACGGAGTTGATGTAGACGGAGTTCTCGTCGAACGAGCCGCCACGCACGTTGTACTGCGACGACAGTTCGGAGTGGGTCGACACACCGGCCTGGCTCTGGATGAGCTCCTCGACGGCGTTGCCCGTGGTCGACGGCAACTCGTGCAGCTGCTTGGTCGACAGCTCCTGCGTCTGGCCGCTCTGTATCTTCTGTCCCGTGACGGTGGCGCCGGCCAGTGTGCTGGCCTCCTCGTAGAGGCTCACCTGGAGGGTCTGCGTGCCCTTGGGCCGCCGCAGCACGCGCGTCTTGGCGCGGTAGCCGAGCATGGAGAACTTCACCACCACGGAGTCGGCCGACTGAAGCGTCAGCTGAAACTGGCCCTGCAGCGAGGTGACCGTGGCACGGCCCTGTGCGGCGCAGGTCACGGAGGCAAACTCCACGGGGTTGCCTTCGGAGTCGGTGACGCGGCCGCGCAGGGTGAACGACTGCGCCATGCAGCTGAGGGCCGTGCCGATGAGTATGATGAGTATCGATATTCTGCGGTTCATATATTGTTATTAACGCCCGGGTGCGCCATTTATTGTGAAAAGGGCAAAGATAAGGCCGCAAGAAGGCACCGGCGAGGACCGGAGAGGGGAGGCGGCGATGGCCGGAAGCACCCGTAAGGAAGGACTGTGTGTCAAGAATATTCTGAAAAAAACAGCACTTCTGCAGTCTCACTTCTAGGAGACGCAGAAGCCGTTGCAGGCCTTTTTTCGGTGTCGCGACGAGCGGCGGAAGACCGTTTTCTGACCTTTTTGCGTGCGAAAGATGCCTTTTTGAGGCTCGAAAGCTGCCTTATCGAGGGACTAAAGGTCACCTTTAGTGGCAGTAAAGGTCACCTTTAGTGGCAGTAAAGGTCACCTTTTCCCAGGGCTTGGACCATGACGGGGAAGCGGAAAGGTGGGGGAGAGGGCGTAAACCATTGTGGTACAAGCGATTGCGCAAAATGCCAAAAATAGGGCGTATTTGCGTGCAAGGATACCGTTGGCGGCAAAGAACGTCTGTTTTTTGAGGGTGTTTGTCAAGATTATTGGTAATGTCCCTTCATGCGCAGCCGTCCGTCCGGTGCCCTGGCCGCAGGCCTTGCGCCAGCCGCCGCGCCCTCCGTCAAAAACAAGAAATAACGGGTCGGGCGGAAAATATCAGGTCCGAGAGACGGGCAGTCTGCGATTTTATTTGTATTTTTGCTCATAGATCACACAAAAACCATTATGATGCATCGTTTCAGAACCACCCTGCTACTCTTTTTCTGCCTGGTCGCCGCCCTGGCGGGCCGTGCCGACACGCCCAACCGCGAAGTGTTCCACCTCGACAACCCCGACTACACGCTCAGTCCCTTTACGGGCATGACGCGCCAGCACTGGATTGAGGCGGGCGAGTATCTGCTCAAGGGCGCCTTCAGCTACATACACTGTCTCGACGACCAGATGTATTTCCCCAAGGAGCTCGAGAAGACCTATCCGCGCAACGAGGGACAGATCCCCGTGGCCAAGATTGAGGGACTGGCCCGCACGCTCTTCATCGCCGCCCCGCTGCTGAAGGACAACCCCGGCCTTACGCTCAACGGCATACGCGTGGCCGACTACTACCGCCACCAGCTCGTGTCGCTGACCGACCCCACCAGCCGCAGCTACATTGCCCACCGCACGGGCGGACCCAGCCAGACGCTGCTCGAGCTCGGCTCGCTCTGCATCTCGATGAAGGGAGCGCAGCAGGTGCTCTGGGACCCCCTCACCCAGGAACAGAAGGACGCACTGGCATCGCTCATGCTCAGCTACGGCGAGGGACCGACCATCGGGTCCAACTGGATGTTCTTCAATGTCTACATCCTCAGCTTCTTCAAGGACCAGGGCTACAAGGTCGACGAGGGCAAGCTCACCGACTGGCTCCACAAGCTCCTCGACCGCTACCGTGGCGAGGGATGGTACAACGACGCACCGGCCTACGACTACTACAGCATGTGGGCCTACCAGAGCTACGGACCCCTGTGGGCCGAGATGTTCGGCAACCGCATGTATCCCGACATCGCACGGCAGTTCATCGACCATGAGCACGACCTCGTGAACAACTATCCCTACATGTTCGCACGCGACGGACGCATGAACATGTGGGGCCGCAGCATCTGCTACCGCTTCGCGGCCGTCACACCGCTGCCCCTGCTCGAGTATGCAGGCTTCAGCGATGTCAACTACGGATGGATGCGCCGCATCGCATCGGCCTCCCTCCTGCAGTTTATCACCCATCCCGACTTCCTCGAGAACGGCATACCCACCATGGGCTTCTACGGACCCTTCGCGCCCGCCGTGCAGATCTACAGCTGCCGCGGCAGCGTGTTCTGGATCGGAAAGGCCTTCCTCGGTCTGCTCCTGCCCGCCGACTCCAAGTACTGGACGGCCACCGAGAACGAGGGGCCGTGGAAGGACGAGCTGCAGAAAGGCAAGGTCTACAACAAGTTCCAGCCGGCCTCGACGCTCCTCATCACCGACTATCCCAACAGCGGAGCGGCAGAGGTGCGCTCCTGGTGCCATGAGACGGTGGCGGGCGACTGGCAGAAGTTCCGCAGTTCGGAGAACTACAACAAGCTGGCCTACAACACCGAGTTCCCGTGGATGGCCGACGGCAAGAAGGGCGAGATCTCGATGAACTACGGCACGCTCAACGCCAAGGGCGAATGGGAAGTGCTGCGCCTCTATACCTTCCGCGACTTCAAGGACGGCATCTACCGCCGCGACGCCGTGCTCGAGACCGACACCACCGTGCGCTACCAGCTCGCCGACATCACCCTGCCCGACGGCATCCTGCGCGTGGACCGCGTGAGCGTGGCCACACCCACCGACATCACCCTCGGCCACTACTCGCTGGCGCAGCAGGCCAGTGGGCAGCCTGCCGTGGAAGAGCGCACCGTGGGCCGCCGGCAGGTGAAGACCGTCGGCAACGGCGACTACACGCTCGCCATGGTGCCCCTCTATGGATGGGACCAGCCGGCCGACATCGTCTTCCCCAAGGGCCTGCACCCTGTGGCCAGCGTGTGCGCCCTGCCCACCCTGCGCCAGCATGTCGAGGGAGCGCGCATCCTCGTCACCCTGCAGCTCTGGAAGAAGGGTCAGCCCTTCACCGACCGCGAGCTGCAGCCCGTCAAGGCTGTCAAGGTGTCGAAAGACCAGAAGACCGTCGTCGTGACCCTCGCCACGGGCGAGAAGAAGACGGTCAGGTTCTGAGCGGTGCAGGGCCTGTCAACATCAAGCAAGACAAAAGGCGGGGTGCTTGCGCCTGTCCACGCCGACGCCCCGCATGAAAACCAACATATCCCATGAAAGTAATCGATTTCAGCAAGTCAAATTCCATCATCAACAAGTACATGGCCGAGATGCGCGACCGCGACTATCAGAAGAACCGCCTCCTCTTCCGCAACAACATCATGCGCATCGGAGAGCTCATCGCCTATGAGCTCAGCAAGACACTGAACTACGAGGAGCGCATCGTCGAGACACCCCTCGGCACGGCACACGTCAACGTGCCCACCGACCGCCTCGTGCTCGGCACCATCTTCCGCGCCGGACTGCCTTTCCACCAAGGCTTCCTCAATATCTTCGACCATGCCGCCAACGCCTTCGTCAGCGCCTACCGCGAATACACCGACGAGGCGCACACGCAGGTGGGCATACACGTGGAGTATCTGGCCACACCCAGCCTCGACGATGCCACGCTGCTCATCGTCGACCCCATGCTGGCCACCGGCGGATCGATGGAGATGGGCTACAAGGCCCTGCTCACCAAGGGCACGCCGCGCGCGGTGCACGTGGTATGCGTCATCGCCACACCGCAGGGCATCGACCATATAGCCAAGACGTTGCCCGACGACACCACCGTCTGGTGTGCGGCCATCGACCCGGCACTCAATGAGCACCAGTACATCGTGCCCGGCTTCGGCGACGCAGGCGACCTCTGCTTCGGCGACAAGATCTGACGCGCCTGCCCGGAACAAGTCCCACGCACCGGCAGGCAGCCGCCGGACGTGTCGGTCCCGCCTCTCATGCACTTTCCTGTTTTCAAGGGGCGTGTCCTTGTCTATTCATGATGCACAACTTAGTATCGCAAGACTTTTAATAACCCGTGATATGATGACAGAAATAGTAAACAAATATCCGGTTGGGATTCAGACTTTCGCGAATATCCGCGAAGGGAATTACCTCTACGTGGACAAGACGAAATACATCGTCGACTTCCGAAGCAAAGGAATGAAGTACATCTTCCTAAGCCGCCCCAGGCGGTTCGGCAAGTCGCTCTTCGCCTCCACGCTGCAGGCTTACT
>CAVIOP010000155.1:0-6442 GCA_963644485.1 bacterium | reverse complement strand
CGCCGCTTCGCTTGCCCTGGGCTAAGTACTTTTGGGCTTTCAGCCCGCATCGGCTTATGCGTTGTAAATCCGCGTTGCCCTGGGCTAGTTGGGCTTTCAGTCCGCATCGGCTCACGCAGTGTAAATCCGAAACTTGAACAAAGATTTATAAAAAGAGCGGAGTGGATGGTGCGAGTTTGGAGGTAAAATCGTATATTTGTAGCATAATATAATGCCAATAGACTATTCAAGTTTGGGATTTAGACATGAAACAGGCTCTTCTGACTTCTCGGCTTCGTCATGCCTAATAACCATTGCAGCGGCTTTGCAAAAGAGGTAACAAACAATGAAGAAAAGCACCTGGAGAAAGCAACACAAGTGGCTGGGCATCATCGTGAGCATAATCATGATGACGTTCTGCGTGTCGGGCATCCTGCTCAACCACCGGACGCTTATCAAGGACATGAACGTGAGCAGAGCCTATCTGCCCAGCCGATATGAGTACCACGACTGGAACGGCGGACTGCTGCGAGGCACACTCGCCTGTGGCGACACGGTGCTGCTGTATGGCAGCGGCGGCATCTGGCAGACGACAGTCAGCGCCACCACCTTCAGCGACTACAACCAGGGACTGCCCCAAGGTGCCGACTACCGGCAGATCCGCAACGTCGTCCGTACCAGGCAAGGCGACCTGATAGCCGTGGCGCCCTTCGGCCTGTACCGGCGTGACAGACACGGGGCGTGGCGCGCGATGGATGTCGCGCCCGGCGGCGACGACCGGTGGACCGATGTGGCGGTGTGCGGCGACACGCTGGTGGCCCTCAGCCGTTCGGCGGCCTACGTCTCCCTCCCACCCTACTCATCCTTCCGGCGCATCGAGCTGCAGGCACCAGCCGCCCACGATGCCCGGCCGACCGCCTTCCGCACCGTGTGGCTCCTCCACAGTGGCCAGCTCTTCGGGACACCAGGCCGACTGGTGGCCGATGCCATAGCCGCCGTTCTGGCACTGCTTTGCGTCAGCGGACTGGTTTTCTGGCTGCGGCCCAAACACAAGGCACTGCTCCAGACAACGCTCCGCCTGCACGATGCGTTGGGGCGGCGCACCATTGTCCTCACCCTGCTGATCGCCCTGACCGGCTGGTGCCTGCGCCCGCCCGTGATGATTGCGCTGGTGAACGGCCGACTGCCATCGTTGCCCGGCACCGCGCTCGACAGCGACAACCCGTGGAACGACAAGCTGCGCGCCCTACGTCATGACGACACCGCCGCCGACTGGCTGCTGTCCACCTCCGACGGCTTCTTCTCGCTCGACCTGTCGCGCGGCACGACAAAGGCCATCGCCGCCGCACCGCCAGTCAGCGTGATGGGGCTCAACGTGCTGCAAAAGAACAGCGAGGGCCAATGGCTCTGCGGCTCGTTCAGCGGCCTTTATGTATGGGACCGGCAACATGGCACCGCCACCGACTATTTCACCGGCGCGCCGGCTCCCGCGAAAGCCGGTGCGCCGTTCGGCAGGAAAGCCGTGTCGGGCATGAGCCAGGACTTCGCCACGCCCGTCGTGGCAGAGTACGGCACGGGCACCCACTTCGCCCCGCAACCGTCCTTCATGAACCGGTTGCCGATGTCGCTGTGGAACGTCGCCCTCGAGGTGCATAGCGGCCGAATGTTCATCGGCGATGCCGCCACCTATGTCTTCGTCTTCGTTACAGGCCTCCTCGCCCTGTGGTGCCTATGGTCGGGCTACATCATCCGTCTGCGGAAACGCCAGGCCAAGAGACACTGACTGCGCCCCCGCCGGCTCTGGGGTGAACAGATCGGACATGGAAAATCTTGCCGGAGCTTACATCGATAGACTTCTTAACCGTCTGACATTCTGAACGATGTGGCAATGAAAGGCAAGGAGGGACTATCGTCAATTTGTTGTTTGCGTCATAAAAAAAACGTGCCCGTCGCTTTCATATAGCAAATAATAGCCGTAACTTTGCATATGAACAAAAATAACAAGCAACCATGAAAAAGAAAATGTTACTTGTCGGCCTGGCACTGTGCGCCTCAACCGCCTTTGCACAGACCGCACCCTCCTCGGGCATCGACCCAAGCAACCTCGATACCAGTGTCAGGCCTGGCGACGACTTCTACCACTATGCTGCCGGCGGCTGGCTGAAGAGCCATCCCCTCGATGCCGAGCACACCAGCAACGGAGCGTTCACCGACCTCTATGAGCTCAACCAGAAACGCATACAGGAGATTATCCTGGAGTACGCCTCTGCTCCGCAGAAACAAGGGTCGCTCGGACAGAAGATCGGCTCGCTCTACAATCTGATGATGGACTCCGCGCGCCTCAACCGCGAGGGATACGCTCCCATCAAGCCGACGCTCGCCAAGATAGCGGCCATCAAGAACCGCAAGGAGTACCAGTTGGTGACGGCCGAGCTCGACCGCAACGGCGAGAACACCATGATGTTCGGCGTGGGTGTCACCGCTGACCAGAAGGATGCCGAGTGGAACATCGTCTACGTGGGACAGGGCGGCCTCGGCCTGGGCACACGCGACTATTACCTCTCTGACGACGCGCAGAACAAGCGTGTGATGGAAGCCTACAAGACCTACCTGAAGACGCTCTTCGCCATGACCGGCAACGACGAGGCCACGGCCGAGAAGAAGATGCAGGCCGTGGTCGCCATCGAGACGCGTATCGCCAAGGCAAGCTATGACCCCGTGAAGCTGCGCGACGTCGAGGGCAACTACCACAAGCTGACCTACGCCGAGCTCATCACCGACTACCCGGGCATCGACTGGGGCAACATCTTCCTGGCCGGCGGCTATCCGGCCTTCGCATGCGTGGACATGGGCCAGCCCGAGCCGCTCCACGAGGTGGAGAAGATACTGGCCGACACGCCGCTCGACGACCTGAAGACCTATGCGGAGGCTAAGGTCATCAGCGGAGCCGCCTCGCAGCTGGGCGACGACTTCCGCAAGGTGGCCTTCGAACTGAGCAAGGTGCTGACGGGTGTCAAGGAGGACCGTCCCCGCTGGAAACGTGCCGTGTCGCTGGTGAGCAGCGTCCTGGGCGAAGCCATCGGCAAGCTCTACGTGGAAAAGTACTTCCCCGAGACGAGCAAGAACCGCATGCTCGACATTGTGCGCAACCTGCAGACCGCCCTCGGACAGCGCATCGACGGACTGACATGGATGACCCCCGACACCAAGGCGCAGGCCAAGGACAAGCTCTCCCACTTCATCATCAAAATCGGCTACCCCGACAAGTGGAAGGACTACACGGGGCTGGAGGTCATCGACAGTCTGTCGCTCTACGAGAACATGGCGCGCATAGCACGCTGGGACAACGACGACGAGATAGCCCGCAACGTGAACAAGCGCGTAGACAAGACGGAATGGGGCATGACGCCGCAGACCATCAACGCCTACTACAACCCCTCGACCAACGAGATCTGCTTCCCGGCCGCCATCCTGCAGCCGCCCTTCTTCGACCCCAATGCCGACGACGCGGTCAACTACGGTGCCATCGGCGGCGTGATAGGCCACGAGATGAGCCACGGCTTCGACGACCAGGGCTCCCTGTTTGACAAGGACGGCAACCAGCGCAACTGGTGGACCGACGCCGACAAGAAGAACTTCGACGCACGCACCGGCGTGCTGAGCTCTTTCTTCTCCGCCTTTGAGGTGCTGCCCGGCGCGAAGGTGAACGGCCAGCAGACACTCGGCGAAAACATCGGCGACAACGGCGGACTCAACATCGCCTACACGGCCTTCCAAAACGCCATGAAGGAAAAGCCCCTGGCCAAGGTGGACGGCTTCACGCCCGAGCAGCGCTTCTTCCTGGCCTGGGCCCGCGTATGGGCGGCCAACTCCACCGACGAATATGTGAAGTACCTGCTGACGGTCGACGTGCACTCCCCCAACCTGGCCCGCGTGAACGCTGCCCTACCGCACATCGATGCCTGGTACACGGCCTTCAACGTGAAGAAGGGCGACAAGATGTTCATCCCGAAGAAGCAGCGTGCACACATCTGGTAAGTCCCATACGGCGCCACGTGGCACGAGACTGCCGACCCACTGTTAAAATTTGCTTAAAACAGGATGGCGGCCGAAACATTTGGCAACGTCGGGTCGTCTATTGATAAACCGAGTGTCGAGGAGATAACCCTGACGAGTTGTCGCAACCCACAATAACATGTTGTCGCAACCCACAATATAATAAGGAGAAAATATGAAGAAGATACTTTTCGCATGTATGATGCTCATGGGCGGCTACAGTGTGGCCAATGCCCAGGCGAAGATCAAGTTTGAAAAGCTTTCACACAACTTCGGAACGTTTGTCGAGAGCGACAACGTGCAGCAGTGCACCTTCACCTTCACCAACGAGGGCGACAAGCCCCTGGTGATCAACCAGGCCGTGGCCAGCTGCGGATGCACCGTCCCCAAGTACACCAAGACCCCGGTGAAGCCCGGCGAGAAAGGCACCATCAGCGTCACCTACAATGGCCGTGGCCGCTTCCCCGGACACTTCAAGAAGACCATCACCGTGCGCACCAATGGTGTGCCCGAGATGACGCGCCTCTACATCGAAGGCACGATGAAGGAGAACGAAGCCACCGACAGCAGCACGAAGTAGGCTCCGCCATCCGTTACAGATCCGTCACCCTGTCGGCCATTGCACACGCAGTGGCCGGCAGGGTGATGTTGTTTTTTGTCTTTTGCGGCGCCGGCCTTTATTTTTTCTGATTTCTTTACTGCCTTTGTCACTCCTTTGTTGTATATTTGCGCCCGGTTGCCCTATTGGGGGGAAGCCCACTCATCTGACCTAAACACTAAAAACCTAAGATAATATGCAAGAAACGGTAAAAAAAGTATTGCGCGGCGACTTCAATAAGAAGAAGGCGCTGATGTTCCTGTTGACCGCTCTGGTCACCATCACCGTGTGGAACCTGCCCGCCGGGGTCTTCGGCATCGACGGGCTGACCGTGATCCACCAGCGCGTCATCGCCATCTTCGTCATGGCCGTCATGTTGTGGCTCACCGAGGCCATACCCGCCTGGGCCACCTCCGTCGGCATCATCTTCGTACTTCTCTTCTTCGTGAGCGACTCCTCGTTCTCGTTCATGCAGGGCACCGAGGGCCAGTACGGCCAACTGCTCGACTCCGTAGGTATCATGGCCTGCTTTGCCGACCCCACCATCATCCTCTTCCTCGGCGGCTTCATCCTCGCCATAGCCGCCACCAAGTCGGGTCTCGACGTGTGGATGGCCAAGACGCTCATGCGACCGTTCGGCCACCGCAGCGAGATGGTGCTGCTGGGCTTCCTGCTCATCACGGGCGTTTTCTCGATGTTCATCAGCAACACCGCCACAGCAGCCATGATGCTCACCTTCCTCACGCCCGTCTTCAAGGCACTGCCGGCCAACGGCAAGGGACGCATCGCACTCACCATGGCCATCCCCATCGGTGCCAACCTCGGCGGCATGGGCACACCCATCGGCACACCGCCCAACGCCTTCGCCTACAAGATACTCAACGACCCTGCGGGCCTCAACCTCGACATCAGCTTCGGCGGATGGATGGCCTTCATGGTACCTCTGGTGCTGGTGCTGCTTGTCATCTCGTGGCTGCTGCTCAAGTGGTTCTTCCCGTTCAAGCAGAAGACCATCGACCTGGAAATCCAGGGTGACATGCAGCACAACTGGCGCACGGTAGTGGTGGCCATCACCACTGCCGTGACCATCATTCTGTGGATTGCCGGCAAGCCCCTCGGCATCAATGCCAACACCGTGGCCATGCTGCCCATTGCCGTCTTCGCCCTCACCGGCGTCATCACCGCCGACGACCTCCAGGACATCGACTGGAGCGTCATCTGGATGGTGGCCGGCGGCTTCGCCCTCGGCTTGGCCATGAACGGCACCGGACTGGCCAAGGTCGCCATCGACGCCATACCCTTTGGCGAATGGAGCCCCGTGGTCATCCTCATCATCGCCGGTTTCGTCACCTTCTTCCTCTCCAATTTCATCAGCAACACCGCAACGGCCGCCCTCATGATCCCCATCCTCGCCGTAGTGTGCGAGGGCATGGGCGACAAGCTCAACGTCATAGGTGGCACGTCGACCGTGCTCATCGGCATTGCCGTAGCCGCTTCTGCTGCCATGAGCCTTCCCATCTCCACGCCTCCCAATGCCATCGCCTACTCCACGGGTCTCATCAAGCAGAGCGACATGTCGAAGGCTGGCGTTCTGGTGGGCATCATCACGCTGGTGCTGGGCTTCTCGCTGCTCATTGTGGCGGGCAAGTACGGCCTGATTTAACCGAACAATGTCTTTGTGAACCGCGGGCTGAAAGCCCTGCAATTACACAACCCAGGGCACCGCCCTGGGTTTTTTGGTCGGTCACGTTGTACAGCGGGCTGAAAGCCCAGCAATTACCTAGCCCAGGGCCGCTCGGCGACGAAGGA
>CAVIOP010000154.1:0-6474 GCA_963644485.1 bacterium | reverse complement strand
TTAAAAACATTCCAGCACAATGGGTTGTCTTAAAAGAACGGGTGAAGGCTGACACGCGCCATCGCCCGCAGAAGGCTGACAGGTGAGAAAAAGGCGGGAAAAATTTGGAGATAAGGAAATAAATCGATAAATTTGCAACCGAAACCCCTTAACACAACAGTTCATATACGATTTTAAAGCGATAGCCTATCGGAAAACATCTACTTCATAACTAAACAATTACAAGGAAATGAAGAATCTCGCAGAAATGACCGACGAGCAGTTGGCATTATGCTACGTGGATGGTAACAACGAGGCTTTCGACGAACTGTTGTCACGCAACCAATCGAAAATCTTCGCATATATCATGTTTGTCGTGCGCGACGAGGACTTGGCCAATGACATCTTCCAGGAGACGTTTGTCAAGATCATCGTGAAGCTGCAGCACGGCAAGTATGCGCCCACCGGCAAGTTTGGCGCGTGGTGCATGCGCATCGCCCACAACGTCATCATGGACTGGTATCGCAACCAGCGCACCGAGCGCATCGTGGAGGCAACGGAGGACAATGACCTGTCGAACCTCCGCGAGGCCAGCGTCATGGTGGCCAACATTGAGGACCAGCTGCTCAACGACCAGGTGCTGGTCGATGTGCGCCGCATGATGAACCACCTGCCGGCCAGCCAGCGTGAGGTGGTGTATATGCGCTTCTACCAGCAGCTGTCGTTCAAGGAGATCGCCGACACCACCAACGTCAGCATCAACACCGCGCTGGGACGCATGCGCTACGCCCTGATCAACATGCGCCGCATGGCACGCGACTACGACATGCAGCTGCAGCTGGCGTGAGCAGAACGGAGATTAATGAAAGATTAATGGCCGATTAACGGAGATTAATGTTAAACCAAAAGGTGCCGAAGGCACAGCCTAACACACCCATCGTTCTTTCTTTTAACATTAATCTCCGTTAATCGGCCATTAATCTCTCGTTAATCCTTTTTTTAATCTCTCGTTAATTCTTTTTTAATCTCTCGTTAATCCTTTTATTTTCCTCCTTTTTTCCCTTCTTGCGGGTTCCCGTGAATCATGATGCCTTTCTCGTGTCGCGCCTCAGGAAGAGGCCGGCAAGGACGGTGCCCGATATGCTGTGCCAGGCGCAGCTGATGGCACAAGGCAGCACGGCCAGGGGCTGCGCCGCAAAGAAATTGGCTGCCAGCACCGTGGCGAGTCCTGCGTTCTGCATGCCCACCTCGATGGAGATGGTGCGCTTCTTGGCAGTGTTGAACCTGGCGAGCCGTCCGGCCAGGTAGCCCAGCAGATAGCCCAGCGTGTTGTGGCAGAACACCACTGCGAAGGTCCAGAGGAAGAGCAGCAGGCCGCGTGCCACGAGGTCATCGTGCACGGTGGAGATGACTCCTCCGACGATTATGGCCAGACAGGTGACGCTGATGCCCGGCATGAGGCTCTGCAGGGCTGGGAAGCACTCGCGGCGGCTGTAGAGATAGTTGAGCGCGCAGCCGATGGCCACGGGTATGATGGTCACGATAAGAATGTTGGTGAACATGCCCACGGCATCGATGTGGATGATCTCGCCGGCCGTCAGCTGCATGAGCAGCGGCGTCATCACGGGCGCCAGCAGTGTGGAGGCGCACGTCATGCCTACCGAGAAGGCCACGTCGCCATGGCAGAGGTAGCTCATGATGTTGCTCGAGACGCCGCCGGGACAGCATCCCACGAGCAGGATGCCAAGGGCCAGCGCCGCGTCGAGGTGCCACACGTGTACCAGCAGATAGGCCACGCCGGGCATGATGAAGAACTGTGCGCAGGCGCCGATGAAGATGTCGAGCGGACGGCTCGCCAGGATCTTGAAGTCGTTGGTGGTCAGCGTGAGACCCATGGTGAGCATGATAATGCCAAGGATGACGGTCTGCGTGTTGCCGCGCACCCAGTCGAAGAGGTGGGGGAAGAAAAACGTCACCACGGCAATGCCGATGACAAACGCTGATGTGTAACGGGCCAGCCAACGGCTGGCCATCTGCAAGATTTTCAACATGTCGGTCTCTCTTTTATACTAACGTTTCTTGATACTCGGTAAAGAACCGTATATGGCAGTGGGGCCCGAAGCGTCGGCTTCGGGCCCCACACGGGTCATTTCACGTACTGGATCTTGCTCGCGTCGCGCGGCTTGGCGGCAGGCGCCTCGTCGGGATAGCCGACGGCGAGCATGTAGCAGATGGCGTAGCCCTCGGGCAGCTGCAGCTGGTCGAGGAAGGGCTTGCACTCGGGCGTGACGTTGAGGAAGCGCACGGGACCGCCCAGACAGCATGTGCCGAGGCCTAGCGACTGTGCCGCCAACATCATGTTCTCACCCATCATGCCCGCGTCGACTGAGGGATTGCCGTCGGGCGTGGCCACACAGATCACGTTGGGTGCATTGCGGAACATGTTCTTGAAGTTGGGGTCGCGCTTCACCATGTCGGGGTTGGCCTTGCGGAAGAGGTCGGTCAGACCGTCGATCCACTCCTTGCTCTCCACGACGCGCACGGCCCACGTCTGACTGTTCATGCCGTTGGGTGCCTGTATGCCGGCCTGGGCCAGCACGGCCAGCTTGTCGTGCTCCACGGGCCGGTCAAGGTAACGGCGCACGGAGCGGCGTGCCTGTATGGTGCGCATGACGGCATTGCCCTGGCCGACGGCCTTGGGCGCCCAGGCATTGAGGAAACGCAGCGTCTTCTCCTCGCTGTAGCCCTGTCCTTCCTCCAGGAAGCTCGAGTCCTGGATGTGCAGCACGTTGCCGCCCTGGTCGAGCACCACGAAGACGGGGAAGCCAAACCGCGCCGGGTTGCCGAGGCGCTCCATGAGTGCCGTGGCGCGGTCGTCGCTGTCCTTGCGCGGGTTGTAGTTGACATGGATATAGGCGAAGTTGTCGGCCAGGACCTTGGCCACGTCGGCGTCGCGCTCGGCGAAGTCGGCGAAGCGCAGGCACCACGGGCACCAGTTGCCGCCCACCTGGCATATCACCAGGCGGCCCGAGCCGTCGGCCCTGACGGCGGCCAGGGCACTGTCGATCTGTGCGATGGGGTCGGTGTTCTCGTTGTAGACGCGCTTCAGTGCGGTCTGTGCGTCGGCCAGCGTTGTGGCCAGCACCATGAGGAGTGTCAGGATGGTTTTCTTCATTGCTGTGGGTATGATCAGATGTGTCGTTTTTGTCGCCGCGGCCGTCAGAGGGCCTTGAGCTGATGGATGCGCTCTTCGGGATTGTCGGCGCGGAAGACATAGCTGCCGCTCACCAGCACGTCGGCGCCGGCCTCGGCCAGGCGGGGCGCCGTGCTGCCGTTGACGCCGCCGTCGACCTCGATGAGTGCCTTCGAGCCACTCTCGCGGATGAGCTTGCGCAGGCGTGCAATCTTGGCGTAGGTGTTGTCGATAAACTGTTGTCCGCCGAAGCCGGGGTTGACGCTCATCAGCAGCACCATGTCGACATCGCAGATGCAGTCTTCGAGCATCGCCACGGGCGTGGAGGGGTTGAGCGTCACGCCGGCCTTCATGCCCTCCTCGTGTATCTGGTGGATCGTGCGGTTGAGGTGCGTCACGGCTTCGTAGTGCACGTTCATCATCATGGCGCCGATGCGTGCCGTGGCGGTGATGTAACGCTCGGGATGAACGATCATGAGGTGCACGTCGAGCGGTTTGCGGCAGATCTTGCCCACTGCCTCGAGCACGGGGAAGCCAAACGAGATATTGGGTACGAACACGCCGTCCATGACATCGCAGTGAAGCCAGTCGGCCTCACTGCGGTTGATCATCTGTATTTCGCTCTTGAGGTCGGTGAAATCGGCGGCCAGGAGCGAGGGTGACACCATCTTGCTCATATCAGTTGACACAGAAGTTGAGAGGACGGCCCGTCAGCTTCGACACGCGGTAGGTGTAGGCGATCTGACGGATGAGCATAAGTGTGCGGGCAGAAGGGCCCGTCTCATCAGGGGTAAAATTTTTCATAGGCAGAGAAATTAATGCATGGTTCTTGGAGAGTAATGTTTGTATCCAGTCTACATTATTGCTAACGCAGACAACCCTGCCTTTATTGTCATCGTGGCCTAAAAAAATGATGGCTGGGCTTTCAGCCCGCGGCTTACACTGTGCCGCGTCAGAGGAGTCGGCCGGAGAACATCACGTTCTTGATGTCGTCCTCGTGGTCGAAGATGAAGCGGGCGACGATGGAGCTGAGGATGGCCGATGTGGAGAGCTTCTCGGGTCCGCAGTACTTCATGCGGTCGAGCACGTTCTTCAGCGTCTCGTCGATGTAGATCGTGGCGAGCTTGCCGCCGCCGTCCTTGTACTGCTTGGCCATGTCGAGGAAGAGGTCCCACGAGTCGCGTGAGTCGTCCTTGACGATGGTGTATTCCTTCATGGTGTTCTCCTTGGGGCGTCGTCCGCGGGGGGCGCGCTCTGCGGGCGCTGATGCCGTGGCTGCTGCGGTTGCCGGGGTTGCGGCGGCGGTCTGGCTCTCCCCTACCCCACTGGCTGCCTGCTGCTGGGCTGCGGCCTGCTGCTCTGTGGCGGTCTGCTGCTCCTCGGGTGTCACGGCGGTTTCGGCGGCGGTGTCATCGTCCGTCGTGATCTTGTTGACGTCCACCTGCGGGTTCAGGTTCGGTTGTGCGGTGCCGTTCTGCAGGTTGTGCACCAGGCCCTGTATGCCACCTGGCAGCACTACGCGTGTCTTTTGTTTATTGGCCATAATGTATGTGTCTATCTGGATGGTTTGTTTGATTGTGTCATATAATTATATAAGGTGTGCGACCCTGCGCCTCACTCCTTGATGCGACGTATCATGAAGTCGAAGGCCGGCTTGACCGCCTCGCGCTGCGCTGCCGTGATCTCGATGGTGTTGATGCGCTTGAGGGCGGCCCTTGCGGTGATGCGCGGCGTGACGGCACCGAGCTGCTTGAAGATGGCGTCGGTCTGCTTCCACATGTCAAGCTCGCTCTTGGTACCGATGCGCACGTCGATGCGGTTGGGCACGAAGAAGAGCTTGGCCGTCATCTCGGGCGTGTGCTGGCGCAGTGCGTTGACCACCTGCACGAAGGTACCGGTGGAGTCGAGCGTCTTCTCCTCATATTCATAGGGGCACACGATGAAGTCGGCATTGGTGAACATCGGCACGAGGCCGTCCTCCGAGACGTTGCCCGGCGAGTCGAAGAGCACGTAGCCCTCGGTCTCGGAGGCGGAGTCCATGAGCTGCTGCATAGTCTCGGGGTCCTGCACGTCGAAGTCCTGTATGACATAGGGCTCCTCTTGTACGTCGTAGAGTTCCATGTCTTTGCGTCGCTGCATCATGATGGTCTTCTGCAGGTCTGTGTCGATGACGCAGACGTCTTGCTTCTTCCAGGCGAGGTAGTTGGCAAAGAGGATGCAGAGTGTCGACTTGCCCACTCCACCTTTCTGGTTTGCAAATATGATCTTTCTGTTCTTCATTGTCGAGCTTGTTATGTCTATTGCGCTGCAAATATACATATTATTATTTATCCGTGCAAACAAATCTTTATTTTTTTAGTTTTTAGTTTATTGATTTATTGATTTATTGATTTGTATCTATTTTTATATTGTTGTTTCTTTATTTGTTTATATGTGCCTACCTTTATTTCTTTATACTTTTATTTGTTTATATGACGTTTATTTAGTTATTTATATTTATGTTTCCTTATTTGTTTATATATTCACGTAGCCCTATTTTGCATTGTTCATATGTTTGCACATTTGTGTATTTATATATTTAAAGACGAAACGCAACAATTTAATACATATTTATATAAAGATGGCATGGAGTACAGTGTGAGCCGAGGACTGTGGAATGGGTGGGCTTTCAGCATGCCTGTGAAATTGTCTCGCTTTCAGCCGCATCGGTTAACGCGTTGTAAATTAGGAAAATGGAGAGAATAATTTAATAGGTGTTTATATATTTATGTTTTTATATACAGCGCTGTAATGATGACCTTTTAATCCTTATGTGGTGGATGCCTATTGAACCTATCAGCGTTTATTTATATGTTTATCCGTTTGTTTATGCTTTTATATAAATAGGTTAGAGCATATTTATTTATTTATGTTTGTGGTTGTTTGTTTATATATGTGTTTGCTTCTTTATATAGGTGTTTTGTTATTTGTTTATTTGGTTATATATTGTTCGCATTATATATTTATTTATTCGTTGGTTTATTTATTTATTCCTTCTATATGTTTTTATATACTTATTTGTTTGCACAGATATTTATGTGTATGAATGTATGCCTGTTTATTTATATAGATAATCTGGTTAGGCCATGTTGTAGCACGAATAATTCAAAGAGAAGGATGATGGGTGGTACCTTCGGAACCGCTTCGATTAACATTCTTGCTAAGGCAAGCAGCAGGGCCGGGCGAATCTTTTTACAACGCGTGAGCCGCGGGCTGAAGGCCCAGCAATTCCATAGCCCAGGGCAAGCGAAGCGGCGCCCTGG
>CAVIOP010000153.1:0-6503 GCA_963644485.1 bacterium | reverse complement strand
CGCCGAGCGGCCCTGGGCTAGGTAATTGCTGGGCTTTCAGCCCGCGGCTCACGCAAACATTGTCCAGCCCGCTGCTTATGCAAACATTGTCCAGCCCGCTGCTTATGCAAACATTGTCCAGCCCGCTGCTCATGCAAAGTTAGTCATATTGCGTGGCTTTTCAAAGCAAATGTCGGTATAATGTTTCATTAATTTTCCCGGAAGCGCGCCACAATCTTAAAAAACCCTATAGTTGCATGATGATTGTCGGTGGTGTTACAGCTTTTTTGTAATTTTGCAGTCGGTTGTTCGGGCCCCCGAGTCATGCTTCCCGTCCTTAGCGACGGACGGCAGCGTGACGCAATGGCCTATGTAGGATAACATAATCCCCAATAAATGAAAAAGAAAATAGGTGTTTTTATCCCTGCCACCTTGGGAATGTTGACCGCGTTCGGTCCCTTTGTCACTGACTTTTATCTCCCCGTGTTGCCCGAGATGGCCGACTTCTACCACACGTCTCCCGCCCTGGCCTCGCTCAGTCTGACGGCCGGCATGATCGGTCTGGCCGCCGGACAGGTGTTCATCGGGCCGCTGACCGACAAGTATGGCCGCAAGCACATCCTTGTGGCCTCGATGGCACTGTTCACTGTGGCCACGGTGCTTTGCATTATCGCCCCCAACATCTATCTGTTCAACCTCATGCGTGTGCTGCAGGGCGTGGCAGGCGCAGGCGGTATCGTCATCTCCAAGAGCATGGCCACCGACATGTACAGTGGCAAGGAGCTGGCCGACTTCATGGCCCTTCTGGGCTCCATCAACGGCATTGCGCCAGTGTGTGCGCCGGTGGTCGGCGGCATCATGTCCGGATTCACATCGTGGCAGGGCGTGTTCTGCCTGATGCTGGCCACCGGCATGGCTCTGCTGGCATGCAGCAGCCGGTTGCCCGAGACGCTTGCCGCCGGTCAGCGCATACAGAAGAATGTCTTTCAGGTCTACGCCAATCTTTTCCGTGTGTTCCGCAATGCGCGGTTCACGCTGAGCACCCTGTCGGCCATGGCGTGCTTCTTCACGTTTTTCGCCTACATCGCCTCGTCGCCGTTCATCCTGCAGAAGCTCTATGGCCTGTCGGCGTTCCACTTCAGCCTCTGCTTTGGTCTCAACGCCTTCATGATCTGCATCGGTGCCGCCGTTGCCCCCCGCTTCCGGCGCCCGGAGACCGCGCTGCATGCCGGCGCCCTCAATCTCGGCGTGGCGTCGCTGGCCTTGGCGGCCAGTCTGTTGGCCCATCTGCCCCTCGTGGCGGTCATGGTGTGCTACGCCTATCTGCTGACGAGCTTCGGACTGATGCAGCCGGGCCTCACGGCAACGGCCCTCGATGCCGAGCGCGACAATGCCGGTGCGGCCAGTGCCATCTTCGGTGCCTCGGGATTTGTGGCCGGTGCCGTGGCCAGTCCGCTGGTGGCCATGGGCAACATGGCCGTCACGTCGAGCATCGTGATGGTGGCCGGCGCCGTGGTGTGCGTCGCCCTCACCCTGCCGCTCTGCCATCGCCTGTGAGCGACGGTGAATGCTGAACCCCTCTGCCGGTCAGCCCGTCATGTGCGTTGCGGACTCGCGAGGATGTGGAACGTGACGTGGTAGCCGGTCACGGCGGTCTGGGCCAGGGCAAGCGTGATGTTCTGCATCATCAGCATCTGTCGCGAGAGCGACAGGCCGATGCCCGTGCCCGACGGTTTGGTGGTGAAGAACGGCACAAACATATCGCTGGCCACATCGGCCGGAACGGGATCGCCGTTGTTGCTGATGCTGATGCCCCAGCCAAGGCCGTTGTCCTCTCTCCGTCCCGTTGCGGCGGTCCCGTAACACCGGATGTCGACGGCCGTAGCCTTCGCCTCGACCGCGTTCTTCACCAGATTGATGAACACCTGGCGCAGCATGTTTTCGTCGGCGTCGATCGTGGCCTCTTCGGGGAGGGCGACGTGCCATTCGACCGCCGGATAGAGCGCCTTGATGCTTTCGACAAAGGGACGCAGGGCGATGGTCGTGATGACCGGCTCCTGCAGTTGCGTGAGCTTGCGGTAGTTCTCCACAAACGCCGTCAGCGAGCCGCTCGTGTCGCGTATGGCCCTGATGCCTTTCTCGTAGGGAGTGCCCTGTGTCTTCGGATTGTTGAGATAGGCCTGGCAGATGCTGGTGATGGGTGCGGTGGCATTCATGATCTCATGGGTGAGCACACGCGTCAGCTTCTGCCACGACTCCACCTCATGCCGGGCCACGAGCTGTGCGATGTCGCCCTCCATGTCGTTGAGTGCCTGCTGCAAGGCCCTTTCGCCGGGCAGCAGTCCGTTGGTGGGCAGCTTGAAGGAGTAGTCGCCGTTCCTCACCGCTTCCCGCATCATGAAGGCACGGTCTTTCAGTTTTCGCTGGTGGCGAAGAAAGAGGTAGATGAAGCCGCCCAGCAAGAGGCAGGCAATGGCTGTCAGATAGATGGCTTTGATGATAAACATAATGTTGCTCGCACTCGTTTCTTCTTAATATCAATACCCTGCACCCTTACCTTTTCAGTTTGGCATAAAGCGTCTGGCGCGTGATGCCCAGCAGTTCGGCCGCGCGCGAGAGGTTGCCGTGGCATTTGTCGACCACCCTCTGGATATGTTTCCGTTCGATGCTTTCGAGCGTTTCCACTTCCGTGCTGCGGTCTACGGCATCCTTCAGCACCCGGATGAGCTCGTCGTTGTCCCAGGGCTTGGTCACGAAGTCGGCGGCCCCGCTCTTCAGTCCCTTCACCGCCAGGTGTATGTCGGCAAAGGCGGTGATGAGCACCACGGGGATGTTGGCGTGCAGCCGGCGCAAGGCGCGCAGCCACACCAGGCCCTCCTGCCCGCTGTTCACACCCAGCGAGAAGTTCATGTCGAGCAGTATCACGTCCACCCGTTCCTGTTGCAGCAGCGCAGGTGCGGTGTCGGGGCAGGGCAGGGTGAAGATGCGCTCGAACGCTTCGTCCAGGCAGATCTCCAATGCCGTGCGTATCGACGGATTGTCATCGATGACCAGAATGGTTCCGTATTTCATGTCGGATGGTTTTTCCTTGTTTCGTCTGTGGTGGTCTATACTTGCTTGTAAAAGTACTCATTTTTCCCGGAAGACCCAACGTTCCGGGGCACGATGTATGAAAATCATACAGAAAAGTGTGTAATAATCATACAATCCGCCGCCCGCCACCTACGTATTGTTGGCGGTAAGCGACGGAAGCCCTTACCTTTGCCGCAAAAACGGAAACAAACGATAAAGGCATGAAAAGTTATTTCAAATTTCTCTCACACAACAAGCTCTATGCGGCCATCGAGGCTTTCGGACTCTCGATAGCCTTGGCTTTTGTGATTATCCTGGTGTCGTATGCCAGCATGGAGTATCGGGTGGGCGCAAACCTCAAACACTCGAAGGACCTCTATGCCGTGGGCTCGGGCAATTATCTCGGCATGACGGCGGGCACGGCCAAGGAGTTCTTTCCCTCCATCCCCGAGATCAAGGAGTGGACCCGCTACGGCGAATATTATGGTTCGAAGGGCGTGATGGTTGACGGCAAGTTCTTCGAAACCAAGTTTCTTGCCGTGGATCCCAATTTCCTCCAACTCTTCGACTATCGGCTGGCGGGCTGTTCTTCGCAGAGGATTCTGACCGACATCCATCAGGCTATCGTGACCGAGGGCTTTGCCAGGAAAGCCTTTGGCAACAAGAACCCCATCGGCCAGACCCTACAGTGTGACGACACCTTGCGCCTGAAGGTGGTGGGTGTGGTGCCCGATTTCGGGGCGGACGATGTCTTCAAGCCCCACGAGATCCTGGTGTCGATGAAGCTCAAGGATGCCGCGCTGCAGCCCATGGACAATTTCGGGGAGGTTGTTTCCGTCGTGCGTCTGGCAAAGGATGCCGACCCGCAGAAGGTGGCCGGCAAACTGCTCGACAAGTATCTGGCCTACTGGCCGAAATTCTATAAGGCGACCCCGGACGACAACGCTTTCTTGTGGGGCTCCACGCTGACACGTTGGGACAAGTTGTATTTCTCAGGCATTTCCTCGATGTCCATGCGCCAGGGCAACCAGACCCTGGTCAACATCCTGTTGGCAGTGGCGCTGGTCCTGTTGCTCTCCGCTATCTTCAACTACATCAACCTCACGGTGGCACAGATAGGCAACCGTGCCAAGGAGATGGCTACCCGCAGGCTGCTGGGCGAGACCGTCTTCGGGGTGATGATGCGCTATTTCAAGGAGTCGGCGTTCTTCACGGCAGTCTGCTTCCTCGTGGGAGGCTTCATGGCGTGGGGGCTCCAGCCCTTGTTCAGCAGCATCCTCGACACGCAGATCACACTGCTGGGCAACGGCGATGTCTGGCTGGCCTTGGCGCTAGCGTTCCTGGTCATCGCCCTGCTGTCGGGTCTTCTGCCCGCCCTTGTCGTGTCGCGGTTCAGTCCGATAGATGTCGTGAAAGGCACCATCCGTCTGCGCAGCAAGATGTGGTTTGGCAAGGTGTTCATCGTCGTGCAGAACGCGGTCAGCATGGTCTTGGTCGTCGTGGCCATGACGATGGTGCTCCAGATGCACCATCTCTATACGCTGCCCATGGGCTACGACACGCGTGATGTCATCACCATCTTCACCTCCCTTGACCATTCCTACGAGCAGCATGCCATACTTGTCAACCGACTGAAGGCGCTCCCCGAGGTGGAGGAGGCCACGTTCGGCCAGGGCACACCCCTGGAGTGCGGAGCCAACGGTGTGCACGATGACAACAACGAGTGTATCGGGTACCTGCGCATGTGTACCATCGACTCCACGGCGATGAAGATGCTGGGCATCCGTGTGCTGGAGCGGTATGGCGAGCCCACGGCGGGAAAGATGTGGGTGACCGAGAGCGCCAAGCGCGCCTTCGGCGTCTCGGCCAAGAAGCCTTGGTTTGGCGCCAGGATGGAGGACGGACACGAGTATGAGGCTTGCGGCGTGATAGCCGACTATCATATCGGCACGGCGATTGATGAGCCTATGAAGAACGAGTATGCTGCCATCCGTGTGCTGGACTGCCGTCCGGGCAAGGGCTTCTTCTATACGGCGATGGTCAAGACGCGTGGCGACCATGCACAGGCGCTGCAAGCCGTCAGGCGGACCTGCAAACAGGTGAACAAGGAGCTCACCGGCACCCCCATGGACAACGACATCTCTTACATGGACGACACGCTGGCCGACAGTCTGAAGCAGCAGCGCAACACGATGGTGCTCATCCTCACCTTCATGGGCATATCCATCCTCATCTCGGCCCTCGGCCTCTTCGGCATGTCGGTGTACTACGGCAACCAGCAGAAACAGCAGATAGCCATCCGCAAGGTGTTGGGGGCCAGCACGCGCGATGCCGCATGGCAGTTGTCGAGGAGGTTCCTCGTCTGTTCGGTGGTGGCCATCGTCATAGCCATCCCCGTCTGTGCGAAACTGATGCTGCATTACCTCTCGGGCTTCGTCTACCGCATCGACACTCCCTGGTGGCTCCTGGCAGTGGGGGCGGCCTTCACGCTGCTCGTGGCGTTCCTCTCCGTCATCGGCTGCACGCTGAAGACGGCATTGTCCAACCCGATAGACAGCATCAAGACAGAATAAAGGGCGTATGCCCAAATTTAATCATTAACATTAACATTCAACACAATGATACGAACAGAAAATCTTACCAGAATATTCCGCACGGACGAGGTGGAGACCATCGCCCTCAACAGCGTGAACATCGAAGTGAAGGACGGCGAGTTCATCGCCATCATGGGACCATCGGGCTGCGGCAAGTCGACATTGCTCAACATCCTCGGCCTGCTCGACAGTCCCACGAAGGGACAATACTGGCTGGGCGACGAGGAGGTGGGGCACCTCAAGGAGCGCGAACGCACCGCCTACCGCAAGGGACGCATCGGCTTTGTCTTCCAGAGCTTCAACCTCATCGACGAGCTGACCGTGGAGGAGAACGTGGACCTGCAGCTCAAGTATCTCGGGGTAGGCAAGGAGGAGCGACGCCAGCGCGTGCTCGACATCCTGCGCAAGGTGAAGCTGAGCCACCGCGCCAAGCACTATCCGCACCAGCTCTCGGGCGGACAGCAGCAGCGCGTGGCCATCGCGCGTGCCGTGGTGGGCAAGCCCAGCATCATCCTGGCCGACGAGCCCACGGGTAACCTCGACTCCAAGAACGGCACGGAGGTGATGCAGCTGCTCAGCCAGCTCAACGAGGAGGGCACCACCATCGTCATGGTGACACACTCCAAGCACGACGCCACCTATGCCAACCGCGTCATCAACCTCTTCGACGGACAGGTGGTCGACACCATGAGCGACAAACTGTGAGCCGTTCCTTAAGCTGCAACGGCCCAATGGCTGTTGTAAAAGTTGTATGGGTTGTCTTAACTCAAGTTTCGGATTTGGTTGTTATGACCCATAAAATCAGGAGGCAGTTATGGAATACTACATGAGCCGATGCGGGCTGAACAATGTCTGCGT
>CAVIOP010000152.1:0-6508 GCA_963644485.1 bacterium | reverse complement strand
TCTGTCCGACAGGTCTTTTGAGCCATTTTCGCGCTCTATTTCAACCGAAATCCAGGACAAACTTTTTGACCAAAAAACACGACATTCCCTTTCTCCCGGTTTAAGCCACAGCGCCGGACATCGTTTCAGTGTAGTGGCCATGTTGTGGATGATCCTTGATAGAGATAATCCAAATTATCTGCTAAACTTTGAAATATTCCTCCAATGCCTGCTTCGCTTTTCCATCGCGATTGTCTATGTCCTCAATAATGTGACCACTTTCCATTAATGCAACACGTGTACTGATATCAACCGTGTGTTGCAAGTTGTGGCTGCTGATCAGAATGGTTGCATGGTGTGTAGCTTGGTAATCTATGAGCAGTTTCTTCAGTATGTTCTGTCCGGAAGGGTCTAGAAAGTTGAAAGGTTCGTCAAGAATGAGCAGTTCCGGCTTTGTGAACATGGCGGCAATGATGCCTATTTTCTGCTTGTTTCCGGCGCTGAAATCGCGGATAAGCTTTTTCTGACCGAAAATCTCACCATGGGTGAGTGGCATGAATGGAGCCAAAGGACTTTCCTCATCTTCTATGTTCTTCCAGTTGATGGGGTTGACGCCACTCACTTTCGCAATGAAGTCTAGATATTCCTCAGGAGTGAGAAAGTCAATAAGGAAACTGTCGTTTATGTATGCTCCTGTCCGTGTCTTCCAGTCTTCAGATGTGGCCGGATTGATGGCATGCGCTTGTATGTTCCCCATGGTGTCATCAGCTTTGCTGTCTGCTGCCTCTATGTTAGGAACACAACTGGTGTCAGCGGAGGTAGAAGGAACGAGCAAGACCTCACCCTGTTCGGCTTTTAGCAAGTCGAGCATGAGCCGGAACAGAGTGGTCTTGCCTGCACCGTTGTTCCCCACAAGTCCAAGAATTTCACCATGGTTTACTTGGAAATGCTGTATGTCTACCGCTGTTTTGTCTCCAAAAACTTTCTGTAGTGATTTGATTTCTATTTGCATGATACACTGGATTTATGGGGTTGGACGGTCAGTTAGTTAGCCTTATCTAAGTCCTTTTCCATGACAGTTCTTGAACTTTTTGCCACTTCCGCAGGGACATGGATCGTTGGGACGAGGCATCTTCTCGCGTATCACGGGCTGATGTTTCGCTTGTTGAGCGGGCTCACGAGTGTCATGGCTTGCTGCTTGCCGCTGCGCCTCGTCTGTTGCATCGAGATTGGCTTTTTGCTCCTTGTAGCGCTGAGCATGCTGCTCAGATTGTGCCTCACGTACCTCTTCCTGTTGCATTATGGGAATTTGCCCGCGCATGAGGAAACTGGCGATGCGGTTGTTCATGTCGTCAATCATCTCATCCCAAATCTTTGCACTTTCCAACTTGAAGATGAGCAGCGGATCCTTTTGCTCGTATGAAGCATTCTGTACACTATGGCGCAACTCGTCAAGCTTTCGCAGATTTTCCTTCCAGTCATCATCGATAATGTGAAGCATGACAAACTTCTCAAACTCCTTGACGATGTTCTTGCATTGCATTTCGTAGGCTTCCTTGAGGTTGACACGTAACTGTACTACGTGGCGACCATCGGTGATGGGAACCAAGATATACTCGTAGACTTGTCCTTGATTCTCGTAGACCTGTTGAATGACAGGATAGGCATCGCTCTGTATGCGGTCAGTCTTGCGCTTGAAGACTGCTATAGCGTCTTGGAAAGCGCGCTCTTCCAAATCGGTTTTGTTGCTATTGTCGAATTCCTCTACTGTGAATGGGATTTCCATGGACAGAACCTTGAGGAATCCTTCCTTGGCACCTTCATAGTCATTATTTTCAATGATGTTGACTACACGGTCCCATATAACATTGGTTATGTCCATTCCGATACGCTCGCCCATGAGAGCATGGCGGCGCTTTTCGTATATGACGGTACGTTGCTTGTTCATTACGTCATCATACTCAAGCAAGTGCTTGCGGATGCCAAAGTTGTTTTCTTCCACTTTCTTTTGGGCACGCTCGATGCTCTTGGATATCATAGGACTTTCGATACGCTCTCCGTCCTCGAAACCTAAGCGGTCCATGACCTTGGCGATACGCTCGGATCCGAACTTGCGCATGAGGTCATCTTCCAGTGAGACGTAGAAAACGGATGAGCCTGGGTCACCCTGACGACCGGCACGTCCGCGTAGCTGGCGGTCGACACGACGGCTCTCGTGGCGCGTTGTTCCGATGATGGCTAAGCCTCCGGCGGATTTCACCTCAGGGGTGAGCTTGATGTCCGTTCCGCGTCCTGCCATGTTGGTGGCAATAGTGACGGCTCCCAGCATACGCTCCTCTTGATGCTTGTTACCATTCTCGTCGGTGATGGTGACAAGACCTTTGGTGCTGCGGCCAGCTTCGGCCACAATTTGTGCCTCTTTTTGGTGGAGCTTGGCGTTCAGTACCTGATGGGGGATGTTGCGCATGCTCAGCATCTTAGACAGTAATTCGGAAATTTCTACGGACGTGGTGCCCACGAGGCACGGACGTCCAGTATTGCGCATTTCCTCAATTTCCTCAATGACGGCACGATATTTTTCTCTGTTGGTCTTGTAGACGCGGTCGTCCATGTCGTTTCGCGCAATGGGCTTGTTTGTGGGAATTTCCACCACGTCGAGTTTGTATATGTCCCAAAACTCTCCTGCCTCCGTGCTGGCTGTACCCGTCATGCCTGCCAACTTGTGGTACATTCGGAAATAGTTTTGCAAGGTGATGGTTGCAAAGGTCTGTGTGGCGGCCTCTACCTTCACATGCTCCTTGGCTTCAATGGCCTGATGAAGTCCCTCGCTCCAGCGGCGGCCTTCCATAATACGACCTGTCTGCTCGTCAACAATCTTTACTTGCCCGTCCATGACGACATACTCGTCATCCTTATTAAACATGGTGTATGCTTTGAGCAATTGCTGGATGGTATGCACGCGGTCGCTCTGCACGGCATAGTGATTGAGCATGTCGTCCTTCTTGTCAATCCGCTCCTGATCAGACAGTGAAGCGTCTGCCTCCAGTGCTGAAAGTTGAGAGGTGATGTCTGGTAGCACGAAAAGATCTTTGTCGTGAACTTGGTTAGATAGCCACTCAGTACCCTTGTCGGTGAGGTCGGCCGAGTTTAGCTTCTCGTCTACGACAAAATATAGGGGGGCAACGGCCTTGGGCATTAGACGGTTGTTGTTCTCCATGTATGTCTCTTCCGTCTTCTGCAACCCTGTCTTAATGCCATCCTCGGAGAGGTATTTGATAAGGGCTTTGTTCTTAGGCAGTGCCTTGTAAGATCGGAAAAGGCTGAGGAAACCTTCTTCCAGCAGCTGCTGTGATTTGTTCTTGTCTTGTACCTTACGTCCCTCGGAGATTTTCTGGCGTGCTTCTGCAAGCAATTCAGTGGCTTGCTTGCGCTGTACTTCGTAGAGTCTCTCCACCAATGGCTGATATTCTTCATACATCTGGTCATCGCCTTTTGGAATAGGACCGGAGATGATGAGAGGTGTACGTGCATCGTCAATCAACACAGAGTCTACCTCGTCAACGATGGCAAAGTTATGGCGGCGTTGCACGAGGTCGTTGGGCGAAAGAGCCATGTTGTCGCGCAGGTAGTCGAAGCCGAACTCGTTGTTGGTTCCGAATGTGATGTCGGCCTGGTAGGCTTTTCGGCGCTCGGGTGAATTAGGCTGGTGCTTGTCGATGCAGTCTACAGAAAGTCCGTGGAACTCGTAGAGCGGCCCCATCCATTCGGAGTCTCGCTTAGCGAGGTAGTCATTGACGGTCACCATGTGCACACCGTTGCCTGTGAGCGCATTGAGGAACACCGGTAGAGTGGCAACGAGTGTTTTTCCTTCACCTGTGGCCATCTCCGCTATTTTACCTTGATGCAACGCTATGCCACCAAAAATTTGAACATCGTAGTGGACCATGTCCCATCTGATGGTGTTTCCACCTGCAGTCCACTCGTTGTGGTAGATTGCCTTGTCACCGTCAATGGTAATGAAGTCGTTTGCTGGTTTGGCTGCCAACTCGCGGTCAAAGTCTGTGGCGGTCACGATGATGTCGGCATTCTCCTTAAAACGCCGTGCCGTATCTTTCACGATGCTATAGGCCACTGGCATAACTTCGTTGAGTGCCTTCTCTAAGGCCTCAAGCATTTCCTTGTCTTGTTTGTCAATCTCGTCAAAGATAGGCTCGCGTTCGTCAATGGGAGTGTCCTCAATCTTGGCTCTCAGTTCTGCAATTTTCTCGCGATAAGGTTTGCCAGCATCTTGTACGTAGTTTTGTATCTCCTTGGTTTTTGCCCTCAGCTCATCGTTGCTCAGCTTCTGGATGTCAGGGTAAGCTGCTTTCACCTTTTCCACAAGGGGTTGGATGAGCTTCATGTCACGTGACGACTTGTCACCGAACAATGACTTTAAAAAATTGTTTAAATTCATTATATGTCGTTTTTTTGTATTCGTTCCGTTTGCAAAATTACGAATTTAATTCTGTAATCTACACAAAACCATGTTATTAATTAGTATTGGAGTCTTATTTGTTGTCTTTTTGCCAGTTGGGTATCTTTCAGCGTTTGCGTGTTGTTTAATCGGAGTCCATGTGTTTTTTGTCCATTTCAAGACGGATGGCTTCTATTAGCAATAGTAGTGTTGCCTCAAGATACTTTAATGGTTAAAAAAGAGGGGCGGAAGTGCATGCGTTGGGTGCACGGATGCGGATGGCTTTTGCCAATGTTGGTGCTATGCGGTCAACAGTGACAGGAGTTGCGACGTGCTGGGGTTTCACCTCTTTTCCCATGAAAATGATTGGAAACGGGACAAAGCCTGCTCTGCTGGTGTATGTCTCTTGCGTGTCTTCGTTCAAGAGCTTCCAACCAGGTGCAACAACAATGATGATATCACCGCTCAGTGTAGGATTGAATCCATTTCTTATTTTTAGGATATCGTTGTTGCCGGCCAACAGACGCTCACTGGTGTAGACATCAGCCACTCCAGTGTTTTGCATTAAGAATTCTTGGCATCGTACCAGCATTTCCGACATACTTACCCGTTTTTGTTCAATGAGCTTGTGGTTCAGGTAAACTTGATTGCCATAGCATTGCTCCACATAACGTCCTTGTCCGTAGATGGCGCTCAAGTACATGTTGAGAAGAGACGATGTGCGGTTGATATAAAAAGTGCCTGTCGGGATGCGATATTGCTTAACATTGCTTGCAGTCTCGTCGGTGTAGCCTGTCGATGTGACGACGAAGAGGACCCGGTCGAGACTGAGATGTTTCTCAACACTACTGATGAGCCGTTCCAGTGATTTGTCGAGTTGCATGTACACGCTCTCCATCTCTGTCTGCCAATGTGTTACAGGGGTTTTGTCTGCTTTGGTGGCCGAGAGATTTACAAATAGCATATCAGAAATCTCGTCCTTGCCCATTGCTGCCTGAGTGATGGCATTGATGGATGCATCAACGACGTCATCGTTGGTATAGCTTGTATTTGTAGGGTGTTTTGCGTGTAGTCTGTTGTGTGCTTTTAGCCATTCGGGAAGGTTGTTGCTATAATAGGATGATCCTTGCCATTCGCCATTCTCATCCATCCAAAACGCTCCATTTGCGGCATGTCCGCCTGACAGGATGGCGGATTCTCGATCTGCTGCAAACGAATATACGATAGCTGTTCCGTTGGAACTGACTTTAAGTTCGTCACCAATGGTCGATGTCTTAAGGCGGTCTGCAGAGGTGAAGTGGCGGGAGTCGTCAACACAGAATACGGGTTGTAAAGTTTCACGGTCAAGCCATCGACTACTGATGATGCCATTGTAGAAGGGGGTCGTGCCAGTGGAAAGCGAGGCAGTAGCCGATGCTTTGTCAACGGGTGAGAACGGATAGCTGGCGCCGTCATAAACGAGACCGTCATCAAGCAGTCTTCGGAATCCACCTTGTGAATAGAGTGGGGCGAAGGCTTCCATATAGTCGGTCCTCAATTGGTTGATGGTCACATTCACGACAAGACGTGGTGCAAGTTGAAAGGCTTGCATCTCGGCGGATGTGAGGGCGGCAAGTATGAACGCCAGATATCTCATGCAGTTACTTTTTTGCGTTGAGCGTGCGAATGTTTAATATGCAACGTATCATCAAAATTAATGCCAAAATATTCATCCCTTCAGCATAATTTTGGAAAATGTTACCAATAAGGAATAGAACGATGAGGGCCATATGTAATTTCCAGTACCAATGGCAAGACCCTTTAATTTGCTGATTGACAGCTGAGTATGCAAATATAATGGACAGAGGATTTAGCAGTAATATCTGCAAGTTCAAATTGACGGTGGGATGTTGTGAAAACACCATTGTCAATAATACGAGTCCTGCTAATCCATTCAGCGTCAGTAGGGTAACGTCGACAAGCCAAAAAGGCTTCTTGCGTTTCCATTCCAATAGTGAAGAAACAAGTATAAGTGCGAAGAATATGCAAAATACACAACGAGGGCTGAGATTGTCCCATATGTTTGTTTCTGTG
>CAVIOP010000151.1:0-6632 GCA_963644485.1 bacterium | reverse complement strand
CTAGGTAATTGCTGGGCTTTCAGCCCGCTTTGGCTCACGCAGACATTGTTCTGCCAGCATAAGGTCATGTAGTATTCCATAACTGCCTCCTTATTTTATGGGGCATAACAAACAAAGCCGAAAAGTTTTGCCGGACAGCAATAATTTGGAAACATCAGCATATCGCAGAGCGCAACAAAACGAAAGAAGCTGCATCACCACCGGAGAATGGTTGTGATGCAGCTTTCTTCATAAACAAAGGAGAAAAGGGGACCGTAGCAACGGCGCATTATACAACGAACCGCCATTTGCAAAAAGCATCCGAGGCGTTAACCCCGGATGCTCTCATTTTATAGGAACGTGTCTGTTATCAGTCAAGCCACTTCACGTAGCAGAAATCCTGACGGTGAGGCAGGTTGGCATTCTTCGGGAACATGCGCACGCATGAACGGAAAGCACCTGCATGGTCGGGTTCCACAGTGAGCTCAAAGGTGTAGTTGTTGTCCTCGTGACCGGTCATGGTGAACTCATGGACACTGAACACCTCGCAGTCCGACTTGTCTGTCTCAGGCTTCAATGTGACAAGCTCCAGACCGACGGCATCGTCGAGACCCTGCTCGTCGATAACATACTTCAGAGTGTACTTCACGCCTGTCTGAGCACCATTGAGCATGCTCTCGTCCTTGCTGACCACGCGGATAGCATCCCAGCGCTCAGCCACAGCCTCCTTCCAGAGGGCTATGCTCTTGGCCAGCCGGTAATCGTTGGCAGCGAGCTTCTTGAAGCGGTCAGCTTCCTTGATATAGAATTTCTCGTAGTAGTCGTCGAGCTGGCGCTTCATGGTGTAGTGAGGAGCGATGGTGGCAATGGAGTTCTTGATCACCTTCACCCAGTTGTCGCTATAGCCCTTGTCGTTCTTGGAGTAGTAGAGAGGGATAATCTCGTTCTCGAGCAGCGAATAGATGGTGGCTGCGTCGAGCTGATCCTGATAGCCCTGGTTCTCATAAGTACGTCTCTGAGGCAGAGCCCAGCCAGCACCCTTGCGGTAGCCCTCAACCCACCAGCCGTCAAGCACGGAGAGGTTGACAACACCGTTCATCTCGGCTTTCTCGCCAGAGGTGCCCGATGCCTCCAGGGGACGGGTCGGTGTATTCATCCAGATGTCAACGCCCGACACCAAACGGCGGGCCAACTGCATGTCGTAATCCTCGAGGAAAATAATCTTGCCCAGGAACTGTGGCATACGGCTGATTTCGAAGATACGCTTAATCAAACCTTGACCTGCACCATCGGCGGGATGAGCCTTGCCTGAGAAGAAGAACAGAACCGGATGCTCCGGGTCATTGACGATCTTCTCCAAGCGGTTGAGGTCAGTGAACAGGAGGTGCGCACGCTTGTAGGTAGCGAAACGGCGGCAGAAACCAATCATCAGAGCCTTCGGGTTGATGCGCTCCAAGATGCTCACCACCTTGGCAGGATCGCCCTGGTTGCGCAGCCACTGCTGGGTGAACTTATCGCGGATGTATTTGATAAGCTTCTCCTTCAATGCCATACGCGTGCTCCAGATCTCTTCATCGGGAACATTGTAGATGGCATGCCAGATGCTCTCGTTGCTCTGGTCGTAAAGGAAATTGGAATCGAAATACTTGTCATAGACCTTGCGCCACTCTGTGGCCGTCCAGGTCGGGAAGTGCACGCCATTGGTGACATAGCCGACATGGTTTTCCTCAGGATAGTAGCCCGACCAAATGGGAGAGAACATCTTCTGGCTGACCCAGCCATGCAGCTTGCTCACGCCATTGACCTCTTGACAGGTGTTGCAGGCGAAGGTCGACATGCAGAAACGCTCGCCATGGTCATCGGGATTCTGACGACCCATGCCGATGAACTCATCCCAGGAGATGCCAAGCATCTGGGGATAGCCACCCATGTATTTGCCAAAGAGGGCCTCGTCGAAGTAATCGTGGCCGGCGGGCACCGGCGTGTGGACCGTGTAGAGCGAAGAGGCGCGCACCAACTCCAATGCCTGGTTGAAGGTGAGACCCTGCTTCACATAGTCGCACAGACGCTCCAGATTGCAGAGGGCAGCGTGTCCCTCGTTGCAGTGGTAGATATCCTTCTTGATGCCGAGCTTCTTGAGCATGAGCATACCACCGATGCCAAGGAGAATCTCCTGCTTCAGACGGTTCTCCCAGTCACCACCATAGAGGGAGTGGGTGATGGGCTTGTCGAACTGAGAGTTCATGTCATTGTCGGTGTCGAGCAGATAGAGCTTCACGCGACCTACGTTGACCTGCCACACAAGGGCATGAACCTGATAGTTCATGTAGGGCACGTCAACAACGACCTGATTGCCGTTCTCGTCGAGCACACGCTCGATGGGAAGCGAGTTGAAGTCCTGAGCGTCGTAGTTGGCAATCTGCTGTCCGTCCATGCTGAGCGACTGCTTGAAGTAGCCAAAGCGATAGAGGAAACCGATAGCACACATGTCCACGTTGCTGTCTGAAGCCTCCTTCACGTAGTCACCGGCAAGCATGCCCAGACCACCGGAGTAGATCTTCAGCACCTGGTTGATGCCATACTCCATGCAGAAGTAAGCCACTGAAGGACGGTTCTTGTCGGGCTCCACATCCATGTACTTGCGGAACTGCGCATAGACCTCCTTCACCTTCTTCATAATTGCCTTATCCTTCACGATAGACTCCTTGCGGTCATAGCCTAAACGGTCGAGCAAGAGCACGGGGTTGTGATTGACCTCCTCATAGAGTTTTTCATCGAGACTCTTGAAAAGATTGCGAGCCTCATGGTTCCAGGCCCACCACATGTTGTGCGCCAGCTCATCCAAGCACTTCAACTGTTCAGGAAGACTCGACTTGATCGTCAGGTTCTTCCACTGGGGAGCGTTGGCGTAATCTGCTTTGATTTTCATAAAATGTAAGTGGTTTATAATGATTATTTTGTTTGCTGATGGGATTTTCTTGCCTCTGCGGCGCGCAGGGCAAATTCATAAGCCTCTTCATAATACTTGATGAAGTGACTCCACAGGGCTTTCTTCGACAGTTTGCTGGCATTGTCGCGAGCCTTCTTCACCTCGGCAGGGGTGAGGCGAGAGAAATGACTCACCGTGTCCTTGATGCCATCGGCCACCTCCGAAAAATTGTAATCGGTGCGGTGGATAACCTTGACGCCGTCCTCGATCTCTCCACAATGCCCTATCTCAGAGTTGGCCCAGAGGCCGAAGCCGGCAAGGTCGGTGGTGATGCAGGGCACCTTGAAGGCTACGGCCTCAAGCGGAGTGTAGCCCCAGGGCTCATAGTAAGAGGGATAGATGCACATGTCGTTGCCGAGGATGACATCATAATAAGAGAGGTTGAGAATGCCGTCATTGCCGGTGAGATAACAGGGGATAAAAATCAACTTCACACGGTCCTCCTTGCGATTCTGCATGTCGAGATACTTCAGCATGCCAAGCACGTTATCATGACTCATATCGTTGAGCCAGTGGGTAATGGACGGCACTTCCAGGGGCGTGTCGTATTTCTTGCCGCTGGCAAGACGTTCCCGCAGGTCTTTACGGGGCTCGCCCACCCAACCGGGAACCTCGACAAACGCAACGACATCTTTCTGCAGTTCCTTGTCGCGCAACAGGCGGTTCATGGCCTCGATATAGACATCAACGCCCTTGTTGCGGAACTCGTAACGCCCGCTGGTGGAAACAATCAGCGTATCATCACCCAGATCCGTTCCCAGCAGGGCGTTGGCTACATCGAGCAGACGCTTGCGGGCAGCCTTGCGTTTGCGGGTAAAGGCTGCACCACGAGGCACAAAGTCGTCCTCAAAGCCATTGGGGAGCACCACATCGACGGGCTTGTCGAGCAGTTCTTTGCACTCACGAGCCGTGATGTCGCTCACTGTGGTGAAACAGTCTACATGGTGGGCCGTCTGCTTTTCGATAGAGTGCTTGCTCTGCATGTTGAGTTCGCCTGCCATCTGGTCGCCGTTGTAGGCAAAGAGATAATCGTAGAGCGGCTTGTTATTGCCCGCTATGCTGCGGCCTATGCTCGTGGCATGGGTAGTGAAGATGGTGGCAATCTGGGGGTAATGTTTGCGGATATAGAGCAGACCAAGGCCCGTCATCCACTCATTGCCGTGATAGACGACCTTATGCTTGTCGTTTAAGTAGTAATCATAATAGCTGCCGACAACGAGGGCAGCCGCATAAGAGAACATGGAGGCTTCATCGTAGTCACCATAAGCATGAAGACTGTCCACCTGAAAATCTTCCCACAACTGCCCGTAGATTTCATTTTTCTTGGAAAAATATTGAGAGGAATCCACCAATACGGCTATCGGCTCACCTGGGACAGACCATCGGCCGACACGGATTTTCAGGCCTGTTTCCCGTGCAGCCAGGCGCCACTCCCTAAAAAGAGTTTCATCCTCGCGGAAATACGGGCTTTCTTGCTCCTTCCAACAATCAGGGCCAATGAATACAACATGGTCACACAATTTCTCCTGCAAGGTTTTGGCACGCGTCGAAAGGACTGCATATATGCCGCCAACCTTATTACAAACTTCCCAACTTGACTCAAAGATATAATCGGGAAATATCTTTTCAATTTTCATAAATCATACTAATCTCGGGCTGCAAAGGTAATATAAAAAACATAAAAACCCAACTTATAATCCTATAATTTTATAAAACGTTGCGTTTTCTTGATGTAATATGTTAACTTTGCAACAATCAACAAGTTATAGGAATGAAGAAACTGATAGCCACAATTTTGCTCCTTTCCGCCATGAGCGCCACACGGGCTCAAGGCCAAACGGAGTCCGTAGACACGACAACCTTTGCCGGTATCTTCGACAACAAAGAATACAACGTCTATCTTGACATCGATTTCTACCACAACGACATCATCGTGCCAGGGCAAGAGGTCTTCGGAGAAATGGCCGGATTCTTTGGGGACAAGCGAGACAGTCGCAAATGGTTGTTCACCTCGGCAGTAATCATCGACCACAAATCTGCCAAGATAACCGTCATCAATGACTACGGCAGCGAGGATCTGGTGGCCACTCTGACCAAGCAGGCCGACGGGACTTACGTGTTGAAACAGGAAAAGGGCAGCACGCTAAAAATAGCAAGAGACCGGAAATGGGTAAAGATGCCCAAGCTACTCACATTCAATAGAAGAAAGAATTGAAAAACACGGAGACACGCATCACCGAGCAGCCCTCGCACTACGACCACCTGGAACAGATGACCGTAGAAGAAATCACAGCCGACATCAACCACGAGAACGCCGCAGTTCCCCTCGCCACAGAAAAAGCTTTACCCCAGCTCAATCGCCTCATTGCCACCATCGAGCAACGACTCCGACAGGGTGGACGCCTGTTCTACGTCGGCTGTGGCACGGGAGGACGGCTAGCCACACTCGACACCATCGAAGTGCAAAACACCTACGGCACAGACGGTTCGCAGATACAAGCCATCTTCCCAGGCGGCACGGGATGCCTGACGCAGACACGAGAGTCGCGCGAAGACGATACTGAAGACAGCTGGCAGCAACTACTATCCAAAGATGTGTCTGCAAAAGACATCGTCGTGGGCATCTCGGCCAGCGGAACTACGCCTTTCGTACTATCCGCCTTGCGCCATTGTCTAACAGCAGGCGTCACGACGGGTTGCATAGTCAACAACCCGCATTCACCTATCGCACAAGCTGCCGACTATCCCGTAGAGATCATCACAGGCCCAGAGTTTGTGACGGGGTCCACCCGCATGAAGGCAGGCACGGCGCAGAAGCTCTGCCTCGACATGATCAGCACGACCGTACAGATACGTCTGGGTCGCGTGGAAGGCAACAAAATGGTGAACGCCAAACTGATGAACCGCAAGCTCATCGATCGTGCCGTGCGCATCTTCATGGAGCGCAACCCGCAATTTTCTGACTACGACGCTGCGAAACAGCGTATCCTGCAAGCAGGGAGCGTAAAGAAGGCGGAAGAGATGCTATCAAAAACGGAATAATAAATGATTCCGAACGAAATAGGTTAGGAGGCAAATGCTCATCATAAAGGCTATTGTTTCTTGCTTTCACAGTTACAGGCCTTCACATCATCGTACATGCCGTTCGGCATACGGCGGTTTCGTGCTTTCTCATCTCACAATGTATGGCAAGTTGAACACTCATGCTCTTGGCTATGTAAATCCCGCTATTTGGACTTGCACACGTTAGACAATGCTTATGCCGAGCATACACAAAAAGAAGCATTGCTGACGCAATGCTTCTTATCTAGAGGTACCTGGCGGAGTCGAACCGCCTTGAACGGTTTTGCAGACCGTTACCTGACCGTTCGGACAAGGTACCCTAACCTGCTTTCCTCAAGCGGTTGCAAAGGTAGCACAATTATTTGAAACCGCCAAACATTCCGCCATCTTTTTTTCTTTCGACAATGATTAGTGTCCGGTAAAACCATTGCAAAAGGCAAGTCGCGTAGAGACGACAGATTGCATCCAGGGTGCTTTTACTGGAACAATACAAAAGTAACGAAGCCCGAAGACTCATTGTGAATCTTCGGGCTTCTGTCCTCTTGTTGAAAGAAGGCGGCTTCCTACTCTCCCGCATTGCATTGCAGTACCATCGGCGCGA
>CAVIOP010000150.1:0-6687 GCA_963644485.1 bacterium | reverse complement strand
GCATTTGTAACGCTTTTTCAGCAACCACGAACGCCAGCAAGCGTTCTTTCTTTTAACATCCATCTCCGTTCTTGCTAAGGCACCACACATCATCGTGCTCTGCGAATTATTCAGGTAGAAATCGAACTGTTGGGCATCGCATAGGCGGGGGCCTCCGCGATTTTCATGAAAATAAGTAAGAACTCCGCCATCGTTTCCGAAAATAATACCTATCTTTGCATACAACTGAAACAAGAGCAACTTACAAACCGCCCCACAATCATAACCTAAACAACGATATGGCATTCCACAAATCCATTCTTTTGGCAGTACTCTGCCTGCTGTCGGTTGCAGCCACGGCAGACACCGTCTATGACATACGCCCCGTGCCCCAGCAGCAGGAGCGTGCCGAAGGCAGCGCCACACTGTCAGGATGCGTCACCATAGTGGCCGGTCCAGCCATCGACACCTACACCGTCAACCGCGCCAAGGAGGTGCTGACCGAGCATGGCCTGACGCCCGTCGTGGCACGCAAGGCCGCCAAAGGCACGTCGGCACTCTACCTGGGTGTCAATGCCAAAGGCGATCAGGCCGACCGCGAAGCCAAACGCCTGGGACTCAAGCGCGACGTCTTCGGACAGAAAGGCTACGACCGCCATGCCATCGCTGTGCGCCAGCAAGGGCAGGCAGCCGAGGTGGTGATTGTCGGCGAGACCACCGACGCCGTGTTCTGCGGCTTGGCCTCGCTCGAGCAGATGCTCGAACAGACCAAGGACGGCACGCTCGACTGCGTGGACATCTACGACTACGCCGACACACAGTACCGCGGCGTCATCGAGGGCTACTATGGTGTGCCCTACTCCGCTGAAGTCACCGCCGACCTCTTCCGCTTCATGGCCCGCTACAAGATGAACACTTACATGTACGGAGCCAAGAGCGACCCCTATCACTCCCAGTACTGGGACAAGGCCTACCCCACGTCCATCACCCCCGAGCAGCAGGAAGTGGGAATGCTCACCGAAGGCATGATGCGCCAGCTCACCGACGCTGCCCACCGTGCCAAGGTCAACTTCATCTGGGCCATCCACCCGGGCGGTGCCTTCACCGATGCCAAGCAGACCGATGTGCTCGAACGCATCATGAGCAAGTTCCGCCTCATGCACGACCTCGGCGTGCGCCAGTTCGGTGTCTTCGTCGATGATGTCGGCGTACCGTCCGACTCGGCCACACTGGCCCTCAACGCCCAGCGGCTCAGCGACCTGCAGCAGATGATCGACAGCGAGTGGAACGGACGCAAGGCCCTACCCGCCGACACCGTCAAGCCGCTCCACTTCGTGCCCCAGCTCTACGCCTACTCCTGGGTCAACCGCCAGCAGGGCGAGCGCTTCTTCCGGTCGCTCAGCGGCACGCCCGAGAAGGTCTGCATCTACATCACCGGACGTGCCGTCTGGACCGTCCCCAACTCAGAGGACCCCGGCTTGGTCAGCTCGTGGCTCGGCCGCGACGTGGCATGGTGGTGGAACTACCCCTGCAACGACAACGACATGAACAAGATATTCCCTCTCGACATGTATCGCAACTTCGACGACGAGGCACACATCGACCGCAATGCCACCCTCGACCCCAACCTCAAGGGTGTCAACACGCTCATCAGCAACCCCATGCAGCAGGGGGAGGTCAGCAAGATTGCGCTCTACAGCATCGCCGACTATGCGTGGCATCGGGCAGCCTTCGACAACGACGCCTCATGGATGGCATCGCTCAAGGCCCTCTTCGGCAAGCGGGCCGGCAACGCCTTCCGCATCCTGCCGCTCACGCGCCACTATGACACCAACACGCCTCTGGCAGACCGCATACGCCTCTGGAAGGCCAACCCTCGCGACCAGCGGACCACGCAGGCTCTGCTCGACGAGCTGCAGAGCCTTCAGGCCGACGCCAAGGCGCTCAGCGACATGGCCACGTCGGACAACGTCTCCGACCGCCTGCTCTGGCACGAGCTGCAGCCCTATGTGGAGAAGGTAGCCGACATGTGCGGCATTGCCCACACGCTCATAGCACCGGCCAACGACACGCAGCGCCAACAGGCACGGCAGCAGGCCGAGCAACTCGACAAGAACTCCAAGTACCAGTTCTCCATCCTCAGCGGCATGGGCAACGACATCAGCCTCTCCAAGCGCGGAGCCGAGCCGGCCGCCAAAGTGCTGCGGCCGTTCGTGAGCATACTGGCAGCCCAGTGAACCCGCCTGCTTTCGAAAGAACATCAAGCAGTCTTAATCTTCGATTCCACTTATAATAGGATATAACATCAAGCAATCTTAATCTTCAATTCCCCTTATAACAGATGAAACAATATGTTCAGACCCTAGCCCTTGCCTTGGCATTTCCCTTGCTGGCAGGTGCGCAAGACGTACTCGTCCATGTAGACACAAGCCGCGAGCCCATCCATGCGGGCAAGTACGAAGCCTCCACGGAGAGCCTCTCCGACTACCAGTGCCCTGAGTGGTTCCGCGACGCCAAGTTCGGCATCTGGGCCCACTGGGGCGTACAGTGTGCCGCCGAGGACGGCGACTGGTATGGCCGGAGCATGTATCAGCAAGGCAACGGACAATACAACTACCAGATAGACGCTTTGGGGCATCCCTCGGAAAAGGGCTTCAAGGACTGGATACCGCGCTGGAAGGCCGAACGCTGGCAACCCGACTCGCTCGTCAAGTTCTACAAGGATTGCGGAGCGCGCTACTTCTTCTGCATGGCCAACCACCACGACAACTTCGACAACTGGAACAGCAAATACCAGCCATGGAACTCCGTCAACATGGGGCCGCACAAGGATATCGTGGGCGGATGGGCAGCCGCGGCACGCAAGCAGGGACTGCCCCTGGGAGTCAGCGTCCACGCAGCCCACTCGTGGGTATGGTACGAGACCTCGCGCGGAGCCGACAGCCGTGGTCCGCTCAAGGGCGTACGCTACGACGGATGGCTCACCAAGGCCGACGGCAAGGGCACCTGGTGGGAAGGCTATGACCCACAGGACCTCTACGAGCAGCGACACCCGCTGAGCCGTGACAACCGCCACTGGGACTGGGACACCACCAAAGTGACCCTGCCCGACCAGGCTTTCTGCGACCGCATCTACAACCGCACCGTGGACCTCATCAACCAGTTCTCGCCCGACATCGTCTACTTCGACGACACCTATCTGCCTCTTTGGCCCATCTCCGACTGCGGACTGGCCATCACAGCCCACCTTTATAATAAGAGCATGGCCGAGCACGGCGGCAAGAACCAAGCCGTAGTGACAGGCAAGGTGCTCAACGACGACATGAAGAAGACCATCCTCTGGGATGTGGAGCGCGGCTCGTGCGACCAGATACAGGCCTTGCCCTGGCAGACCTGCACCTGCATCGGCAGCTGGCACTACGACAAACACGTCTACTACAACGACGGCTACAAGTCACCCCAGCAGGTCATCACCATGCTCATCGACATCGTCTCGAAGAACGGCAACCTCCTGCTCAGCGTGCCCATTCGCAGCGACGGCACCATCGACCCCACAGAGCGCCGCATCGTGGCCCGCATCGGCGAGTGGATGAAGACCAACGGCGAGGGCATCTACGGCACGCGCCCGTGGAAGACTTTCGGCGAAGGCCCGTCGGCCGACAAGGAAAACCCCATCAATGCGCAGGGCTTCAATGAGGGTCGGGTCAAGCAGACGGCCAGCGACATACGCTACACCGCCAAGGGCCGCCACACCGTCTACGCCTTCGTCATGGGGCAGCCCGAGGCTGACATCACGCTCCGCCACATGGGCCGCAAGACACTTCTCGGACGCCAGGTGCGCTCCGTCGAGCTGCTGGGAAGCACGGAGAAAGTGGCGTGGAGGCAGACAGCCAGTGGCCTGACCATCACCAAGCCCTCGGCGGTCCCCTTCAGCGAGGCCCTCTGCTACAAGGTCACCGTCAAGTGAGCGGCTGCCCGATGAGACCGGGCAACGGCCTGCGCGGCTGCCATACCCTATAAACCCAAGCGGCCCTGACAGGCCCACGCGCTAATAAGCAAAAAAGCAACAACCTCATAAACCATTCCATTATGAACTTCAGAAAAACATTCCTGGCGGTCCTCACCGCCGCCCTGCTGTTACCGGCTACGGCAATGGCGCAGTTCAATTGGCCCTACCATATCAAGGACGGCACCATCGTGACCGATGTGCCCGAGCGCCCGGCAGACCAGAAAGATGTGCTTAACCTTGCCACAGCCAAGCTGCCCGTGGTCCGCGTGGGCTTCGTAGGGCTGGGCATGCGCGGCCACGATGCCGTGCGACGCTGGTGCTACCAGGAAGGTGTTGACATCAAGGGACTCTGCGACCATGAGGCGGAGCGCGCCGAGGCAAGCAACGAACTGCTGCGCAAGGCCGGCCTGCCGCCCGCAACGCTCTATGACGGACCCGACGGATACAAGGCTCTGTGCGAGCGCCCCGACGTCGACCTTATCTATATCGCCGTCGACTGGGAGCACCATGTGCCCGTTGCCGAGTATGCCATGGAGCATGGCAAGCACGTCGCCATCGAGGTGCCCTCAGCCATGAACCTCACCGAGATATGGAAGCTCATCAACCTGAGCGAGCAGAAACGCGTACACTGCATGATGCTTGAGAACTGCTGCTACGATTTCTTCGAGCTCAATGCCCTCAACATGGCACAGAAGGGCCTCTTCGGCGATGTCATCTTCGGACAGGGCGCTTACCGCCACGACCTTGACCCTTACTGGGACTCCTACTGGAAACGTGACGCCAACGACAAACTGGGCTGGCGCCTCGACTACAACATGAAGTATCGCGGCGACGTCTATGCCACACACGGACTGGGTCCTGTGGCACAGATCATGAACATTCACCGCGGTGACCGCTTCACCGTGCTCTCGGCCATGGACACCAAGAGCTTCCTCGGTGTGAAGAAGGCGGAGAAACGCCTGGGCCACAAAGTAGACAATTTCCGCCAGGGCGACCTCACCAACACCATGATCCGCACCGAGCAGGGCAAGGTCATCCAGGTCGTCCACGACGTGATGACGCCACAACCCTACAGCCGCATGTTCCACCTTGTCGGCACACAGGGCATGGCCAACAAATATCCCGATGAGGGCATTGCGCTCAACGACGCTGCGCTGAAGCAAGCCGGCATCAAGGCTTCGGCAAACTACTACAACGGTGAAGCCTTCCTCAACGCGGCCGACATGCAGACGCTCAACAAGAAGTTTGAGTCGCCCATCATCACCAAGTACACGGCCAAAGCCAAGGAGGTGGGCGGCCATGGCGGCATGGACTACATCGAGGACTCACGCCTTATCTACTGTCTGCAGCACGGTCTGCCGCTCGACATGGATGTCTACGACCTGGCCGAGTGGTGCTCACTCGCCGAGCTTGGCTCCATATCCATGGACCACAACAGCATGCCTGTGGCCGTGCCCGACTTCACGCGCGGCCACTGGAACGACCAGAAGGGCTATCGTCACGCCTTCGCCTCAGCCGAGGACGAGGCTGCACAGGACAAGGCCAACCATGAGTTCACGGTGAAGCTCAAGGCCACTGCCGAGAAGGCATGGAAGAAGTTCGACAAGCAGCAGGCCAAGGTCAAGGCCGCCAAAGAGAAGGCTGCAAGAAAGTGAACCGCCAGAAGGCCGGGGCCAACAACCTTCTGACAACGTAACATCACAGCTCCGGCCAACGAGCCGTAAAACGCTATCGGCGACAGCCGACCTCCAGAGCAGGTCGACTGTCGCCGATTTTCGTTTGTGCAGCGCCGTATCCCGACGCTCCAGCCAGCATCACATGCACCGCCGTCCCCGTTACGCCCAGCACGATTCCGGGGCTATCCGACGGCGCAACGCTCCGCCTAAGCCTCCTTGATGATCCAGTCGCCCAGGGTGCGCTGCTGGCTGTCGTAGTTGACGCCGATCTTATAGAGCCGCTTGCCGTCGGCCGTGTAAGGCACGAGATAACCTTTCTCGTCAATCTGCCTCAACGCGTCCTCCGCCGACCCGTCATATTTGAGTTCGAACACAAACACCGACTCGGGCAGGTGCAGCACGGCGTCGGCACGGCCCACGGCACTGTCCTCCTCCACGCGGATGAGGGCGCCCATGAGGTTGAAGATGAGATAGAATACCGTCTGGAAATCGCGTTCGTTCTTGTTCGACAGGCGGTTGGAGATGCTCGCGAGATATGCTTTCAGTCGCCCCAGTGCGCCCTCGATGTCACCGTCGTAGAGCATCTGCACAAACTCGATCACCAGACCATTGTTGTCCACCGACACGGGCGACAGGTAGTTGGGCGCCAAGCTCTTGAGCATGCCTATCCGCACCTCCTGGTTGGGATAGCCCAGCGTGTAGCTCTTCGTCAGCGGACTATACTTCTTGATGGTGAGGTAGCCGCTCTGGTAGAGGAGCGGAAGGGGCGACACCATCTGTTCGGGCGACACGTCGAAATCGTCGACGCTGACACGCTTCTGCTCGATGTCCGTCACGTTGACATGATATTTCTGCAGACTCTTGATGAGGTAGGTCGGTGTGCCGGAGCCGAACCAGTAAGAGGAAATGTCCTGTCCGTTCAACGCGCGTATGAGACTGAAGGGATTGAAAACGTCTTCGGAGTTCTTGCTGAAATGATAGCCGTCGTAATACTGCCGCAGTTGGCCGAGACACTCCTCGTAG
>CAVIOP010000149.1:0-6979 GCA_963644485.1 bacterium | reverse complement strand
GGATAATGGCACCATTTGGATAAGTGGCACATACCACAACATCTTCTCAGTGGCTAACTGCCTCACCGATCTTGGCTACAAAATTCTAAATGTAATCACTTGGCAGAAAGCCAATCCACCAGCAAACATCTCATGCCGGTTCTTCACTTATTCTACTGAGTTCGTAATTTGGGCACGGAAAAGCAAGAAAGTTCCGCATAAGTTCAACTATGAACTGATGAAGCATATCAATGGTGGCAAGCAGATGACTGATGTGTGGCGTTTGCCTGCTATTGGACAGTGGGAGAAATCTTGCGGCAAACATCCTACACAAAAACCTCTTCGACTATTGACAAGACTTATCCTGGCTTCAACCGATAATGGCGATTGGGTATTTGACCCATTCTGCGGAAGCGGTACAACTGGTATTGCTGCCAACCATTGTGGTCGCCAATTTGCTGGTATCGAGCAGGAACTTGAATTTTGCAATATGGCAAGAGCAAGGCGCGAAGAACTTGAGAGTCTTGAGATACGTGATAATTTATCTAAACATATAGACGATTTGCAGTTTGTCGAACAACGCACTATTGTTTCTGATGAACAACCATTTTATGGCATATTGCCATTTGAGAGTGTCGGTCAAAACCAATAACTGATTTGCCTTATGCCATACTTGTTGGTTTGACAACTGCGGCATAAGGGTAACGAGCGAAAGGGTACGTGTTGACAAACCAAGGATTGTGCAAAAGTGAAACCATCCGAAACAAGCCGGTGTACTTATATCAAAAAAATCTCGCAAATAGCTTTGCGAGATTTTTTGTAGTTGTATGGTAGCATGTTTGCGATTTCCTCAGAAGGCGTGTCGTCATGCAGATGGCTCAAGGGAACCATCCGCCCTGGCAGCACAGTTGCCGACAGGGCGGATTGCGTTGTTATGAATGGACAACAGTTGCTTACAGGCCGAGACCCTTCAGCGCCTTGTTGGCAGCCTCGTTCACCTTGTCGTTGGCCTTCTTCTGGCCTTCCTTGATTTTCTCGGCAGCCTTGGTCTGCGCCTTTGTCACCTCCTCGGCGGCCTTGTTCTCGGCAGCGGTCTTGGCGTTGTTCACGGCATTGGTGGCAGCGGTCTTGGCAGCCTCCTTGGCAGCGGCAGGGGCAGCCTCGACAAGTTTCTTGGCGGCTTCGGGCGCAGCCTTCAGCACAGCGCTGGCCGTCTCGGCCGTAGCGGCGGCAGAGGCAGCCTTCTGGATGTAGGGAGCGGCGAGGCTCACGGCATCGTCGGTAACGGCCTTCTTGGCCTCCTCGACCGTCGTGGCGGCTGTTGTGGGCAAGTTCTGTATGCCCTCCACCAGGCTGGCAAGGGTGGTGTTGCCGCTGGTCACGGCCTTGACAGTCTCGGCGTTCTGTGCGAGGAACTGCTTGATGCTCTCTCCGTAGGCCTTGGCCTCATCGAGCTTGCCGGCGTTCACGAGAGCCTTGTAGGTGGCCTGCAGGGTGGCCAGCGTGGTGGTCAGCGTCTTGGTGTCCTTGGTCTGCAGGGCCTGTGTGGCCTGCTCGGTCAGCGTGCTGATGGTGTTGCTGGTCTCTTCGCTCAGAGCGGCTGCATCCACGGCTGCGGATGAGTCGGCCTCCACGGCCACGCTGTCGGCGGCGGCTGCGTTCTTACTGGTGTTACCTCCGCAGCTGCTCAGCGTGATGGCTGCTGCGGCTGCTACTGCTAAAAATACTTTTTTCATGATGGTTTGATTTGTTTATGATACTCTGTGTTTATACATGCAAAGACAGTGCCAATGTGTTGTCTTCGGCCTACAACTTCGGCAGGGGCACCGCCTGGCGGAGTTCGTCGGACAGGGTGGCGACGGGCAGGCCGAGCGTGCGGGCGTCGCGGTCGAGGACATTCTTGGTCAGCTCAATGGTGGCAGCCGGCACGATCTCGTAGCCCAGGGCACACGCGGCAATGCCTTCGTTGGCCAGGCGCATGCCCCTGTTGGCCAGCCGGCACTCGTCGATGCGCCCGATGGTATCGACGCGCACCATGACACGCTCGCCGCTCTTGCTCTCGCGCGTCACGCTGACGAGGCCGTCGTCATTGCCTGCGATGGCTGCAAAGATCAGGGGCGACCCGTCGTAGCGGCTGTAGGTCTTGCGGTCCTCAAACTTCATCAGCTCGCGGATGGGCACCTTGCCGACGGTGCTGTCCTCATAACCGAGGAGCAGGTAGTGGTCGCGCAGGTCCTCCTCGTAGACGGGAAGCGTCAGCTCCGTGGTGTAGTCGTAGTCGTAGTCGGTAATCTTGCTGAACTTTCCGCCGGCCATAAACTTCAGCAGAGCCTCATAGGGGAGATAGCCCTCTTCATAGTCGGCCAGCACATTCTTGCGGCGGCAGCTGGTCTGCAGGCGGGGATGACGGTCGGACGACGGGACGGCCATAGCGGGTTGCGCAGCCGCTACGGACGCTACGGACGCTACGGCCACTGGTGCCGTCGTGGAAACAACGGGGACGGGCAGGGCCTCGCCCACCGCCTGCGGACCAGACTGGCGTGCCTGGCGGCGTGCATTGTACTGTTCGAACTCGGCCTTCGTCAGGTGGCGGTTGCCACTGCCGTTGCGGTAGACCCAGGTGCCGTCGAGCTCCACGCCGGGGGCATAGGGCGTGACGGTTACCACGAGCACATCCTTGCCGCTGGTGTTGTCGGTGTCCCAGCAGACCCCCACATAGGAGGCTACGCTGTTGCCCCACGTCAGGGCCACGCCGTCGAGCACCGCGCGCTGGTATTTGTCCTTGTCGCCATGGAACTCCTCATAGCAGAGGTCGTCGTAGACGCCCACGCCCGCGCCGCTGTCGTTGGCGCCTATGTAGAGCGTTCCGCCATCGGCGTTGAGGAACGCGGCAATGACGGTGAGGATCGTCTTCATCTGCCGGTTCATGTCGGGGAAGGAGTCGTTGTTGGGCGGGTAGACAATGGATGTCTTGAACTCCACGGTCTGCGACTCGATGCCGCCGCCGTAGATCTTCAGGTGCGACTCGTAGCCGTTGAGCCGCAGCACGTTCTTGATGCGGTTGCGGATGTCATTGGCCTGCTGCGCCATGTTGTTTTCGCGCAGGATGTTGTAGGCCATGGCCAGCGACGCCATCTCGCGCGTCAGTCCCTGTGTGACCGTCCGCAACCGTTGCAGCTCATCGTCGTGTGCCTGGCGGTCCATGTAACTGATGATGCGCAACTGCTGGAGCTTGTCGCGCAAGGGCGTGTCGTCGGCAAAGAGCTCGCCCTCCTCGTTCTGCAGGCGGTCGAGCTGGGCGGGGTCGACGGTGTCGTTGACCGCGAAATTGTAGAGCATCTCGATGAGCTGCTTGCGGCCCCGGTAGTAGTCGGCGCGCGCCTTGCCGTCGGGCAGCATCTGGCACAGCACACGGGCGAAGGCTATATAGTTGTAGGCACGCACATAGTCGGCATCGATGGCAGCCATGCGGTCGAGGATGCGCACGAGCTCCTTCACATAGGCAGCGTCGAGCAGGCGCGTATCGGTCTGCATGTCGGTATCGGCTGACAGCGGCTCCGGCGTGTCGGCGGGGGCGGTGGCCGGTTCCTCGTCGGGAGCACCATAGTCGAGGAGCAGGTCATGGAACCGGCGCATGGGATCGTGCACCTCACCCTCAGCGCGGCTCTCTATCTGGCAGATGATCTGGAACGTGCCTTCAGCCTTGCCCAGATAGGTGGCGTTCACCAGGTCGCCACGCTGCAGGTCCTCATCGAGGCCTCCTCGCAGGCTCACGCTCTCACCATACTCGCTGATGCCGGGCACAAAGGGCTTCGTGGAGCTGGCCGGGCGCATCACGCCCAACGAGCACACCACATTGTCGCCGGGGTTGTAGTTGCTGCAGACAAAGTCTTTCAGAAGTTCTATCATGGAGAAGCGGAACTGGCCGTCGGCATCCCTGTCGACGATGGTGACCTTGAGCGGCAGGGGACGGTTGCGGCTGTCGAGGAAGACCCATGCGGGCACTTGGTGCAGATAGGCCACGACATCATTGAGACGGAGATAGCCGCACTCACGGCTCTCCCCCTCGAAAGCGCAGTGGAGGATATCGTCAACGTCGCCCTCCTCCACGCGCAGCACGTTGACCGTCACTGTGTCGCCCACGCCGTAGAGGTTCGTGGCGTCCACCTTCTGGGTGCTGGCAGGCTGTGGCGCGCGGCGCGAAGCGTTGGCTGCAGCGAGGTCATGCTCGATGGCCTCCCAGAGCCGCTTGCTGTCCTTCACGGTGATGTCGCCCGAGAGCGAGGGCATGGCCCGGCGGTCGGCCACCACCTGCAGGTGTCCCCACAGGCCGAGCTGGTCGGGCAGCACGGTCTTGGCCTTCGGGTCATCGGTAGCCAGCGTGATGCCGTCGGCTCCCACGCGCAAGCTGACATGGCCGTCGAGGAAGCAGCTGTCGGAACCCACGGGCCATGCCGAGGCCGAGGCGGGACTGCGCTTCAGGGCATAGGCCACGTGGTCGCCGGCGGTCTCGGCGAGGGTGTATTGCGGATGATAGTAGCTGGTGCCCAACAGGCTTTGTGTGGCCACGTTGAGCAATCCCTTGTTGTTGTAGTTGTCGATGTAGGTGGAGATGACGCAGAGGCGCGAAAGGATGATGCGCTCGTCGGGCACGCTGGTGGTGGCGTCGCTGGCCTGGGCTGTCAGCAGGAGCAGGATGCTCAGGGCCTGCATGAGGTTGCGCACCAGTCGCCCGTTGTCGGCACCACGGTCCACGCGGTCGATGTTGCCGTCGATGTAGAGCTGCAGCGTGCGCAGCAGGGCCTCGTTGAAGGGTGCCTTGGTCCAGATGGCGAGCGGCCATCGGCGAACCACATCAAACAGGCGGCCGATACTGTTCTCCACCAGACTACGGTCGGAGAGGAAGAGACTGGAGAGAATGCGGAAGTTGGCGTCGGGCTGATAGACGTAGCCCGTCTTGTCGAGCTTGTCGAGCAAATGGTCGACAAACTGGGGAGCGCTCCCGTCATCGAGCAGGGCGCGGGCGCGTACATAACTGTTGAGGATGTCGATGGCCACCGTCAGGCGCTGCTGGTAGGTGTCGCGTTCGTTGGCGTTGCAAAGGCCGAGGAAATCGGTCTCCTCCATGAAGCGGGTCACGGCCTGGCATACCGGCACGAGGTCGACGTTGGAAGCCAGCAACCCCTCCACCCACTCGCGACAAGAGGCGGCAAAGGTGCTGTCTTCCATCTCGCTCATCAGAAGCAGACGGGCAAAGCCGTCGCCGCCCCACTCGCCACGCACAGGGGCAAGCAGGGTCTCGACGGCCTCCGCCGTCACACGACTGTCTTTCGCCGCACGCACCTCTTCCTCATCGAGCTCCACCTTCGGGCGATACTGGCCCAGGGCCACCACACGGCAGCGGAGCTCCTGGCCTCGCGTGAGGTTGAGGCCGGCAGTGTGTTTCAGGTAGACATGCAGGCCTGTCGGGTCAACAAGGTCGCAGAGGTCATCGTGCAGTGTATGGACGGTGAATACATAAGTCTCGCCCACTTCATAATGGATCGTTTCGCTTAGTCTGGACATAGATGTACTGTTGTTTGGTGCGGGACTTCCCTCTCTCAGGGCACGCCCCCTCTGATGAACCGCCACGCTGCCCCCCGCAGCCAACGGCTCTCTTCACCCCGTAAAGTTACAAAGATTTGTGTCACACCACCCTATTTCACCGCAAATTATAGCATAGCTTAACAATTGGGAAACATAATTTGGCATAAATTATTTAAGTTTCGGATTTACACTGCGTGAGCCGCGGGCTGAACAAAGTATGCGTGAGCCGCGGGCTGAACAATGTTTACGTGAGCCGCGGGCTGAACAAAGTCCGCGCCACGAGGTATCAGCCCTTTTGACTATCTTTGTATTTGCAATAAGTATGTTGGATTACCACAAAGCAACTTTACCTGCAATGCCCAAGTCAATGGTTGCAGTCATAACCCCCAATGCACGGAATACTCTGCGCATAGTGGGAATGGTGATGCTATAGCCTCTTTCCAAACGGGAAATCTGGGCACGCTTGACACCAATGCGCTCACCAAGTTCTTCTTGTGTCAGGTTCTGTTCAAGGCGTGCTTTTTTGATAGCCTCGCCCAAGCGGTAAGCGTGCAATGCTTCGTCAACATCACTTTCAAAAGCGTCGCGCTTAGCAGTGCCGACCTTACCGAAATGCTTGTCAAGTACATCGTCCAACGGAGTGAGATTCATCTGTGCCATAGTTATTTGTTTTTGAAATATTCTTTTCTTATTGCTTCTGCCTTCGCGATTTCCTTGCTTGGAGTTTTCTGAGTTTTCTTGATGATGCCATGTGTGACAATCACCAAAGTCTCCTTGTCTTTGTCCCAAAAGGCAAACAGACGATAAGCGGTTTTGTTATAGAGCGTACGGAACTCCCATATCTCAGAATTCTCCAATTTCTTGAAAAGTTCCTTGTTGCGTTCTCCTCCTGCAACACGTTTCATGTTGTAGTAAATCTTGTAGGATACCGCTTCTGGTAAACCTTCAATGAAGTTCTGGGCCTCGTCGGTCAAGACGAGTTTGAAAAGGTTTTGTGCCATACGTTTATAATGAGTGCAAAGATACAAATATTGTTTCGCAAACAAGAAACAATCGTATAGAAAGTACCTTGTTTGCTGGTATTTTAACGTTTTCGTGGCTTATTGGTAACATTAATGAAGGAAACAAATGCAACCAAAGGCACTTATGCTACTATAATCCCCAAGGTGCCAACATGGGAACAATCAAGGTCGATAACGCGCAAAACCGCATTGGTTATCAACAACTTACACCATTAGTATGGGTTTAGCGTGGGAACGTGCGAGGACCCCTATCCATTAATGGTTGACTATCTGTATTATGAGCGTTATACGATATTTAAGTTTCGGATTTACACTGCGTGAGCTGATGCGGGCTGAAAGCCCAGCAATTCCATAGCCCAAGGGTGGGCTGAAAGCCCAAAGGCCTTAGCCCC
>CAVIOP010000148.1:0-7008 GCA_963644485.1 bacterium | reverse complement strand
TTCCATAACTGCCTCCTTATTTATGGGGCATAACAACCAAAGCCGAAACTTGAGTCAACTATAAAATCTGGAAAAATAATTGGTCGAACGAAATAATTGTTGTACCTTTGCAACACTAGAATCTGCCACGCTTCCCATTGAACAGCGCACCAGGGCGGAACTTTTTGTTTATATACACCTATGAGATGTCACGAGGGTAAGGTGAATGCAGGAAAGTGGGTGGTGCTAGATAATAACACTGTTATTGAGACAAGACGAAATGAAACCCCCTAAAAAGGACAAGAGGAACAGACAGATGAAACATTTATTTCTTCTTTTTGCTGCATGCACCATGGCCTGCAGCACCGAGGCACAGACCGTGCGCGTGATAAGTTCAACCCGTACGGTGAAAAGCAGCAACGCCCCCAAGAAACATGTGGATGTGGTGAACTACCGCATCACGTACAATGCCAAGATGGCCAACGACACCACAAAGACTCCTTACGTCTATGCGGAGAGCCAGATGCGGCTGGACATAGGCACCAAGGCCACGCATTTCTACGACTACACCAAGCAGCAGAAAGACTCCATCATGCGGGCCAAGGTCAAAGCCGGCGACTTCGACTTCAGCGACATGCCTAAGGGCGGACGATGCACCTGGGAATACTACAAGAACTATCCGACGGAAGGACAGTCGACGCTGACCGATGTCGTGGGGAAAGACGAATACCAGTGCATAGAGCCTGTGGAGACTCCCAACTGGCAACTCATTGCCGACAGTACAGCCACCATCATGGGCTACAACTGCCAGATGGCCAAAGCTCGTTTCAAGGGACGCACATGGTACGCCTGGTATGCCGAAGACATTCCCTTGCAGGAAGGGCCATGGAAGCTCTGCGGACTGCCCGGTCTGGTGCTTCGCGCCTACGATGAGCCACGGCAGTATGTCTTCGAAGCAGCAGGCATGAGCAACGAGCAGGGCCGATGGAACATTTCCTTCACAGATGCCCAGCGCGAGACAATCAGCCAGAAAGAGTTGCGCAAGGCCAAACAGAACTTCGACGTAAAGGAACTGATATCATCGGCAGCCGGAAATGCCGTAGTGAAACGCGTAGACAGCAACGGCAACGTGACGGAGGGGAGCAGCGTGAAGGATATTCTGAAGCGCAAGCTCAAGACGGAGTGTAACCCCATCGAACTGGAATAAAAGAATTGATGAGACAGGCGTTACTGCTTCTTCTCTTACTGCTCTGCCTGCCATTTGCCATGCAGGGCAAGACCACAGACAACGACGACAAACACCAGATAAGCGGCTATGTGGAGGACTCGCTCACACATAGCCGTCTTGCCAATGTGTCTGTCACATTGTTGCGTGGCGGCAAGGCCATCACGTTCACCCGCACCAAGGCCGACGGCTCGTTTGTCATCACCGTCGACAGAAGTACGCCTGACGACACGCTGCAGACATCGGCCATGGACTACAAGAAACAGAAGACTGCGGTCGCCACAAACTCCTTGACCGTTATTCGCATGGCCCCAACGGTCTTCGTACTGAAGGAGGTGCAGGTGAAAGGGGCACGCGTCACAGGCCGCGACACCGTCACCTTCGACCTCACACGCTTTGCCGATGAGCGCGACAACAACCTGAAAGACGTTCTGAAGAAGTTGCCGGGCGTGGACATCGACAAGGACGGCACCATCAACTACAACGGCAAAGCCATCAACCGCTTCACGGTGGAGGGGCTCGACCTTACCGGCGGCCGATACAACCAACTGGAAGAAAACATCAGGGCAAAAGACGTGCAAACGGCCGAGATCATCGAACACGACCAGCCCATCAAGGCTCTGCAGAAGCGCACCTACACCGACAACATTGCCATGAACATAGCCTTGAAGGACAGTGCACGCGACCGTCTGATGTTTACCCTCAAGCCCTACGTCCTGGTGGGCCAGCCCCCGCATGTGGGCGGGAAGGTCAACGTGCTGCAGATAGGCAAGAAGAAACAGATGATGTATGATGCCGAATACGACCGCTCGGGCAAGAACCTTGCTTACGACATGACCATCCTGTCCTCCTACAGCGGCATGCTGTCGGCTGCCTCCACACCGTCTTGGTTGTCGGCGCCGTCGCTGTCGGCTCCCATCGATGCCGAGCGCCTGCGGTTCAACACATCGCAGAAATATTCGGTCAACCATCTCACCAAGAGCCGCAAGGGCACCGAGAACCGCCTGCAGGCTGGCTATCTGCGTTCGGTAACCCGACAACACACAGAGAACACATCCATCTACGACTTAGGGCTATCCAATCCCGTCACCACCACGGAGGACAACCAGAAGACCATAACGTCGGATGCCTTGACGCTGGAATGGGAGAACAAGGTGAACGAGAACCGCCATTACGGCAACTCGCACATCAAAGTGAGCGCAAGCCAGGACGACGGACTCTGCAACATCGGCGACACGCTCACCCAGCGCATCCGCACGCCACAGATAAACCTCGAGGGCAACATCCACCGCATCTTCACGCTCAGCAAGAGTCTGCTGACATGGCGGTCGGTGGCCGACTATCACCACGGCGTGGCCGACCTCTACGTCAACAGCGAGCGTTCACGCATCAGAACAAACCTATGGCATACGGCACACGCCCTGCAATGGCAAAAGACCGCCATGTGCTTCACCCAGCAATACCAGTTGACCTTTGATGTCCGAAACATTCATGTAGTCCCGGGCAACGGGGATGAGACCAGCAACGACAATGTGGACATCTGGGCTAAGTTGACTCCCTTCTGGCAATACAAGACGGAAACATTCCGCCTGTCGTTCTCGCCCGACATGAAATGGGAGCGATTCACCCGCCAGCAGAAGACGTTATGGACGGTGTCGCCTTTCCTGTATTTGTACAAGAAGATCAACTACCGACAGGAAGTCACGGCAAGCACCGGCTACTCTACGTCAACGGGCAACGCCTCCTTCTACGCCCTTGACCATTACCGCAAGAGTTACCGGTCATGGTATCAGTCGGCCAATATCATCCCCGTAATCCGCTCGCTTTACGCCCGGCTCAACTACAACTACAAGCGTCCCATCAAGGAACTCTTCTTCAGTGCCAGCGCCACCGCTTCGCGCCAGTGGATGAACACGGCCACCGACCTGCAGATAACCGACGGACATTACTACACCACGCTCTACAAACAGAAGAGCAGCAGCAACAGTGCCGGCGCTTCACTTTACGTATCCAAGGGATTCTATCGATTGAACCTCAAAACGCGGTTCAAGGCCAGTTATGCTTACAGCAAGGGCGAGCAATACTCATCGGGACTTGCCATTGCCTACACCGCCAACACCTACACGCTGACACCCAGCCTGGAGTATGCGCCCGGCTGCTTCGACTTCATCTACGAAGGCACATTTTCTTTCTACGACAGCCGTCGGCAGGATGCCGCACGTTCATCACTCTTCAACTGGAAGCAGTCGTTCTCTGCCACTGCCACCCTCAGCAATGTGGACCTGACCTTCTCGCTGGTCCACTACCGCAACGAACTGCAACAAGGCAACTGCCTCAACTGTCTGCTGGGCGATGTGCAAATGGCATGGCGACTGAAAAAGATACGTCTGACGGCCGAACTGCGCAACATATTCAACAAGAAGAGTTATGTGGAGACCACGTACAGCGGCATCAGCACACTGACCGACAGTTACCGTCTGCGTCCACGCGAACTGATGTTGACAACCCAGTTCTCGTTCTAACCCGCACAACGAATTGGCCCAATTTAATGTCCTATTGTGTTAAAAGCTGTCTTTTATGATACGACGTATCACAATTCTTTATAACTTTGCACCTTATATTTATTACGCATGCGCGCACGTGCGTTGCTTGTGATTGCCCGCAGGAGTCTACAAAGAAAATAATAAAGTAAATCACTAAATACAATCAACAAATGAACAAGAAGATTATTTCATTATTCATGGGAGCGGTCTTGGCCGTAACAGGAGTCATATTCACATCATGTGGCGGTGACGACGATGGCTATCAGATAAAGCCGACAGAGAAAGAGGCCAAGATAGCCGCGGCGCAGCCTGTAATCTACTTCGCCGAAGACATGCTGGACATCTACGACATCACCTGCACCGTAGACGGCGAAACGGTGACGCTGACAAAGGCCAACACCGAGAACTCCACCTACACGGATCCGATAATGAAGACGCAGACCCCCGTGCGCAAGTACACTTCCGCACAAAAGACTTTCACCACCTTCCCGGCGACGATGAATGTCACGGCACAGGCCAAAGTCAAGGCTGGCGTAAACCTCAAGACCGTGGGAGAGTTTGACTATTGCTTCACCCTTGACAACGTACTCAGCAACGACAACGACAACTCGTGGAGTCAGATAAACAACACGTGCAGGTTCAATTATACGGAAGGACTCGACTTCTCGGAAGCCGAGGACGACGACCCTCTGCTGATTGAAAAGCAGAACGTGGTACGCACCGCCAAGGTGACTTTCACCAATGCGGCGGATGTCACCGTTACCTACACGTTACCTACCGCGAGTAAACGCCAAGACTCCTGACGGGGAGAGTACGTTTGTGTTTTTTCATGACATAAGGAGAAAGTTCCCACCCTTATGTCCGCAGTACCATGTTCTTTGTAATTAAGCGCCTTGAGAACAATGTGCATTCACAGGCATAACCGTTTACACAAAACGAGATTGTAGTTTACACCAATGATTAGAAACATCGCATTTACCGCAGGGAAGCAGGGCGTGTCGCGTCTGCTGCTCGCACTTTCGCTGTTCCTCGCTGGCTTCGGCGGTACGGCTTTCGCCGACGACACCACCACCCCATCAAAGAACAGTGACGGCTACTACGAGATTTCCACGGCGGAGCAGCTGAAGTGGTTCGCCAGTCATGTCAAGACCAGCGACCAGAGCGCCAACGCCGTGCTGACGGCGGACATCGACCTGTCCGGACTGGGCGACGAATACTGGGAGCCCATCGGCCCGTGGTCCGACGGCACGGCCGGGACGGAGCAGATCAACAAGCCTTACAAGGGCAAGTTCAACGGCCAAGGCCACGTCATCACCGGTCTGGTGCTGCACAAGGCGTCCGCCAGCGGTCTGTTCGGGTTCGCCGAGGGTGCGACCATCAGCAACGTCACGGTCAGTGGCGCCAAGATGAAGACGACCAGCGACACCCAGGTGACGAGTGAGCAGTACGCCGTCGGCGTCATCTGCGGCGCGGCGAGGAACGGCACGGTGATAGAGAACTGCCGCTCCACGCTGACCGACATCCTCTACATCGTGCGCAACGACAGCAAGCAGAAGGACATCAACTACGTGGGCGGCATCGTGGGCATGCTGCAGAAGTCCGTCGCCCGTGGCTGCTCCGTCGACGGATACGTCCGCACGGACGGCAGCTACGTGGGCGGCATCGCCGGAGTGGCCAACCTGAGCCTGATAGAGGACTGTAGCGTCAACGACCACACCAACGGCCACTCTTCGGTGGTGGGCTTCAACTGGGTGGGCGGCATCGCCGGCTACCAGCAGGGACGAACCAGAAGCCTTGCCGTTGTTGGCTGCACCGTGGCAGACGACACACAGGTGGAAGCCTCCTCGGGCAGGAGCGGCAATGTGTGCGGATGCGACACGCTGATCATGGTCGAGGCAGCTTGGGACGCCACATACGAAGGATACTACGAGATTTACACTCCCGACCAACTGAAGTGGTTCGCCAACAAGGTCAACGGCGGCACGACGTCCGCCAAGGCGAGACTGATGAACAACCTCAACATGAGCAAGGCCGGGTCGTTCACGCCGATAGGTTCGAAGGACAAGAACTTCTCCGGCGTGTTCGACGGACAGAACTACACCATCGACAGCCTTACCATCAAAGCACAAGAATATGCCGGCCTCTTCGGCTATGTGAAGGATGGTTCAATAAAGAACCTGAAGCTCACCAACCCGTCGCTCATCACCAACGACTGTAAATACCAAGGTATCATTGCCGGTTTCCTGACGCAGAACGAAGGCCACGCCACGCCTGTGGGCTACATCGAGAACTGTAAGGTGACGAACGGCAATGTAGAGCGTACTATCAAGAACGAAGAGGCGGACTATGTTGGCGGCATCGTCGGCAAGTTTGATATGAGCGCCGAGGTGCGCGACTGTTCCTACCAAGGTCAGGTGAAATCACACCACGACTATGTCGGCGGCATCGCCGGATGCATGGACTCCGGCGCAAAGATGTACCGATGCACCATCATCGGCAAATCCACCATTACGGGAAACAACTACGTTGGCGGTGTCGTGGGCTACATGACCGACACCAAAACAATGATAGACAACTGCTTTGCGGACAAGTCTACCGGCACCATCACTGTGCAAGCAGAAGGCAGCAACTATTCGGGTCTGGTGCGCGGCTACGACAAGAGCGGTTCGGCAACCAATACCCAGTACAACGAAGGCGGTCTGCAATACACGGTCACGGGCAAGAAGATAAACGTCGGTGGCAAGGAAGCGGCCGAGACGAAGATTACGGGTGTGTCAGCGGACGGCAAAGGTGATTCCTATGCCATTGTCGACATAGGCACATCCAACAACTACTTCACCACCGAGATAGAGGACTTGACTGGAGTGGAGACGCTCTACTTCTGGGACAACTGCAGCAACATCGCCGGCACGACGGCGTGCGGTTGGATCAACATGAAGATAGACAACTATGCCTTCGACACCAACTTCAAGGCGCTCTACATGCGCATCAGGATGTTTGCCGGCGACGACCACGACGTGATGCTCCGCCCGACAGACGTCTATCCTGCCGGCGACAGTCTGTTCATCAACTGTCCCAATGCGAAGGTCTATGTGGATGCAGAATACTACGACGAGTTCTGCAACGACTCCCTCTGGAGCAAGTACAAGAAATACCTCGTTCCCACAACCTCCATGCGCACCGAGGACGTGAATGCCGAGTACGGCGCTCGCTATGCCTACGACCGCAACCGCGACAACACGGGTTCTATCGTGAAGGTCG
>CAVIOP010000147.1:0-7058 GCA_963644485.1 bacterium | reverse complement strand
GAGGACACTACCGTGGGACATCGCGGAGAGGAGTATAAGGAGTGGAAGGAGAAGATGACCAGGAAGCTCGTGCAGTGTTTGGAGGAACTGCATCCCGGCTTCAGCGACTGCATCGAACAGATGAATACCGCGTCGCCCCTTACCATCCGCGACTTTTACGGCGTGAAGGGAGGAGCGCTGAGCGGATACAGCAAGGACTATAAGAATATGGTGCTCTCGCAGGTGCCCGTGGTTACGAAGGTAGACAATTTGCTGCTCACCGGGCAGAACAACAATCTGCACGGGTTCTGCGGCGTGCCGCTTACCGCCATCACAACGGCAGAAGTGATATTGGGAAAGAATTATGTTATCAATCAGTTATGATGAAGAAAAGAATAGGGTCTGCATTTCTCCTGCTGGGCATTGGTCTGATGCTCCAGGCACAGGAAAAATTCAATATATGGGAGGGAACTTCTACGAGGAAGCATGTTGAACTGACTGCCTATCTGGCACCGGCAAGTGATGAAAAGCGTGATGGCGGCAGAGAGCGTAATCTGGCCGTCATCGTTTGCCCCGGCGGCAGTTATTTCTGGCACGATATGCAGCACGAAGGTGTAAAGGTGGGGCAGTGGCTGCAGGAACAGGGCATTTCGGCCTTTGTTCTGAAATATCGCACGGCCGGATGGTGGGCTTTCTTCTCCCACGACCGATATGTGAGGCGCGGCGTGCGCCATCCCGATGCCATCAACGATATGCGGCAAGCCCTGAGATTCGTCAGGGCGCATGCTTCGGAATGGGGCGTTGATGCCGACCGTGTTGGGGCCATGGGTTTCTCTGCCGGAGGCCATCTTGTGATGTCGGCGGCAGAATTTCTTGAGCAAGAGGAACGTCCGGCTTTCGTTGCTCCCATCTATCCCGTGGTGACGATGACCGAGCCGTGTGTTCACAAGCGTTCGCGCCGTGCCTTGCTGGGCGAAAGCCGCAAGAACAATCCGGATTTGAGACAGAGCCTTTCGCTCGAGCGGCATGTGCCTGATGATTGTCCGCCCGTGTTTCTCGTCAACTGCCAGGACGACCCCATCGTGAAATATCACAACTCCGAACTGCTCGACTCTGCCCTTGCTGCCCATCATGTGGAGCATCGATACATCCAATACAAGACCGGCGGCCATGGATTCGGGGCCGACGAAGCCAAGGGCACCGCTGAATGCCGTCAATGGAAGCGCGAATTCCTGGAATGGCTGAAATCTTTGCACTTTTAATCACACATATATATAGACAATGAATATTTCTGAATTTGACGATATCCGCCCCTATTCCGCAGAGGAGATTCCGGCAGCCATGCAGCGCATAGCCGGCAGTTCCTCTTTCCCGATTCTCGCCGCCTATGTGTATCCGGGCGAGCCGCTCGACGAGGTGAGAAACCGCATAGCCAACTACCGCACGGTGGAGGAATTTCAGGGCGAAACGATGCGCATGGTGAACCAGAGGGTCATCGAGAACAGCATCACCGAGTTCACCTGCTCCGGGCTCGACAAGCTGAGCCCCGACCAGCAATACCTTTACGTGTCGAACCATCGCGACATCATGCTCGACTCCAGCCTGCTGCAGTATTTCCTCGTCACCCACGGCTTCGACACCACCGAGATAACCTTCGGCGCCAACTTGATGATGAACCCCCTCATCATCGATATCGGGAAGAGCAACAAGATGTTCAAAGTGGAGCGTCCCGGCGGAAGCATCAAGGAGTTTTACCGCAGCTCGCGCCACCTCTCCGACTACATCCGATTCGTGATCAGCGAAAAGCGGCAGTCGGCATGGATAGCCCAGCGCAATGGCAGAACCAAAGACGGCAACGACGCCACCGACCAGGGCATCATCAAGATGTTTTGCATGTCGTGCCCAGAAGACAAGATAAAGGCCATCGACCAGCTGCACATCGTGCCCGTATCCATCTCGTATGAGTGGGAATCGTGCGACATCCTGAAGACGCTCGAGCTCTATGAGTCGCAATTTGCCAAGTATACCAAGAAGCCGGGCGAAGATCTCAACAGCATACTCACCGGACTGGTGCAGCCCAAGGGAAGAGTGCACATCGAGCTTTGCGACCCCATCTCGAGGGCAGAACTTTCCAAGTTCGAGAGCATGACCAACAACGAATACCACAAGGCTGTGGCCCACCTCCTGGACGCCCGCATCAATACCGCCTACAGGCTCTACCCAAACAACTATATCGCCTTCGATTTGCGATACGGTACCACGAAATATCAGGGCGAATACACCCCCGGGCAAAAGGAAACTTTCCTACAGAGAGTGAACAAGCTCGAGCGCTACGACACTTGCGACATCGAGAGGCTGAAGGACATCTTCCTCGGCATCTATTCTAACCCCGTAAACAACAAGTAGATGACAGAATTCATTCTGAAGATATACGGTTATCTCAAGATACACCGTAAGACGGGTGTGCTCTCGTTCCTGGGGCTCACCCTGATGCTCTTGCTCTCCGTGATGAGGCTCAGCTATAAGGAAGACATTGCCGACTTCCTGCCGCTCGACCCACAGCACCAGAACGCGATGAAGGTATACCAGGACATCTCGGGCGCCAACAAGATTTTTGTCATCTTCGAGCACGAGAAGCAGAAATCTTCCGCCCGAGACACCTTGACCTCGGCTGAGGCCGAAGCCTATGCCGACGAACTGGTGGCAGGCATCGACGAGTTTGCCAACCTCGTGGAGAAAGCCGATACAGCCCACGAAATGAAGAACATCATGACCCAGGTGGACCTCGCCAAGATGACCCGGCTCACCGACTTCGTATACACCAACATCCCATATTTCCTCACGCCTGCCGACTATGCCCGGATAGACAGCTTGCTCACCCAGCCTTCCTACATCCCGAGCCAGCTCGAGGCCGACAAGCAGATGCTGATGTTCCCAGCCGGGGGCTTGCTCTCCGACAACATCCAGCGCGACCCGCTCAACCTCTTCACCCCGGTGGTGCAGAAGCTGCAGCGCACAGACAGCAGCCTGAAATACGAGATGTACGACGGGCATATCTTCTCACCCGACATGCGCCACTCCGTGAAGGCCATCGTGATGATGGATTCGCCCTACGGCGCAAGCGAGACCGAGAACAATGCCCGCATCATCAAGATGCTGCAGACCTGTGCCGACTCCGTGATCCACACACACCACCGTCAGTCCGAGTGCCGCGCTAGCATGGATGCCGAGCTTACAGGCGGCCCCGTGATAGCCGTAACCAATGCCCGGCAAATCAAGGCCGACAGCATCCTCGCCGTCTCCATTGCCGTGGTACTCATCCTCGCCCTGCTGCTCTTCACCTTCCGCAACGGGCGCAATCTCATGCTCATAGCCCTATCCATCGCGTGGGGATGGATCTTTGCCATGGGTTGCCTCGCGTTGGTGCACGATAAGGTGTCCATCATCGTCATCGGCATCTCATCCGTCATCGTGGGCATCGCCGTCAACTATCCTTTGCATTTCATCGCCCACTTGTCTCACACACCCAGCAAGCCCAAGGCCTTGAAGGAGATAGTGATGCCGCTCGTGGTGGGTAATATAACCACGGTGGGGGCATTTCTCGCGCTCGTGCCCTTGCAGAGCGTGGCGCTAAGGGATCTTGGCCTGTTCAGCTCGTTCCTGCTCGTGGGCACCATCCTCTTCGTCATTATATTCCTGCCCCATCTTGTCAGGCTAAAGCCCGACGGGAAAAAACAGAAACATACAGTGCTCGACCATCTGAGCGAACTGAAACTCGAGGGTAAACCCGTCTTCGTTGCCATCATTGTCGGCCTCACCTGCGTGTTCGGATACTTCTCGCTCCAAACGCAGTTCGACACCAACATGTCGCACATCAACTACATGACCGACAGCCAGCGCGCCACCCTAAACTCGCTGCAAAACACCATGTTGCAGGGCAGCGAATATCAGAAAATATACGCCCTCTCCACCGATTCCACCATCGACGGAGCCTTGGAACAAAGCCTCCGCCTCCAGCCCCAGTTAGAGGCGATGAAGAAGAGGGGAGAGATACACGATATCGCCACCTGCAGCCAGTTTCTCGTATCCAAGGCCGAGCAGCAGAGGCGCATCCGTAGGTGGGAGACTTTCTGGAAGAAACATCTCGCCAGCATGCAGCCCAGCCTGAAGCAGCAGATGCAGAAACAGGGCTTCGCCGACCATTCCTTCGACGACTTCCAGGCCCTGCTTTCAAAAGAATACCACCCCCAGCCCTTCGCCTACTTCGCGCCCCTGAGCACGCAAGTGTTCGCCGGCAACTTCAGCCAAGACAGCGTGGGCAGGAAGTATAACGTAATCAACGTGCTCTCCGTGAAGGGCGACAGCCGCATGAAGCAGGTGGAGGAGAGCCTGTCGGGCTGCTACACCTTCGACATCCAGTCGATGAACAGCGCCGTCGCCACCCACCTTTCCGACGACTTCAACTATATCGGACTGGCTTGCGGATGCATCGTCTTCTTCTTCCTCTGGCTCTCGATGGGCAGCCTCGAATTGGCCGTGCTCTCGTTCATCCCGATGGCCGTGAGCTGGCTCTGGATATTGGGCATCATGTCGATATTGGGCATGCAGTTCAACATCGTGAACATCATCCTCGCCACCTTCATCTTTGGCCAGGGCGACGACTACACCATCTTCATCACCGAGGGCGCGATCTACGAATACGCCTACCGCCGCAAGATGCTCGCCTCGTATAAGCACAGCATCATCATCTCGGCGCTCATCATGTTCATCGGCATCGGCACACTCATCATCGCCCGCCATCCCGCCCTCCATTCGCTCGCCGAAGTCACCATCGCCGGAATGTTCAGCGTAGTGTTGATGGCGTATGTCTTCCCGCCGCTCATCTTCCGCTGGCTCGTGCAGAAGAACGGACGCTTCCGACAGAGGCCCATCTCCCTCTCGTGGCTCTTCCACCGCTCGCCCCACGAGCCAAGATACCTGCATTACCTGGTACTCGACCGCTACCGATACAAGGGCGTGGAAGTGTTCGGCGCCGTGAAGCGCAACCTGAGGCACACCCGCGACTATGCAGCGTGGATAGGCGAGCAGGAGACTGCCCTGAAGGGCATGATGAAGAACCTGGGAACGGCACGCCCGCAAATCATCATCGAGCATGCCGGATATGGCGAAAACGTATTGCTGCTGGCGCTGCTGCACCCCGAAGCCGACTTGGTGGCAAGGGAGGAGGATGCCGACAAGTGCTGCCTCATGAAGTATGCCTTCGAGGGCATCGTAGAGAATGTGAAAATTGAAAACAAATAAAACGATATGAAAGAGAAAATCAGACAAATTTTGGAAGAGGCGCTGCCTCTCGTAGACTTGGACTCAGACTTCCTGTTCAACGAGCTCGACTCGCTGGGCATTACCACCATCTTGATGCTCCTTTCGGATGAGTACAACGTAAAATTGGAGTCATCCGACGTAACCCCACGCAATTTCCGAAGCCTCGATAGCATCGTGGCCATGGTGGAAAGCAAAATCAACCGATAGATGCAGATCTTGGAGGACATACTGAGGCGCAACGCCCGCATTTACCCCCACGATTGGGCTATCGTGAAGGGGGAGGAACATGTGACCTACAGCCAGCTGTGGACTAGGGTAGAGGAGCTGTCTCGGCAGATGGACGCCCGGGGGAAAACCATTCCCTTCCGCGCCGTTTGCGAGATAGACACCCTCGTGCTCTATTTCGCCATCCATCTGGCCGGAGGCATCGCCATGCCGCTGGAGAAAGACCTTTCCGATGCCCAATTCACCGAGATGGCTCGGCTCGCCCACAATCCCGTGCCCCCAGGCACGGCCGACGTGCTCTTCACCACCGGCACCACGGGCCGGAAAAAAGGCGTCATCATCTCCCATGACGCCCTCTTGGCCAACGCCGAAAACCTCGTCGAGGCCCAGGGCTATCATCATGCCTTGAACTTCATCATCTGCGGACCGCTCAACCATCTGGGTAGCCTCTCCAAAGTGTATCCCTCCATCTTGGTGGGTGCCACGATCACGATCTTGGACGGCTTGAAGGACATCGGCGCATGGTTTCGCGCCATCGATGGATGCCCACAGCCCTCGGCATCCTTCCTAGTGCCCGCAAGCCTCAGAATGCTCATGGCTTTCTCCTCCAGTCTGCTGTCACAATATGCTCCCCGCATCGAATTTATCGAGACGGGCGCGTCAGCCATCTCTCTCGCCGACATGCAGACCCTCTGCCGCCTGCTTCCCCATTCCCGGCTCTACAATACATATGCTAGCACGGAGACAGGCATCATTTCCACCTTCGATTTCAACCGTGGTGAGTGCATAGAGGGTTGCGTCGGCCGTCCGATGAAGCACTCTTCCGTCGTCATCACGCCCGAGGGCCGCGTGGCGTGCCAGGGGCCCACCATCATGAGCGGCTATCTGGGCGACGATACCTTGTCTGCCGCCGTCTTGCACGAGGGCAAGGTCTTTACCTCCGACATGGGCGAGGTCGACACTTTGGGCCGCCTTCATCTGCAAGGCCGTTCGGGCGACATCATCAACGTGGGCGGCTACAAGGTGCAGCCCTCCGAGGTAGAGGCAGCCGCCATGAGCCTCGGCATCTTGGAAGACTGCGTCTGCATCCCCTTCCAGCATCGTGTTTTGGGCACGGTGCTGAAACTCCTCGTGGTTCTCCCCTCTGGCATCCTTCTTGACAAGCGCACATTGGCCCGCGCCCTTCAAAGCAAGCTGGAATCCTACAAAATCCCAATGCTCTACGAGCAGGTGCCGTCCGTGCTTCGCACTTTCAACGGCAAAATAGACCGCAAGGCCTATCTTTCCCTCTAAAACGGCTTCTTCGGAATCCTTTTATAGTTTTTGCTGCTAAAATCTTTTTACGATTATGTATCTTTCATGGTTTCGCTTCAAAAATCTTTCTACAATTATTTCTGAAACATGCCGTTGATCGCGATCAACAGGGCAAATACGTTCTGAAACATGCCGTTGATCGCGATCAACAGGGCAAATACGTTCCGAAACATGCCGTTGATCGCGATCAACAGGGCAAATACGTTCTGAAACATGCC